>JBAYUS010000002.1:0-173297 GCA_041675025.1 Candidatus Absconditabacterales bacterium
GGAGCTACTTTGAATGGTAGCTGATATGCTAGTGGAACGCTTATCACAGGAGATGCAACATATACATTTATAGTAAGTGATCTTGCTGGTAATGCTACTGGTATGATGTTTACTATAGATACTACCAATCCAATCGTTACAGGTAACTATCCTACAACTGGACTTACTATTAATACAACAAGTAATATTAATTTCACACGATCTTGATATGATAATATTATGATTTCTGGATATACACTTTATGTGACAGGTACAGAGATTCATACTATTACTACAGGTAGTACGAATTATCTTATAGTTTTACCAAACTGAACATATACATGGTATGTAATGATTACTGATCGTGCATGAAATACTTATGCAAGTACACCATCCACATTTGACATTACTACACCACTTATGCCTACAATGACTATGTCTACAGCTAATCTCCAATATAATGCTGCACGATATACGAAAGACTATATATCTATTTATTTTCGAACAAATAAATTAGCTACTTATTCATTCAGTGGTGATTTTGTTGGTACTCCACTTACAGGATCAGTAAATGGAGGAACAACTGGTAATTTATATTTGACTGGTGATGGAATCAAAAATATTAATCTTCAAGTGACTGATGGTGTCGATACTACAGGACAGAATTTTACTGTACGCTTAGATACTACCGCACCATCTCTACCAACACTTATTACACCTGCTAGTGGTGGGGTTGCTACAGGAGCATTTACACTTGATTGGTCAGATTCTCTTGATGCATGAATAGGTACTTCTGGATTTCAATATTTCGTTCTCTCTACAGGAATATATGCTAGCGTAGTTAAATCATGATTTACTAATGCTAGTACTACATATGCTAATGTTGCTAATAATGCACTTTGAAGTCCATGAACATATTATCGATATGTTACTGTAATGGATAAATTAGGAAATACATGAACAACGGTTATGCAATCATTTGAATATAGTGGTGTTGTTGATACTACACCAGATGCGTTTAGTTTCAATACTATTACAAGCGCAAATACAAATCAGATCTATGGATCTAATACTATTACTATTAATTGATTAGCTGCAAATACTCCTGTACTTGCGAGTATCACCGCTTGAGCATTGTTTATTAGTGGTACTATGGTAGGAACAACTGGATATGTACAAAATGGTTGGACAGTAAAAATAGAAATGAATTCTAGTATTAATTATAATACTTTGGTATCAAGTACACTTACTATTGGATGAGTTTCTGCTATTTTCAGTATTACTACAGAAAATGATAATATCAACAATGATAATATATCAACCAATCTTTCTAGTACAGAAAGATTACAAATTATAGCAATCTTCGAAGCATTGAGAGATTTATATGCTGGAGACAAAGAGATAGAATTTTTCAATTCATTTATGGTAATGATCCAAAGCAAGATAGATTGATTAGGAACAAGTGTTGATGATGTTAATAGACGCGAAGCGTTACAATACCTTTATGATCTTGCTGATCAATATAATGGTAATGAGGTAACAACAGGTTTAGATATAGAAAATACTTCACGAATAATCAATGGAGTCTATACAGCACCAAATGGTAAAAAATATAAAATTACCTATGATTCTATAAAGAAATTTACATCAAGTAACTTTATTACTCCAAAATATTATCCTACACTAGATGTATTAAAGTATGATATTGATAGAAATAATCCTATGGGATCAAGTTATCTAAATGCTAAAACTATCAAAGCACGATGGTGACGTATCTCTATAGATGGAACACGACAAACATCTGCATATACAGCTCCGAACCGAAAAGTATTCTACTTCTTTAAAACCACTGAAGGACAATATTCATCATATACCTTTACGGTAGAAAGATATTTTGATAGCTTAGAAGCAGTGAAAGAATATATTCACAATTCAAACCTTAGATAAACTTTTAAAATAATTAAAAATTAAAAATTAATAATGAATAATGTTGGAATCGTAGTATTATATACTATTGTAATATACAATAGTTCTTAATAAGACAAAATCCAACATTTTTCACTTTTCACTATTCATTTTTCATTAATTTTTAACGATATATTTTGATTAATTCTTTGACGGTTGTATTCCGAGAAAACTCTTTGTATGGAATCGTATATTCTGGATTTCATATTCGAGAATCGCGTTCCAGAATTGCATGAATAATCTCTCTTTTGGATGTGGGCGAAATAAACTTTACATTGCCTCGAACGACTTCCGGTATAGATGCAATATAAGTCGTGAGAAGTGGTTTTTTCATCGCTACACTTTCTGTATGAACAGAACCAAATCACTCAGATAATGACGGAGCAACAATCATGTCGGAGCTCGCAACTAATGTACGAAGTTCGTTTTTTTCGAAGCCATCGAATATTTGAACAGAAGATCAGAGATGTAATTTTTGTATTTTTTCTTTAATGTATCTTGTTCTTTTGGAGTCAATGAGGTTGAATACAAAGAGTAATTTTGCATCTACCATAGCAAGCTCAGGCAAGGCACGAACTAAGTAATCAAGTCATTTAGATTTTCCTGCATGACCGTAATATGTAATGACAAATTTATTACTTCGACCATAATTTGTTTTCCATGTCCTAATATCGAACGAAGAAACTTCATCAGGATTTCGAAAATTGGTATCTACACCGTTATGAATCATCGTAAGTTTTTTGTCTGAAATCCTATAAGTTAGTCTCAAAGAATTCATAGTATAATACGATACACAATGATATGTATCATAAGGAAACCAAAAAATAACCTTTTCAAAAAGCTTGTATAATCGTCCTCTCCATATTCATTTGTATGCCATCCAGAGTTTTCAAAAAATCTCATGTACCGTAAGAATCACTCTTTTATGAAAAAATTTTCCAAGTAATGATGCTGGGATAGCTCCTCCGTAGGTACTTGTATGAATAAGAGAAATATCTTTATGTTTTCTTAAAATTTTAATTCCTTTCCAAAATGCCCAAAACATAAAACTGATTCTACTTTTTCCAACTCTATAGATATTGAGTCATTCTTTGTGTTCTTCTCTCGAAATCTTGGAATCATGATAACTTGCAAGAATAGAAACTGTATATCCTTTTGTCAATAAACGAGAAATAATTGCCTCAAATACCGTTTCCGATCAGCCTTTATGGGGTAAATAATAGTCTAGGACAAATAAGATATGTTTATTCATATATCAAAAAATAACGTAAATCAAATTATACTTATTTTGTAGTTTTTTGGCGTTTTAATGCAAACAAAAAAGTCCCTCAATATTTAATTTATCATTCTTGAAATCTTTCTTTCATTGAATGATTTATCAAATTTTCATAATAGAAAAAAGTCCCTCAAAATTTGACAAAAACGACTTCCGTAAGTATAATTAAGTAAGAACTTTTATTTGTGAAAACTCGATGAGAAGAAAAAAAAAACTTGCTCTTCATGAACAAATTCATCATCATCTAAGCAAACACTTTCACAGACATGTGCATAAAGTATTACATGTTACCCATCATGCACATCACAATTTTTTTCATGTTCTTGAACTTGTAGTAATTTGTATAGTAACTCTTACATGATTTGGATTTACTAATCTTACAGGACTCAATCAAGATCTTTATAGAAGTAATGCTGCTGAAACTGCAGACCATTTACTTAGTGCAATGCAAAATCCAACAGCCTCACTTAAATTATGAAATATTATCTCTGTCTGGAATATGGATATGGAGATAGAAAATAGTTTTGCTAAATGATATTGTACCTATGGAGCAGCGAGAGTTTCTCCAGAATTTTTTCCATTTACTGATCCGAAAACTCAACAAAGAACACGATGAGGAAACGCTGTAGATCGATGTAAAAATGCATCTGATACCTGATATAAAATTTGATCAGTTCCAAGTCAGTGAGCATTGGTAGTATATGATGCAGGATGAAGATTTGGTAGTTATGGTCACGTAGGAAAAGTTCTTCACTACGATAGAACGTTAAAAAAAATAATCGTCAGAGATATGGCACGAGTAGCTAGAGGACAAATGTCTGATCGTCGAGAAGATCTCACGACAGCACAAGTAAAATGTTATATTTATAATAGTAAAACAAGTGTACCAACTGAATCTCTTAGTGTACCAACTGAATCTCTTAGTATGCCAACGATTCCAAATACACCACTAGTTGTGCCAACAGTTACTCCTACAATACCAACAGTAATTCCAACCACTCCGGTAGTTTCCGTAGTAATTCCTACTCCACCACATAACGCACCGACTACTACGCCAGTAACTCCAACTCAACCAATACAAATAACTACACCAGTAGTTGTACCAACAGTTCCTGTGGTAGTTTCACAAGGTTCAGTGAATAAGGAATTACTCCTTGAGTTTGAAAACTTAAGTGATATTGCAGAACATTTCATGACACAAAATAATGTAACTATAAGACTCGTTTCTAAGATGCCACTAAAACTTGGCGAAGTAGCAACACTTACTCTTGAAATAAAAGATAAAAAAACTGGAGAACCTTATTCTGGTTTACTCCCATTTTCATTTACTATCCTCTCAACGAATGATTCTCTCCAAGCAGACATTTCAAATATCCAAATGATAAACAATGGATTGGTAAATATTTCTATTCTCGGTCAAAAATTCTGAACAGCTGCCATAGTTATCTCCATGGATACAGCAAGAATCGGTGAATTTGATTTAGAAGTTAAATAAGTTATTTGGTCGTCCTGAATTCATTTCAGGACCCATTTAAAAAAATTATTTATTTATGTTTTCGTCCTGTCCTGAACTTGTTTCAGGATTTTTCAGGACCCATTTTTTATATATCGTAAGATAGATCTTTCCAATCTTTATTAAAAGATTCAATAAGATTCATTTTTCGTTCCCTGTGCCAATTTTTTAATTTTTTTTCTCTCTGTATGGCATCTCGAATTTTGTCATATACTTCATAATATACCAATAATTTCAAACCATATTTATATGAAAATCATGGATTAATTTTATCCTTATGTTCTGAGATTCTTCTTATTAAATTATTAGTAACTCAAATATAAAGAACTCAATTTCTCCTATTAGTAATAATGTAAACATATCATCACCTCATATGTTTTATTGATTATTAGTAAAATTATTGATTCTGAAATAAATTCAGAATGACGTATTCACAATGACGTATTCACAATTATGTCTAGCAAAAAGTCCCGCTATTTACGGGACTTTTTTATATAATAGGCTAAAGTTGCTAAACAAAACCTATGATAAACTTTCACCTGCTTCAGCTATTGCTTCAGCTGCTTCTTCTTCTATTTCATTTTCTACCGCAATAAGCGCTTCATCATCAAGTACTTTCTTTCCCATTCTCATTTCTTTAACTTTGTTCTGAATATCTTTTTCTAAACTAGCTCTTGTTTTTGTATCGCTATCTAATGCAGTTATGAATTTTTCTTTACCTTGGAATTTTTGTTTACCAAAGGTATAAAATGCTCCTGCTCTATCTACCAATTTGAGTATTGTTGCAGCTTCTACAATATCTGCTGTCTTATCATATCCAATACCTCGTTTAACTGGTAATTCTGCTGTCTTGAACGGTGCAGAGATTTTATTTTTTGCAATCTTAATTTTTGCTAAGTAACCAATTTGTTCTTTGTCTATGAGTAATTTATCTCCTCTACGAATCTCTACTCTTTGTGATGCAAAGAACTTGAGCGCATTTCCTCCTGGAGTAGTTTCTGGATTACCAAACATTATTCCTATTTTCATACGAATCTGATTGATAAATATACAAGTTGTTCAACTTTTTGCTAAGACAGAAGAAAGTTTTCTTAATCATTGGGACATCATTCTTGCTTGTAATCACATATATGAATCTCCCATATCACCTTCTACTTCAGCTCTAGGAACCAATGCTGCTACTGAATCAATAACAATTAATCTAACTGCTCATGTCTTTGCTAACTCTTCAGCAATTTGTAATGCTTGTTCTCCAAAATCTGGTTGTGATAATAATAGATTATCAACATCAACACCAAGTTTTCTTGCGTATTGTGGATCAAGCGCATGTTCTGCGTCTATAAATGCACATGTCTCACCTCTCTTTTGAATTTCAGCAATCGCATGAAGCGCGATAGTAGTTTTACCAGATGACTCTGGTCCATAGATTTCTATAACTCTTCCTTCTGGATATCCTCATCAAAGGATTAAATCAAGTACATACGATCCACTATGGAATGTACTTACAAGACCTACATTTGCATTATCCCCCATTCTCATAATGGCACCTTTTCCAAATTGTTTTTCAATACTCTTGAATGCTTCCTGTAATTCTTGTTTTTTTGTTGCCATACTATACTACGATAAGATTATAAAACAGATTGAATTAATCGTGATAGAAAGATCGATATACCCTTACTTAGTTTACGATAGCTATCGTACAACGAAAGTAAATCATATTTTTCGAACATGTTTTCATCAACGAAATCAATATTAACGAATTTTTTTAGAAAATCAAGAGAATTTTTTCGTATGCTTGCCTATAATCTTTCAACTTGTCAAAAATAGCATTGATTTTGTCAAAATTTACTTGACACTGTCAAACGAAAAAATATAATCGACATTATGAAGATTAAAAAATTGTGAAAATTAAAAGATTATTACGTAGATATTTAGTAGATAAAAAATAAGAAAATGAAATTTACACAATTCGAAGACATGGAAATTTGGAAAGATGCAATACAACTTTCGACGCTTATTTATCAAATCACTAATCATAGTGAATTCAAAAAAGATTTTTGACTGAGGGATCAAATAAGAAGGGCGGCAAATTCTGTTAGTAGTAATATTGTAGAAGGATTTGAAAGACAAAACAACAATGAGTTTATTAGATTCTTGAAAATAGCGAAATGAAGCTGTGGTGAAGTAAGAAACCAAATATATATCGCTTTAAATGTCTGATATCTAGAGCAATCAAACTTTGAAACATCTAAAAATACCTCTCTTATATTATCTAAAAAGATTTCCTGATTTATTAAATATCTTGAAAATAATAGAAAACAATGAAACTTTACAACAAAATAACAAAATATTTTAATCTTATTAATCTTTTAATCTTTTAATCTTTTAATTAATAATATCATGAAAGAATTAGACAACATTCAAAAAGCACTCATCGCTTTCTTCAAAAAGAATACGAATCAAGAATGAATCACCTTGAGGGAAATTGCCAATAATATTTGAGCAGGACATCCTCAAACTGTTTTGAATAAATTAAATCAATTAGTTTTGAAATGATATTTTGTAAAAGATGATCAAGGATATAGATTAATCAGAGAAAGTGTCACGGATAATATGAATGATATCGTTCAACTTCCTATCTATGGATTTGCTCAATGTGGAAACAAATGAAAAAATGTTATCGATGAATATTCTCAAGAAAAAATCCCTGCAACGATAGCGATGTTGGGTGTCAAAGATGTCAGTCAATGTTTTTTTGTGAGAGCAAAAGGAAATAGTATGGAACCAAAGATACAAGATGGTGATCTAATTTTGATTAAACAACAACCAAGTTATGATGTTAATGATTATGTATTTGTAGTTCACAATGATCTTCCGAAATTAAAAAAAATCATCAAACAAGACGGAAAATGGTTTTTGGAATCAGTGAATAGGTTTTTTGATAATGTAGAAATAAACAAGTACGATGAGACTAAGGTTATTTGAGTTGTTAAGAAAATCATCAAAGATATTTAGGCTGCTATTGCTGTGATAGTAGGCGCTTTTGTTGGTAAATTATCATAATTTACATGAGCTACATAGAGTTCAGATTTATGGTTGGTTCAAGTTAATTGTTTTGCTATATCTACTTTACTTTCTACTATTCCTTCAGCTCCGTTAGATTCTACTACGGTTACGATACCTGTATCGGTGTCTATTTTTTTTATGAAAGCGACATGGTGGATACGATATTCTTTATTATTTTTTTCTATCTTAGGGATAGCTCATGTACTTCGATGATAGTCAGGATTTGTACTATTCCATCGAATAACATCTCATTCCTTGATATCGGAAACATCTGTAGTGACTTGATGAGTTCATTCTTTGAGTTCTAGCTTTTTCGGATTGAAAGTTTGAAACATAGATCTAGAGTCACCAGGCATTGTGAGTCCTGCTTGATCAATAGTATAATATAACAATCCTGAACAATCTAATCATTTTTCTGGATCTGTTTTTCCTCACCATGTATATCTAATGGGGCTTGTCTTATCTTTTTCTACCACCTTATTTAACGACGTTAATACTTTTTCTCTATTGGTTGTATCATTATATTCGACATTATTTTCTCATGAAGGAACTTGATTGTTTGCTGAGATTACTGGAGGAACTACTGCAGACGTTGTGAGTATCGCTGCTGCTAAATCATCAAGTGCTTGCTTTGTATTTGCATTATCAATTTTTTCTTTGATGGGTTTGAGATAATCAAATATCGATGCGTAGGTTACTCAACCGATAACGAATGATTGAGTATCCACGGAAGTAAAAAATTTTTCCATAAATCATCATTTAATGTTGTCCATAATTTTATCCCCTATTCATTCAGACACAAGATAATCTTTGAGTGTATTTCCTTTTCAGATTATCATTCACGTAAGTCATCATTCCTTTTGTGTCTTGAGTTCATCTATATATTTACCAGCTAATTCTTTTTTTAATTTCAAAATATCTGTAGTAGCATCAGCTACTGCTGCCTCCTTATCATCTACTCAACTCACTGGTATGTCTGTTTTTACTTCTTCTGTCATCTCATTTGAAACAAGATAAATATATTATTATCTTACTATTTCTTGGTCGATAATTTTAAGATACTTATTACCAATTTCTTTGTTTAGATAAGTATCACCTGTTCATATATCAATCAGATCACTATCTTTGATTTGCTCCTGAATATCGGCTCTTATATTTTTCACGGTAGCAATATCAGTTCACATATATTCTGTATCAGAGAAATAATTTCCATTAACATTCAATTTATTATCATCAAAATATATTCCATACATCTTCTCATTATTTTCATTGAAAACATTTTTAATATCTTCCATAGAATTATTTATTTTAACTCCGATAACTTCAGTAGCAATTCTATATAATATAGTCTGTAATTTATTAGATGAATTATATACCTCCTTATCAGATAATGGTTTATCCAAAGCGAATCAAACAAAGAAATTTCTTGTGAGTACATAATTTGGCTCCATAAATCAACTAGAGTACAAGGCAATATCAATTCATTGTTCTATCGTTTTATATTTCATATAATTATCAAAGTATTCCATATTTTCTGTAATGATGTCATACTGAAATTCTATACATACACCAGACTCATCAAATCCAAATTGTTGTAGATGCTGCTCGTATTGATTCATATAACGATACATATATAACAAAGACGATGAGTCTTTAGTAAATAATTTATCCAAGAGAATAAATTTTTCTTTATCCTTTATGAGAATATTTTTTATTTCCTTTTCTTGTTGCAATACCTTTTGCTGATTTCAGAATACTTCTGGATTGACAATAGCATACTCAGCTTCAAGAAGTAATTGATCCAATGCTTTCATTCATTTTTCATTTTTTATTTTATTTACAGACACAACTTTTTCTACATTAATATATTCTTTTCATTCAAACATATATGTACCACATTTTTTCTTGAGATATTTATATTTTATCTGAACATTCTTTTCTACCACATCTTTTGCTTCCGCTATCTGTGCACGAGTAATAGGAGGATTCTCAAGAGCCAATTTATTTATCAGATCTGTATCATCAATATCAATCATAGCTAATTGATTCTTTTTCCATTCTTCTGTATAGAGCAATGCTTTGGTTGCTTCTGATCATGTTTTTTGAGCTAGATATTTAATTATCTTTTCTGAATTAGGAGTAGTTGATATCATCCAATCACCAAAATCACGATCTTCTCAAGATGAACCAAGTATAGTAGTCAATATATGTTGTTTTATTAACAAAGGAGTAGAATTTATAAAGTCCTTATAATTTTTAGTATAATTATTTAATTTATCTATTACATTATCTTTAACTACAGTAACTATTCCCGTCACTACAAGAATGGCTCATGCTGCTATCCATCCTATTCCTGGGATAAATGCACACGCTCAAGCGGCAGTCAATGCTATATCAGCGAACGCATCTTGTTCCATAAGGGTACCTCTTTCTTTATTAGTTAATTTGAGTTTTGATCATTCTTGATATTTATCATAAGCCAATACTCATCATAAAGCAATTGTTCCTACGACCAAAACTCTTCACAACACTCTACCAGCATATTTCATAGCAGGATTTTGGAATATCTTACCAATTTTACTTAATGATTCATATTTTTCTACATATTTCATAGTATCCATAAGTTTTGTTGTGCTTGTTGTTTTTGATAATGTTGTCGCGAATTCTTCTGGAATATTCTTGATTCATTTTGATGCAAAAAGTTCTTTCACCGCTTCCGATGTCTTAGCACTACTCAATTCTTTCAAGAACTCTTTATTTTTAAATAACGGAGAAAGTTTTTTAAGTAATGTAGCGTCTTTACTCATGGCAGATAACCATGCCCCATTTCACATACGTTCAGACTCCGCAAGCAAAGAAAGCTCTTCATTTGAAACTTTAGCTATATCTTCCAATCCTTTGGCCGTAGATTCAACTTGTGTTGGGTAAGGGGTTTTTTTATTCTTAATAAGTTTTCTTAACGTCTCAGCAGATTTTTTAAAATTATCCTTCATAGCATTTATACGCTTATCTAGGAAAGAAATATTTACTTTTTGCGTTTCAATATATTTTGCCTGAGCAACACTATCCATAGTTTTAAGTTTATTTCGTTTACCTATAGTATTGCGCACAAACTCATTGGTATTTGTAATATTCTTTTTCTGATTTTTAAGGAAGGTCAAATATCATTCCAATTCTTTTTGACTTTTGAATGTATTGAAATGCTTTCCAAAAATTTGTGCCAATTTTGTCTGTTCTGCGCTTGTATTACCTACTTCAGTAAGTAATCACATTAATTTTTTATTTTTCATAAAATCTTCAATACTATCTAATGTTTTGGTATTTTTTAGAAACACTTCCCAAAAAAGTTTTTCATTACTTCATTCGGTAGTCATCTTCAGTAATTGATTATCTATCTTTTGGAGCTTACTTAAAGCGATAGGATCAAAATCTATTTGTGATTTCAATAATCTATCGTAAAATGTATACTGCACCTTTTTGATAATACCTAACGTTGTGTTGGGTTTTTCTTTAATTATTAATTTAATTAAATCTTTATTGCCTCTATATTTTTTAAATAATTCTATTTGTTTCGCGTCAGTTAATCATCGTTTTTTTAGTATTGCATCAAAATTTTGAAGACTACCACCTCATGAGGAAATTTCTAATTTATTAACAACGCGCATTACCCCAGATTCAGAAATCTCTCAACGAAGAAATGTATTTTTTAATAATGCCTCTTTTTCTATCTTATTGAGATGAGTAGCATCAATCATCAAATATTTACTCCATCACCAGCTTGTTAAATGAGTTTTTCAGGTAATTAATTTCAATGCTTCATGAGTTAAGGTTACTGGCAGTTCTCCTATTTTTATCCCAACCTTACCGGCAACTCCAGCAATAGGTTTTACAATTGAGCCAACTAAAGAACCCTTAGGTATTAATTTAGATCATATGTATAAGGTTTGTCCTGTCATATAAAAACCACCAAGTCCATATCCGATTCTTTCTCGCCATGAATTTGTTTTTCAATATCCAAATATCTTTCCCATATCTTTCATAGCATCCCATGGTAATGTTAATACTTTCATTCGATCAAAATGTAATCAGCTAGACATTTTATCCATTTTTTTCATAGAAAGTTCATATTGGTTTTTTGTTTTTATGTACGTCTCTGTTTGTTGTTTTAGACTTTGTAAGTCCTCTTTGCTAAAATTTCCTACCTTTAATTTTTGAATATATCCAGTCAATATTGCCTTAAATTCTTCTATCGCTTTTTTAGACTGAGTTTTTTCTAAAAAGCTCTCTGCTAGTTCAGTATTTCCTGCAAAGATATCTGTAATCAAATGAGTATATGCACCAAAAAATGATTTATTATTTTCTCAGAATCAATCTTCCAAAAAATCCTCACATAATTCAACCAATTCCTTTTTTGAATCTTCATCTAAACTACCATCTTCAAAATCTTCTTCTGCTCTAGTAAGTGCGGTACTTCAATCTTCATCCTTTTGTAACAACTTATCAGCCTCATATTCAAGATCTTCTTTTAAATCTTCGGTTTCTTGTGATACATCAGAGACATTTATATTATATTCCTTTACAATTGATGACAGATCAGCCAAAGTATATGATTGAAACAATGATTTTAACTTTCCTTCTTTCCAAACATCATCTTCCAATAGATTTTTAATAGCATCTTGTTCATTTACTGTAGTTTCATCATTAATACGTTCTTTTCATATAATTTCTTCTTTTGCTAATCTTTCTGTTAATAACGTTTTCTTTTCATCTACGTAATTAATTATATTCATATATTCTTTATAAAACAAAGCTAATTCTTTTTCACGTTCTGCAGGAGTTCAGCTCTTTAACCATTCTTTTAATGTCGTAGCTGGATCAGTCAAAAAACTAGCACCGAATCATTTAAATGATTCTAGCTTTGAAAGATAGGGAGCCAAACGATTATACATTTTTTCTTTTCACCAATTTATAATATGATCGACTATATCATCAGTAGTTTCATCTTGAATATAATCTAATGTATTGTTCGTAGAAAAGTCATATAAATTTTTAGTTTCTTTATCTAAACCAAATAAAATAGCTCCTTTTTTATCTTGATCATCTTTTTTATCATCAGAAAAATTAATAATAAATCATTCATTACTAGACGCATATTGATCCACATCATCTCATGTTTCTCTATATTTTGTTTTCATACTTTCAGAAAGATTATCATAAGATCATGATAATTTTTCTTCTGGAGTCTTATCTTTATCTTCTTTTCAAAATAAATTTCCAAAGAAATCTTTTATCTTATCTCGATTTTTCCAAGCCAAAATTCAACCCACTCAGATACCGAGTCAGATTAATATTTTCTTCCATGGTGATTTTTTTTCTTCATCTTTATCGTCGGATTCTTTTTTCTCTTTTTTATTTTTACCTCGACCAAAAAGCGCTTTAAGTCACTTGTATGCTAGTACTGCTACCCCTATCCCTCAAGCAACACGAGCAGTATTTTTTCGCATATGATTTTCTTCTGTTTTATCACTAAATCCATCTCGTTGTCTTTTGAATCGATTTTTATTTTCTTTATCAGAAGGTTTTTCTTTTTCATCTTTTTTTTCAGTTTCTGGTATTTTAACACCAATCTTGAGTTTCGCGAGATCTGTCTTTGATAAATCTAATGCTGTCAGCATAGTTTCGTATTTTTTTATTTCTGTTTCAAGTTTAATAATCTCTAGCTTTGATGTTGCATCAGTTTTACCAGAAAGTGCTTCAAGCTTTTTTGTAGCATCTTCTTTGGCGGTTTTTACTTTATTTGCAGCAACTTCAGCTTTGATGGCAGCTGCCTCAACCTTAGATTTTTTGAGCGTTTCGTTAGTCAGTTTTTTAGTTTCAATCAAATCTGCAGCAACTTGATCTACATCTGTCTGTAAGGTCTCAACATTTTTGTTTTGATCAGTCATACTATTTCTCTAAAATTTAAAGGTCGCAATATATAGTAATAGTATACCCAGAAACAGCTCTTTTTACAAAAAAAAGCCTTCCTAAACACTAGGAAGACTTGACATATTTTACAAATTAGATTAACTAGACTATTTTGGCTAAAACATCGAAGAATTTAGTAATATCTGCCTCATCGTTGTAGATGTAAGCACTCATTCTACAGGTTCATGATTTTTTGAAACGTTTGTGAAGTGGATATGCACAGTGACCACCACAGCGAATTGCGATATTTTGTTCGGCAAATATTTCTCCGATATTATTGAAATTTGCGTTGTCGGAGAGTATGAAAGAAAATGCAGCTATTCTATCCGTCGTCAATGGTCAGAGAATTTCTATGGTTTCTTTGAATTTTGTAAATCCTTCTAAACATAATTTTACAAGCTTTTGTTCATGTTCTCGAACTGTTTTCATACCACCGATTGATTTAATATATTCCAACGCTTTCAAAAGCGAAACAGCTCAAATAATATTTGGCGTACCAGCTTCGAATTTGTCAGAATTTCCCGCTAAGGTATGTCATTCTATACTTACATCTTCTATCGTTCCTCATCCGAGAATCATTGGTGTGAGTTTTTTGATCCATTCTTTTTTGAGATAAATAGCTCAGATTCCTGTATATGCTAACATCTTATGTCCCGTGAATACTAAACAGTCACATCAGATATCTTGCACGTCAACTGCGAAATTTGGTACTGATTGCGAACCGTCCACGAGGAAAAACGTATCGTCGCGAAGTTTAGATTTTATTTTTTTAACATCATAAATCTGTCCCGTAACATTGGAAACTTGTGCAACAGAAACTACTTTCACGTTATCAGTATATTTCTTGTCGAAATCTTTCCAGTCGATCTCATATTCGTCATTTATATTGAAAAATTCTATCGTGAATCCTTTTGTTTTTGCCAAAATCTGTCGTGGAAGAATATTTGCATGATGCTCTCGTATTCCGAGTAATACTACATCTCACGCCTTGAGAATATTACTAACAACAAGTGATTGCGCGATAAGATTGATTCAGTATGTTGAATTGTATGTATAAATAATTTCGCTGGCTTTACAGTTGAGTAATTCACCTACGAGCTCTTTGGAATGATGATATGCTTCTTCGGATTTTTCAGAAAGCGAATATAATCCTCTGTGAATATTTGCATATGATGAAGCGACAAAATCAGAAACACCATCAATAACATATTGAGGTTTTTGTGTCGATGCACCATTGTCCAAAAATACCAATCATGGATTATTTTTGAATATCGGAAAGTCTTTTTTGAACATGATAACAGGGTAAACGATTAAATGATGGAGAGATGGAGAGATGGAAACATTGAAAGATGGTGGTATTTTTTTTATTTTTTAGCAACCCCTCTATCGTTTCAGCGTCATTCCCGCGAAAGCGGGAATCCACACTAAGTAAACTGGATTCCGGATCAAATCCGGAATGACGTCGGGTAAGTGGGGTTTGCTCATTGACTAATATTCTATCTTGTCTTGTTTTGCTGTCCACGCTTTGAACACTTCTAATGCCTCATCGTGACATATTTGTTCCACGGGAATATTTCTCTGCGTGAATTCTTTTTTGATATCTTCTTGGAATGCACTATCATCGAATCAAATATCTGCTGCATCTTTTCCTGTATTTGCATAGTACATCTTACTAATTCTCGCTCGCGAAATCGCGCCATAACACATCGGACATGGTTCGCATGAGGTATAGATTTCACACCCATGAAGATCAAATGTTCACAAATTTTTGCACGCATCGCGGATAGCAACTACTTCACCATGAGCTGTCGGATCATTACTTGAAGTTACTTGATTTCAGCCTCTTCATACGATTTTACCGTCTTTGACAATAACTGCACCAAAAGGTCCTCATACATTTTTTTGCATATTTTCTAGAGATAATTTGATTGCCTCTCTCATAAATTCTTCGTTCATAGTATTTTTTTTACAAATAAATATTTATATTTTTCTTACAATTATTTTATCTTTTTCTAAACTTCATAAATCAATATCTTGGAGTTGTGAATAGTCTTTGTAATATTTTTTTAATAATTGATAATTTCTAATCTGATTAAGAATATCTCCTAAATTGCTGATATATAATTTTTTTCCATCAATAAATACGATTGATCTTTCTCATCACGGCAAATATTCTATATGATCGAGTCCAGAAAATGATTGAGCAATAAGTTCTATTTGTTGCGTTAATTCCGTCGCTGACTGTCTATAAAAAAGTCCAGAAAGCAGATTCATTCAACTAAGATATCATGGCAAATCAAGTATTTTTATATTTTGAGCCAACTTGTTTCATGAATATATTGGTAATAAAGTACTCCCAATAAGCGCAAATCTTACATCTTGATTTCTTATCACCATATCGATAGGCCTAAATTCCAATTTTATAGAAACTGTATTTGATGAAACATATTCTATATTTATATCGGTAATCATAGGATATGTTTTTTTGATATCTGCAAGTACTTTAGATTTATACATATTTACTACATAATAATTTTCTCATTTTATCCATGTATTTATGCTTTTGTAGAGATAAGGATCATCGTACCATGCAATATCTCCTGAATTATATAAAACTCTCTTGATAACATATTGATGATTGAAAATAGAACTTTTAAGCAAAAAGAATCATCAGTAAATCAATGCAAATATAATAAATATGATTCGGATTATTTTTATAGAAAAAAAACGAACTCAGACTTTAATTTTTTTCTTGTCTGAATCGATAGGTGTATATGTTCTTTGTATTTTTTTTACTGGCTTAGAAACCACAAACTTTATCATACCCTATAATTATTTGATAAAGTAAATGTAATAAAATACATACGTCAATACGGATCCGAAAATTATTCCTCATACTACTTCGATTGGAGTATGTCAGATTCTTTCTTTAAGTAATCCTTGTTCTTTTTTTTGTAAAATGGCCTGAAGTTCTGATCTTAAGTCATTGATATAATGTGCATGTTGTCATGTTTCATATCTATGATTCATAGCGTCATATGCGAACAATAGACTGAATGCAAATGCTACTGCGAAAAACGTGCTATCTAAACCATATTCTAACCATACTAACATAGTAACGCTACTTGCTAATCCACTATGAAATGATGGAAATCATCCAGATGCGAAAATATGTCCGGTATATATGCGTTTATATCTGATAATATCTATACTAACTTTGATAATTTGAATGATACATCCAACAATAATTATAATAAAAAATGGAGACATATGAAACCCCTGAGCAATAATATTTTTCATAGCATCGATAGCGTATTGTATCATCAAAAATATCGTCTTAATATAAAATAGTCTATATTTACGGAAAAATCCGGAAATTTCAAATACAAAAAGCGACTTTTCAGTAAAATCTTTTCTTGCATTAGCATGCCAAAATACTAAAAAATTGATATCCATTTCTTTATGTAACCTAACCTATGCAACTTTTTGTCACTGAATATATAAAAAAAGAGAATATTATCGTTATTAATGATATCGATCTTTTGTCTCAACTTAGAAAAGTTCTCAGGGCTAGTATAGGAGATATTATCTGGATACAAAATTCTCAAAATGAAAATAAGAAAACAAGATATGAAATTCGTATAGAAGTTTGGGATAATAAAATATTGGAATGAACAATAGTTTCTGAGCAGATTCATAATATCACAAATCAGAAAAGAAGTATGATTATTGCAATGCCAAACAAGCGAGATAAAGCAGAATTAATCGTACAAAAACTGACCGAATGTGGATTAGATCAAATTATATTTTGGCCTTCAGAAAGATCAATTCTCAAAGAATGGAATCCCAACAAAGAAGGAAGACTACAAAAAATTATCAAGGAAGCGGTTGAACAATCACGAGGACGAACCATGCCAGAATTGCTCTTTACGACCAATCCAAAAGAGTTGGTAGGAACTAATCCGCTCGTTGTTTTCGATAAACAAACAGGAACATCAAAGATCCAAAAATCTGACCATATCTACGGATTAATTTGACCGGAAGGTGGATTGACATTCAGAGACTATCAGACCTTTGAATGAACAAAATACGATACCCATGGACTTGGAGAGACAGTTTTGAGAACGGAAACTGCAGCAATAATTGGATGACGACTACTCAAAAACAATTTTAAGTTTTAAGTTCTAAATTTATGACTTATTATATTATGGACTATTGTATATTACCATAGCATGTAACGATACAAATACATTCACTTAGCACTTAACATTTAACACTTAGCATTAATTATTATGTTAAAATCACTGATTAAAAAAATAACCTTCTATGATAAACTGTATTTCTTATTGAAAGATAGTGTCATCTATCAGTTACGAAAAAGACTTATGGGACAGCTTGCCAATATTATGTATGGGTATCCATCAAAGAATTTTTTCGTTATCGGAGTCACAGGAACGAATGGAAAGACGACTACGGCGAATTTGATTCATAAAATATTGAATGACCATGTTTCTAAAACAGTTATGATTAGTACAGCGAACATAAAAATCGGCGATCAAGATCTAGAAAATAATAAAAAAATGACATCACTCGACGTCTTTGATCTACAATCTATTCTTGCAACAGCTAAAGATTCATGATGTAAAATTGCCGTACTTGAAGCATCATCTCATGGATTGAATCAATATAGATTTGAGGGAGTCGAATTTGACTTTGCGGTATTGACGAATATCACGCATGATCACTTGGATTTTCATGGAACATTTGAACGCTATGCGAAAGCAAAAGAAAAGTTATTTAGATATGTATTAAATAATAAAAAACAGAATAAATATGCAGCATTTCCTGCTGATGATAAAATAGGAAGACAACGATTTGAAGATATGCCGTTTGATAAAAAATTGAGTTATAGTATCATCGCATCATCAAGTTTAAAAGCTGATAATATAAAAATATCGCCATCAGGAACTATGTTTTCATTCACCTATCTTGGAAAGTCATATGATGTAAAAACGAAATTGGTCGGTGAATTTAATGTCTATAATATCTTGGCAGTACTCAGTGTGGTATTACAAATCGGTGTAAATGTTGAACAAGTGATCCAAACGATAGCACAGTTTGAAACTGTCACTGGACGTATGGAACAGATAGAAAAAAACTGAACACATTACTTTGTAGATTTTGCTCACACACCAGATGCACTAGAAAAAACTTTGGATTATTTAAATAAAATAAAATGAAATGGCAGACTAATAACACTCTTCTGAGCACCAGGAAATAGAGACAAAACCAAGAGACCTATCATGGGAGAGATAGCAGATCAATACAGTGATATTCTGATTGCGACAGACGATGATCCGGATACAGAAAATAGACTCGAGATTCTTGAACAATTGACGATGAATATCAAAAATAAAACTCAATGAAAAAATCTTTTCATCATCCCTGAAAGAACATTTGCAATCAAATTTGCATGTGATATAGCAAGAGAAGGTGACGTAGTCATGTTTGCTGGAAAAGGTCATGAGACCATGCAATTGACGAATTTCTGAAAAAGAAAATGGAGTGATAAAGAAGAAGTTAAAAAGAACTTAAAATAAATAAAATTTTTAATCGACGTCATTTCCACACTCCTTGACGTCATTCCCGACCTGATCGGGAATCCATACTTAGCAAACTGGATTCCCGCTTTCGCGGGAATGACGTGGTGTAGTAAGGGAGTGGGAGTGACGTCTGCGAGGGTTTCACGTTTAATCGTTTAGTCGTTATATATGAAAAAAAAGTTTAACATCAAACTCACCAGACCGATAGTCGGTAAACGATTTGGTGTTTTTCAACATATTATGAAATGATCTGGGAGTGACAAGGTCGATATGAGAAAATATTCTGCCGGCGATAGTGCATCACAAATCAATCGAAAATTATCAGCAAAATATCAGGAACTTTACACGAATATTTTCCAGCAAGAAAAGTCTCTCAGCTTGGATATGTTTTTTGATATAAATTATAACCGAAGAGGTGGTAAAATATCAAATGAGAAGCAAGTTCTTGCTTATGCCGAAGATATTGTTTTGTATTGTCAAAAACAACAAATCAACATCACGTTTTTTTCCCCGGAACAGAGATTTCTTTGAACGACAAAACTCGTAGAAAAAATGACCAGAAAAAACACAGATGAAATCAGAAATAATGTACACGACATTTTAGCTACAGTCAAAAAAACAAAAAAAATATATACATCATTGTTGAATATATTTTTACAAACAACAGTAAAAAAGAAACAAAGAAGAGCAATCGTAATTTTTTCTGATTTTCTCGCTATGGACGAAGAAACTAAAAAGCTGCTTCATTACTTGAGAACTCACCATATCCTCTTCTTATTTCAATTACCCATAGACACTGAACAATGACAAAATTATAGTAAATTTTTTATGAAAAAAAATGTCTCACTCGCCACGACGGACAAGCTCAAAAAGTGAAGCAATGAAATAGAATTATTACAAGTGGACTAAGGTCATTGCGAGGAATGAAATGACGAAGCAATCTAAGTAATATTTCAAGATTGCTTCACTACGTTCGCAATGACAATTAAAAAACTATTCTGTTGTAACTTCTACTTTTTCTTCCTTATTTTGATTACTGTCTCTCAATCCTCTTTCAAGAATAACCATAGCACTGATAGTATCTTCAGCGGCATTTTTTTTGAAATCTCATTTGAGTCACATATCGTTGGCAGTATTTGATATAATCTCTCCTGATTGTACACTTGTATAATCCTCTTCTACAAGTTGGATTTCTATCTCTCTATGTTCGATAATATATCCGAGACTTTTTATAAATGCTTGAATTTTTGCTTGAATATCTTTTTGTTTACTAGGTCGTCCAAGCATAATTTTTGATACATTATGTTTTTCTATAATACCAGCGATATTGAAATACATCATCTTATCGTTGAGAATAAATCCAACTGGGAAAATCACACTACTATTTGGAAGTGCGTATGCTAAACCGATATATTTTGTACCTCGATCAATACCGAGAATAGTTTTGGTTTTGCGATGATTTGTTTGCATAACTAAATTTTAAATAATTAAAATTTTAATGTTAAGTGCTAAGTTTTAAGTTCTAAGTGAAAGAATTTTTTTATTTAACACTTAACATTTAGCATTTAGCACTTTTAGTTTAAAGTTGGTTGTATCATGTATTCTGGCTGAACAGTCATCGTCAACGGTATGCGAAGATTTCAAAGCTGTATGTCGTATGAATTATTATTGTGCTGAAGATAGAGTGTGTTGTTATTCATAGAAAAGTAGATCATATGTTCGGTATTTGGCCGATAGGGATCGCGAACAAAATCGGTGAATGTATCATCAGAATATTCTACCTCTTCTAAGGTTATTTGTTTGTGAGTATGTTCTTGGAAATCACATAACCAAACATTGTGTTTTTGTCCGATATATATGACTCCATATCTTGGCAATCGTCCTTGCTGATGAGCGTACGAATAGAGATCCATCTTGGTGATGGAAGCGACCGGAATAAACGTCCCCGTATCGTGTTCCAATAATGTATTTAGCGTATTGATCGTCAAAGTACCTACTCTGAGATTGGTAAATCCACCTGGGCCATTGAGAAGAAAAAGCGTTTCTACTGGATGACTTTGGGTATATTCCAAAAGAATTGGTCATAAAGAATTTTCTATACCATTACGTTCAAGAAAGTGTTCATTTTGATCATCAAGAAGATGAACCTGATCACTAGAGATATTGAGAAATAACATACAGAAAACCATTAAAAATAAATATTTACTAGATTTGGACCCATCTTATATATAAATTTGGTAATTTTGCAAGTTAACTAAAGGTCAAAGTGTCTATTTATTTGGTGTTTTGGAGGTTTGAGGATATAATTTTCTATAAGAACCAAGGAGCAGGTAACAAGTTACAGGAAGCAAGAGAAATAACTTGCAACTTGAAACCTGAAACTTGTAACCATTTAATCATTAGTGATTTAACATGAAACGACTACGATCAAACATAACTAAAAAAATTCTCTGAGTACTGATCATCATATGATTTTCAGGAATTTTCTTGAATGGACATGTATGAATGGATTGATCCGTGAGTATGAGCGTAGGTGAACAAGTTCATGCACAAGCAGATACTAACTCAGCAGCTTCAACAGCAGGAACTTCACCTATTGATACGATGAGTGTCTGGGAAATACTCAATCTTGTTCTCAAAGTAATGTATCTCCTCCTCTGGCCACTTTTGGTTATTGCATGACTTGCATTGGATAATACACTTGTCTATGCGTCTATTTTTGATCTTGATGCACCACTCTGGCAGTTTTGGAATATGATGAAAAACTTTGCTAATTTCACACTGTGATTTATGGTGCTTTTTGCGATTATAAAAAGTATCCTCACCAATAGCTGAGGCTGATCAGTCAAAGATGAAAAATCACCGCTAGGAATCATCAAGACAACACTGATTGCTGGAATACTTATCCAAGCAAGTTGGTTTCTCTTGGCTGCACTTATCGACGTCTCTACGATAGCAACTTATGCTGTAGGAGGACTTCCTCTCAGCGTACTCAAAGACACTGATATGGGTAAACAAAAAATATTATCTGTAAATAGTTCTATCGATCTCAATAAGTTTGATCTTCTTAATAAGAAATGAGATTTTTCAGTATGGTACTCTACCACGTATAACTGAAAATTACTAAAAATCTCTGAATGTAATGTAATGTATTCTTATGTTATCTGAAGAAAAGATTGAGATCCAAAATTTAGAAATGTAGAAAAATTTGAAGGAGATCCTCAATATCAATCATATGAAGTATGTGTACTCAATGGAAGTAAATTAGTGATGCGGAAAGAAGATGAATTTATGGACGCTATATTGGCATTGGTACCAAATGGTAATGGTGATACTACTCCGGATTGGAAAAATAGTAAATGATGATATAATGCTATGATAGATAAACTCACGACGCATACATGATGGCAAAACGATCATACGACATCAACATGAGTATTATCTGAAATACTAAATCTTGGTACATGATCAGTTGTATGAATCGCAATGTGAAAATCTCTTTTTGATGCAAGTGATTCTGTCACTATCGGTACCCTAATCAAAAAATCCAAATGATTTGTATGACCACTGGTAACTATCTATGCTTCGCTCCTCAATTTTACACAACTTACTGATGATAGTACTGCAAGTATCTGAGAGACCTCAGGAATTTTTATCATTAAGACAGCTATAGCGATAGCGTTATTTTTTCCGCTCATTGCATTGGCGCTTGTCTTGATTGCAAGGATAGGAATTCTGCGATTGTATATCGTAGCTTCGCCATTTATTGTCCTCAAAGAAAGCTTCAAAGATTTTATAAAAATGGAATGATTAGATGAATATCTTAGTATAAAAGCCGTCATAGGAATTGTTTTTGCTCCTGTGGTAACGGTTGCAGCATTGAGTATTTCACTGATTTTTATGACTGCGCTTGTCAATGGATTTAAATCTCCTGATACCAGTGCTGCTCTCCATGAATCAATTGGTATTCAACAAATAGATGCACCAGAATGACGTGATGCTGTCAATGTTATGGAAATGACAGAGATAGAATTTAGTAAACTACCTTGGTGAGAAGCTATGGATTGGTTTTCTTGGCTCATCGTAAACTTCTTTGCTATAGGGCTTATGTGGATGGTTGTCTTCGCAGCTATAAAAGCTAATGCACTTGGAAAGAAAATTGGTCAAGGTGTACAAAATTTCTGAAGCAATATGTTCCAAACTCTTCCTATCTTGCCGATTGGTGCGGGTGGCCAATGAGTCGGTGTTGGTAGTATGAGTAATGTTATTGGTCGTGTGCCAGATACCTATGTTAGAGATCTCAACCGTACTCAAGAAGCACACGTAAGTGAATGGTTATGACAATGACCAACTGATACAACTATTCCGACAAGAATTAGTACGGATCAAGGAAAATCCTTTATTAAAATAGGTGCATCACAAGAAGACATTAAAACCTGAGTACAAAAATTATGAGTTGAATCAACAAATGTTGGTGCCGTACTTAGTGGCAGTACATCTGCCTTGTATGATATAGTTTCCAAACTACCAGATACTACACCACAGAAAGAAAAAGATGCATTAATCGCACAAATAGCTTTAGCGAGTGGTCTAAAAGACGATTGGTTTTCAGTAGCTGAAACAGCAAATAAAACAACAGCTGCAAAAACAGCTTTAGATACATTTGTTTGAACTAAAACAATAAAAAATACAGCTGAGATTGAAGGATTCTTTAATACTGCTACATGAACAGATAAGGCTAATATTCAAACATATTTCACTGCGGCAAAATGAGGTACTTATATACAAACAATTGGTGACAAAACATATACTGTTACTCAAATACAAGATCCAACAACTAAAACAAACTTTACATATACAGCCACAGAAATTCCAAAAATTAAATAACCTTTACCTTATCTAAACTCTATGAATATAAGAAAAATCATGAAATTTATACTTCACCCAACGACAGTCAAAACCGTTGGAGTGATTTGTATTGTTTGATTTTTCTTTGTCCTTCCTACATATGCACAAAATATTCAAGCAGATGAAGGATTAGAATCACTCAAGGAATGATTGAATAATGCGCTTGGACTTTTTTCACGATTGTGGATAGTCCTAGCAATCATTGCAGGGAAACTTATGACCAATGATTTTGTCTATGGAGCTTTTCTCCATATGGATATCTATCTCTGGAAAATTCGAAATATTATGAAAAATTTTGCTAACTTTACATTGATAGCACTTATTCTTTGATCTATTGTCGAAGGCTTGATAGGCAAAAAAGCTATAGATATTAAAAAAATAATCACCAATACTTTGGTAGCGGGAATAATTATTCAAGCAAGTTGGTTTCTTATGGGTGCAGCGATTGATGTTTCTACGATAACTACTACTGCAGTGAGTGCATTTCCTATGTCTTTTCTTAAAAATGATACAAGTCTGAAAAATAATATGGATGCTGCTATAACAAAATTTAAAGGAAAAAGAATAATCGTCAATACAGGAATAGTTCCTGTTCGAGAAACTGCTCAATGAGCAATAGCAAATGATAAACAAATTCGAGATAATATGATGCCAACCTATAAATCTGTAAGTTGACCATTTATCTTTTTGGGAATGTGAATATTTAAATTTCAAAACTATTCATCGATTGATATGTCGAAAAAAGCAGCAACAGTTACACTAGAATTTTTACTAAGATTTATTTTATTGTTCTTTTTTACTATATGATTGATATTGCTCGTTATAGCTAATGTCATTAGGATATGACTTTTGTGGATATTTATTGTAGGCTCACCATTTCTTGTCATCATAAAATTATTTGAAATTAAAATTTGAGATGGATGATTGGGAAAATTATTTAGTATCCCCAATCTCTTGGCTGTTATATTCAAGCCAGTTATTTTTGTAGCTAGTATATCCATGATGCTTATAGTTATCTTGAGTATGCGAAATGGTATGCGAGCATGATGATGAGCACAGCGAGAAAATGATCTCAATGGAGTAAGTCTTACAATGAGTTGAGATAATACATCTATTTTATCAGTAGGATGAGTAACAAGCGTATCATTAGATCAAACAGATTTATTATGAAAAGGATTTATTGATGCAGGACAAAATGCATTTAGTATGATTATCATGCTTTTGTTGTCTATATTTATTATGCGATGATTAGTGAAACTTTCACTCACTATAGGATGATGACCTATCGAAGGTGTTATGAAAAATCTTATCAAGAACGTGGAAGATATAGCAAAATCAGCTCCTATACTTCCATTTAAATGATGAGCATCACTCAATGCTATGAAATCATTTAGTACACAAACTAAAAACAAGGCTTTGTGATGATTAGGCATGAGTCCTGATTGAAACTTTTCTAAAGCAGAACAAGAATTTGATGCATATGTAAATCAAAAATTTCTTGGTATGCAACCATCACGAACCCCTGCAGATTATGATAAACTAAATACTACAAAATCATGAACAGATTTTATGAGCACATCAAGAGATTTGTGAGTAAATAGAGAATGATGATTATCACTTTGAAATACTACACGAGAATCTTCACTTCAAAAAACACTAGGAAATCAAGCGTATGCCAAAGAACTTGGACTTACATGATCATTTATACCTGAATCTGGTAAGGAATCAGCTTTTGCAGAGTATCTCAATCAAAAAGATGGTAGTGGTATTACTAACGCATTTAAGATTTATAATAATATGTGAGGTGATAAACATGCTGATAAACCAAGTAGTGATAAAGGCCTTACTTATGAAACACTCAAGAGTATAAGATTCTACGCTAACGAGAAACCAGAAGCTACGAAATAAAATAATATTTCTCCTTAAATCAACCCCACACTAGTGTGGGGTTTTTACATTTCTCCTTGCAACACTTTTACAGAATATTATATTGAATAATGGACTCAACGTTATGTTGGGATAAATTTATATAGTAATGTTTTTACGATGAAAAACTTTCTTCTTTCTCTAGTTGTCATTGGACTTTTCTTTGGATTTGTCAGTGCAACGTATCAACCAACAAGCCAAGATATTACACAAATTAGATTACTTAAAACACAATTTGATGCCATCACCACAGGTAATGTAAAAGACAAGTGGGATTTTTATGCTCAACTCAAAACTCTACAGGAGCAGTTTTCTGGACAAGAAGCATTGAATTATTATTTGAACGAACTTGGACTCCATCTTATCACCCAGGTGAATACAGAAAAAATGAAAGTAAAATTACTTTCTAAAATAAATAAACAAGATTTTGTAAATCAATATATCAGTTGATTTAGCCAAAATATTACGACAGTAGATAGTTGTACAGGTTGGTATAATACGATGGACACTATAAGTTTCGCGAATAATTTCCCGACTGCGTTGACGATCGCGACGCGATATAGAGAAGTAAACTGTGGCTATTATATGCCCGCCAACGGCGATGGTCCTTTCCAGATTATCAGTAAGGATTATGGAACTGGTCAAATAACTGAAGCTACATTTCTAAAAACCATTCAAGATTTTATCAACTTTTCTAAAGCAAAACATCTTCAATATAAAACTAAACTCTGAATCAATCTCACGTATACCTGAACCGATTGGACGGGACTCGTGAATCATGCAGGACTGTATAATGGCGGATTAATTTCATGAAATATCGTCAATCCAATAAATCCACATTATCTGTATGATGGCTATGGAACTGGATTTACTGGCGCATTGAGATACGGATTGATGCCTAAATTTTTGAAAGTATTGGACTGGGAATTGAAAACAAGTTACTAAACGAACTATTGTCATTGCGAGGAGTGAAACGACAAAGCAATCTAATAAATAAACTAAGATTGCTTCTCCGCCTATGCGGATCGCAATGACAGGAAATAAATTTTATATTCTGAATTCTACAACCATGATAGTATATAACAAACTTATCAGAGATAAAATTATAGAAAAAATAGAAAATAATTGAGGAACAGCAAAACATCATATAGCAGGGAATGAAGAATTTGAAATTAAGCTTAAGGAAAAATTAGTCGAAGAATCCAAAGAACTTAATGAAACAAAAAATCTCGACGAGATAAAAAATGAATTGGCTGATGTACTTAAAATCACCCAAGAGATTATGATATATTATAATATCAGTGAAGAAGAAATCAAAGTTATCATGCAGAAAAAAGATGAAAAAGCAGGATGATTTGATAAAAGAATTATCCTCGACGAAGCTTCAGAATTTTAATTTTATATATGATATGAAAGATATACAACTTACAAAATTATTTCCTACATATGATAAACTTCAAGATATTCATTGAGATAAAACACTGCTTTCGGTCTATGGTGCAGGACAACTCAAGCGTCCAAAAATATTTCTTTTGTTTATGAATCCTACGTGAAGAAATGTCTCGTGCATCCCATGATGGAAGTGAATACACGCTCCTCGACTCGGAACTAAAAACATCTGGAAACTTCTTGCTGCTATCTGAGTAGTTTCAAAAATAACATTTGAACATATTCAAAAAATGAGACCGAGCAATCGGACGGAACAATTTTCACTGAAAGTATATAAAGAAATTGCTGACAATAATACGTATATCAGCAATCTTGCTAAATGCACACAGACAGATGCAAGACCTCTTCCAGATAGCATTTTCAAAGAATATCTTGATCTTATCTGCGCAGAAATCGATGAGATTAAGCCACAACATATTATTACGTTTGGTAATCAAGTAAGCTCTATTTTGTTAGGTAAAAAAGTCACGGTCTCTGGATATACAAAAAATGACCACGAACTTTTGACTGTAAAAAATGATACCTATAATGTATATCCTACATTCTATCCTGTTGGTCTAGGCATGAGAAATATGCCTAAAGCAATACAAAGACTACAACATATTTTAAAAGACTAAAAAAAACTTTCACATGGCAAAAAAATCTGTAGAAAAACATATGATCGCAAACTTAGAAAATCTGGAAAATAAAATCACCTTCCAGGGAGTCAAAACACACAATCTCAGAAATATCGATATTGAGATTCCAAAAAATAAACTGATTACGATCACCTGAGTTTCTGGTTCTGGAAAGTCATCACTTGCTTTCGATACTATTTATAAAGAAGGACAGTATAGATATATTGAGTCACTTTCAAGTTATTTGAGACAATTTTTTAATTTGTGAGAAAGACCAGAAATCGATCATTGTAGCGGACTCTCTCCTGCGATAGCGATTGAACAAAATAAGAAAGCAGGTAACTCAAGAAGCTCGGTCGGAACACTTACAGAGATTGATGATTACTTGAGATTGTTGTATGCAAAGCTCGGTGATAGTTATTGTTATGGTTGTGGAAAAGAAATCAAACCGCAGACAATCGAACAGGTCATGACTGAGATTCAGAGTAATTATATGAGTCAGAAAATATATCTTTTACAAGAGTCTGGTCGTTTTGAAAAGAAAGAAGATCTCAATGATTTCGTCAAAAAAAATAGAAATAAAGTAGAAAAGTGAAAGGGATTTACACGCTACCTGTTAGTAGCAGACACAAGGAGCAAGGAGCAAGGAGCAGGAAATGAAGATCAAAATAAAAAAAGCAAAAACTTGAAACTTGAAACTTGAAACCTTGATCCAATAGAATATTTCTACCTTGAGACGCCTAATGTTCCTGATGAATATTTTCCTATCAACACCTATGGAATCTATGATCGTGTCACCGTAGAAGATTCAAAACTTGGAAGACTAAAAGAAGATATTATCAAAATATTGGCAGAGTTTAAAAAACTCGGAATCTATATCACTGAAAAAACAAAGAACAGGGAGCAGGGAGCAAGTAAAAAGAAAACCTGAAACCTGGAAC
Source organism: Candidatus Absconditabacterales bacterium (assembly GCA_041675025.1). Classification (GTDB taxonomy): domain Bacteria; phylum Patescibacteriota; class Gracilibacteria; order Absconditabacterales; family Absconditicoccaceae; genus CAJBLF01. Next base: position 29,211 of record JBAYUS010000002.1, read on the forward strand.
TTGTAACTTGAAACTCTTGAGATATCCAATGGTTTACAGACAAAATGTATTGTCCTGATTGTAATATCACGTATCCTGAATTTACACCTCAGCATTTTTCTCCCAACAGACAAGAATGAGCCTGCTCTACCTGTCATGGTATCGGTGAAATCTTGCAGATAGATTTTGATAAAATGCTTGATCCTACAAGTCCATATATGAAAGCTATTTTACCACGAAGAGACTCAAATCTCTGACAATCATTACTTTTGAAGTTAGCACAAAAATACAGTATTGATTCTGATAAAATCTGGAAAGATTTGCCAGAACGATTTCAACATGTCGTACTTTTTGGAGATGATGAATTACTTAGAGTGAGTTATGGTGGAAAATTTATCAGCATGAATTATAAGGGTATCGAAGAAATCATCAAAGATCAATACGCAAAATGACTTTTGACGGTAGATTTTCAAGTGATGCTCGATATGAAATCTTGTAATGAATGTAATGGAACAAAACTCAAAAAAGAAAGTTTAAATGTATTTTTAACTTTTAAACAAGGAGCAGGGAGCAGGGAACAGGGAACAAGTAAAAAGAAACTTGAAACTTGAAACCTTCAACCTGTAACGAAGTTTAATATTGCCGACCTCCAAAGAATGCCACTCAATGACTTGGTTACATTTATGGATCTCTATAAAGAGCATGCGAAAAAAGATCAAGTATTAATCCAAAGAATTGTTAATCCACTCAACGATAGAGCAAAAACCATTCAAGATTTATGACTTGGATATCTTAGCCTTCATAGATGAATAGATACACTTTCTGGTTGAGAAATCCAAAGACTAAGACTAGCAAAACAACTAGGAAATAAACTGACAGGAATCATTTATGTGCTCGACGAACCGACGATTGGACTCGATGACAGAGAAATCAAAAGAGCGATAGTTGCAATCAAAAAATTGAGAGAAATGTGAAATACTATTATCGTCGTAGAACATAATGAAGAATTTATTAAGGAATCTGACCGAGTAGTTGAGATTTGACCAGGAGCTGGAGATTTCGGTGGTAACCTGATGTTTAATGGTACCTATGACGACTTTTTAAAGTCCAATACTTTGACTGCACAATATATTCTCGGTAAGAAAAAAGTATCAATAAATTTTGAACATACGCCAAGCAATAATGTCATCAAGATAAAAAAAGCATCGAAACACAATCTGAAAGATATTGATGTTCAGATAAGATTATGAACATTTACGATTATAACTTGACCTTCAGGAGCGGGAAAAACAACACTCATGTATACGACATTGTTTAAATTTTTAAATGATAAGCAAAAATTTATTCAAAGTTTTATCAGATTGGCACTTTTGAAACAATGATGGAATCGACAAGATATCCTTGCTGCACCCGTTATGAATAAAGAAAAATATGAGCACTATGAAAGTTTAGCACTCCAAGAATTTCATAATGACTTGGGTGTAGAAACTATCATCGGTCATGAAGAAATCAAAAATACTATCTATGTAGATCAGACAAGTATCTGAAAAACTCCAAGATCATGTCCTGCAACATTCATCGGTACCTTTGATCATATCAGACAATTGTATGCGGGAACAACTGATAGTAAATATCTCTGATTTAATGCGAGGTATTATAGTTTCAATTCAAAGAAATGAGCATGTCCTGCATGTGACGGATATGGATACAAAAAAGTAGAATTACAATTTTTGCCTGACACCTATATCCACTGTGAACTCTGTCATGGAAAAAGATATAAGACAGAAATATTGGCAATCAAACGAAGAGGAAAAACAATCTCTGAAGTATTATGAATGTATATTAGTGATGCCTTAGAATTTTTTTCTGAGATTGATAATGTCCACGAAGATTTACAACTTATGGCAGATATTGGACTTGGATACTTGAGGATGGGACAGCCTGCGCATATGCTTTCCGGTGGGGAAAGTCAGAGATTAAAATTAGTTAAACACTTATTAAAAACTTATAAAGGACATACCATGTACTTCTTAGATGAACCAACGGTCGGACTTCATTCTGAGGATATCGTAAAATTATTGAAAGTGATCAAAGAATTTTTGGATAAGGGTGATACTATTCTTATGATCGAACATGATAAAAATATATTAAAGTTTGCTGATGATGTTATTAGGTTGGATGAGGGTAAACTCGCTAAATAGATTCTCTTATGACAATATTCTGTAAAAATGGCTAAATAACACCATATTTTTTCTAAAACGCAAGGGAATATAGCATTTCCACAGATATAATTTGCAAAATTATGAAAAAGCGATTACAATTAAGTAATCAATTTATTTTGTGTTTTGCGATATGAATACAATCAATTCTACCGATATCATCAACTACAAAAAACACGGATTTGATGGTGAAAAATATATTAGACTTCAAAAAGAAAAAATTCTTGATAGAATTGCTAATTTTTCTGGTTGAAGACTCTATTTAGAGATTGGTGGAAAATTTATGAATGATACGCATGCAGCAAGAGTTTTACCAGGATTTGATCAAGAATCAAAAAGAAAAATATTTGAATCGTTGAAAGGTCAGGCAGAAATATTATTTTGTGTAAATGCTACAGATATCATATCTAATAGACAATTGAGCAATCAAAACATCGATTACAAAGATTATGTATATCAACTTATTAGAAATATAGAAAAAAATATTTGAATCAAACCACATATCGTAATCAACAATATCGATGTAGGAAATATGTTTGATGTAATTCTTGAATTTGAAAAAGACTTTCAAAGGAAACAATATAGAGTACGAGAAAGATATAAGATAACCTGATATCCTCACAACACGGATTTGATTCTCAGCGAAGATGGATTTGGTAATGATGATCATATTCCATTGACGAAGAATTTAATATTGGTGACAGGAGCTGCTTCCAGCAGTGGAAAAATGTCGACCTGTCTCGGACAAATTTATCTCGATCATCAGATTGATGTAAAATCTGGATACGCAAAATATGAAACATTCCCTATCTGGAATATCGCACTCGAACATCCGGTGAACTTAGCGTATGAAGCTGCGACCGTAGATATCGGTGATTATAATATGATGGATAGCTACCATAAGAAAGCGTACGGACAAGATTCTGTAAATTATAACAGAGACGTAGAAGCTTTTGATATCGTTATGTCTATCGCGAAAAAAATCGTAAACCATAAAAATTATATGGTGAAATACCAGTCCCCTACTGACATGGGAATCAGTTGTGCAGGAATGGCTATTACAAATGATGAAATAGTAAGTATCGCTTCATTACGTGAAATTGAAAGAAGAAAGGTATGGTATCAAGAAATGATTGATAGAAATGAAGGTCAACAAGAACGAACAGGAAAATGTGACGAATTGTATGCAAAAGCAAAAAAATACTGTGAAGATAAAAAATATGATTTGGATATGAAACTTTAGTAACGAAACAAAAAAACATAAAGAAAAAATCTCCACCACGGTGGAGATTTTTTTATTAACGTCATTGCGAGGAATATAATGACGAAGCAATCTATTACTAGATCGCCACGTCCGCCTAAACGGACTCGCGATGACTGGTCACTAAAATTTATTTAGTTATTGATGCTTGAGAACTGTGAAGTAGTGGATTATAACAACGGAAGATAAGACTAATAATATCTGAGGTAGTTATTTTTTCTGCACCGATTCCCATACCATTGAGACCATCGATAATAAGATTTACTCTTGTATCAAGCATATTTCTTCCTTTGAGAAATTGTCTGTATCTTTGAACAACCTTTTCTACACTATCTTTTGCATTAAGCACATCAAGTAGTTTTCCCCATCGTGATCTTTGAATCTGTGTTTTATCTTGTTCTCCTTCATAATAAGGAACTATGATATAGAATTCTTTATTATAAATCAATCATTGTTGCATATCAATATTTTGTAGAAATTTATAATATGCCTCACCTTGTGATTTTAATACTGGATTTTCTATAGGATCTATATTTCCTTGGATATACGTAAGATAATTTGAAAGATCCAAGAATGTATTACGAACAAGAATTTGAATAGGATATTCTAATCAGTTTAAGAATTTTTTATATTGTTCTAATACTATTTGTTGTTCTTCACCATTTTTGAGATCAAGATTTATTCCATTAATTCTAAGTATAGATCTAAGTCCTCCATCTTTCATAATAATTGTATCATTTCTTATTTCTGAAATTGATAACATAGTCTCTGTATTAAAGAGATTTTCGTGTTTGGGTTTTTGTATTTTGTTTTTGTCTCACATATTCAAGAACATCCGTTATCACAAAGAAATAAAAATTATACTGTTACTGTATTATATAAATCAAAGAAGAAGCTAGCAATAAACCACGATAATCACATTACTGCAAGGGCTATTCACACGCCAATAAGAATCTTTTTTGCTTTTGCGACACCATCTTCACCTTTGGAAAAGAAGATGAGATAAAATGCAAATATGATCATCACCAATGAAAGAAAACTTACAAGACCTAGCATTATATTGAGTATCCATTTGATATAATTTGTGGCTACAGAAGTATTGTTAGGATCACCAAGCGTAGGATTATATACAGTATTACTTAGTCTGAAAAAATCAGTCAATCTCTGTAATATACTTGTTCTATTTTGTGTATCTGCTCTAATAATTCCTGTCGCAAAATCTGTCGTAGTTACTTCAGTATTAGCATCATATTCTTGTCAATTAATATCATAAGGAAATTCTGCATCAGAAAATTGTTGTCCTAAAGATACCGCAGGTATAAATGTTCATAAAGCAAAAACCACTCCCACAATAGTGAGGATGTATTTTGCAATTTTTTGTGATCATGTAGTAGTTTTCATGGGTATTAAGCTGTTCAAATCATTAAAGCAATTAGCCAGAATATGGCACTAACGACAAGTCGACTCATTCCGATTCCTGCCATAGCTATAGCAGCGAATTTAACTCATTTAAGTCCATTTTTATATTGGGTCTCATCACCTGCTGCAGTAACAATCATAAATCCATGATAAATTAAGTACACAAGAGCGATAAGTGCTACCATTCATAATGCATAATTTATAAGATTTTTGATGACTGTCATAACTTTATTTTGTGCAGTAATATGACTAGAAATCTCCGTATCTGTTGAAGCTAATCCACTTAATGCTGCTCATCATTCTGGAGTCACTATATTATATGCTCCTTGTCTGAGTGGATCGTCAATGTTTTCAGTATTGAGTACTTGTTGATCATTTTCATTGAGAATATAATTTTGAGAATCAGGAACTATCATCTGAGCATATCAGACAACTAAGAGACTTGCATACATAATAATTCCACTAATGATAAGTTTTTTCATATATTGTAGGCGTATAATAAAGGTCAAAAAGAGCTTATATCATTACTTTTAAGTATATCTCTTTATATAAAATTTGCAAATTTTAACCTTGAAAAATACCTGCTTTTGTATATATATACAAATATATAGGTAAAATAAGTTGACATTTTTACTTAAAATCACAAAAAACTATGAAAAAAAACCTTTTTCTTTTGTTTAGTATCTATTTTTTTGTCTTACAATCATTGATCATAGGTGTGTTACGATGACAAGCAAACTTTTTTCGATTGGGAGCAATTAATCTCATAGCAATTATTATGATTGGAATGTTGTATAGCACCGTAGAAGATGAAAAAAAAGAAGTTCATGAATATGAAACAAAGCCAGCAGCAAGCAAAGAAACTAAAGTTTCTTTCCATGATCACTTCCGCGCTGTAATTAAAGAACGCAAAAAGAAGTGAGAATTAACTTTTCCAGCTATTATTAGCTTTGTTGTAGCAATCATCATTTTCTTTATGTTTCAATATAATAGTGCCGCTGTAGAGATTATGTTGTTATTTGCTTTTGTACTTGGATTTATCGTATTTCTTTCATTGACATTGGTATTCAAACATCGTATTACCAAAAGCTTTTGGAAATTACTAGGAACAAAAATATATTTGATCCTTTTGATAGTAAGTCTCGGATTAACGATTCATGATTTCTATCAAGTACATAGAGATTTTGGTGCAACTTTCCAAGATTATATAGGACAAAATTTTCTAGGACAAGAAAGAATTCCAACCGATGAATATATATTTACTGGTGAATGAACAGTATTGGGAACTGGATTATGAGATACTACATGAATACAAGAAGTTTCTTCAGATATCTTTAGTGGAATGAATACAGACTCTGACATACAAGGAGAGACAGGAACAGTTTTGTGAACATCAGTAGATACGCTTGATGAACCTGATGCAATCGCTCCTACAACAATAGGTAATCAGAAAATTATGGATGCAATACTCTATCTTATTGAAAAATATAATGTTCCTCTCATCACTAAAAAAGATATCTCATTCACGTATGTCAGTTTCAAAAACCCATACTACAATGAATGGAGAACAGCTTATGCAAATAAACTTATCGGAAAATCAACTAATCCAAGCAAATATATCATCTGCGAAAGTTATATCGTAATGAAATGATTATTAGAAAATCGATGAGTAAAATATACGTCTACAACAGTCTTAGCAAACTTCCGAGCTGAAGCAATCAAGAGAGATGCGTTGAATGGATGTATGAAAGGTAAGATCGTAACTGATAAGACATTATAAATGCTAAGTGTTAAGTTCTAAGTGTTAAATATAATTTTTAAAAAACCGGTCTGAAGAGATCGGTTTTTTTGATACCTTGTAATTGCCGATTTAATGTTTATTTAAGGTATATCAGTACAATGTTACTGTTTTATAGTATATACTACTACCATGCAAAAATATTTTGAAGATATGATAAAACATCTGAAAACGAAGTTTTCACATTTCACGTTCAGATTTTCTGATCTTAAGACGTCTACACAGATTAGTCTGAAATTCACATTATTCACTATGTTGCAAGTATTGCTGTTTAGTATATTGGCGAATGCAATATTTTTTCAAAGCTGGTATAACAGACAAAACGGTCAGATTCCTCCTGCCCCTAGACAAATGATGATGCAGAAAATGGTGTTAGGGAAAAACAGAATACCAGAACTGGAAATCTTTGATATCAATAGCCAAGAATGACAGACGCTTGAACAATCCCATCGACGAAAATCTATCGCGAAAATCGATGATATGTATTTCATGTATAGAAAAGTTTGAAATCAATTGGTCATAACGAATGTTACTCCACATATAATTGTACAAAGAAATCTCATTTGGATTAGTCTGTACTTGATGCTCCTCTTCTGAGCTATCGCTTATTTGCTTTCTCATTATTTTGTAAAAACTTCATTGAAAAAACTTAATGAATTACTCTGATTTCTCGATCACGTACATATTGATAATCTCAATGAAAAAATAGAAATCTCCGGACATCCTCATGATGAAATCAATAGAGTCAGTGAAAAATTTAATGAAGTCTTGGAAAAAATACATAAACAGACCTTGAGTCTGAAAGATTTTGTCACGAATGCTTCACATGAATTGAAGACACCACTAATGAGTATGAGTACAGAAATAGATTATGCGAATAAGACCAAGAAGTATGAAGAAGGACTCAGTAATCTCAAACATCAGCTGAAAGGAATGAATGCACTTTTGGAAACATTGGTAACTATAAGCAAGTTGGAAGCTTTAGAGACATTGAAAAAAGAACAGATAGATATGAGCACAAGTACAGAAACTATCGTGAATGATGTACAAAAAATCTATCAAGGAAAAAATATTACACTCACTACTCATATACAAAAAAATATTTCTAAAAAAATAAACAAAGAAAGTTGGAACATCATTGTAAAAAATATTTTGGAAAACGCGTATAAATTTACGCCTGAATGATGAACGATAGATATCAGTCTAGATGCTAAAAGATTTATCATCAAAGACAGTGGGAAGTGAATCTCAACAAACGATCTCGAACATATACGAGAGAGATTTTGGCAAGCTGATCGTTCCAAAACTGATACGAAGAGCTTTGGATTAGGCCTTTATTTAACGAAATTACTCGTAGAAAAACATGGACGAACGATAGAGATGAATAGTAAGGTAAATAAGGGAACTATTTGTACAATAACCTTTTAGTTTATTTTTTATTTGTACCCTCTTTATTTGAAAGAGGGACCTGCCTGCCGCAGGCAGGGGTATCCGTATTTACGGATGGGAGATTTTACAATGAGTAATAAAATCCTCCACCCTGCGGGTCCCCCTCCTTTCAGTAAAGGAGGAACATCTTATAGTATTGATTTTAAATTATACATTATCCCATGAAAATATTCCTTGTCGAAGACAATAAGACTATCGGAAATAATATAAAAAAATATCTTGAGCTGGAACATAACGAAGTTATGCGAGCTGAAAATGGCTTATATGCTTTGGAAATAATGAAACATCATCAATTTGATGTTATTATTTTGGATATCATGCTTCCATGAATGGATGGAATAGAATTATGTAAAAATATCAGAAAAAAGAATCCAACTACTCCGATACTTATGACGACCGCTAAGGGAGAACTTGATGATAAGTTGAAATGATTCGCTTGCGGAGCAGATGATTATATCGTAAAACCTTTTGATCTGAAAGAACTCGATGCAAGAATTAGTGCAGTTGTAAGGAGAATCCCCACCAGAGATATTTTGGAACATAAAAATATCCGTCTCGATAGAAGTCAAAAAAAGGTCTTCAAGAATAGCAAAGAAATCAAGACAACCTTGAAAGAATTTCAGATATTAGAATATCTTTTGGAAAGAGAAGGAAGAACTATTTCTAGGACAGAAATCATAGAAGAAATTCGAGGTAATGATCAGATATTTGAAGAAGATGCAAAACTTGATGTATATATTTCTAACCTCAGAAAAAAATTAGGTAAGACAATTATAGAGACAATTAAAGGCTTCGGCTACCAAATCCCCAACTAAACGAATTTTAAATTTAAAATGTTAAATTTAAAATGAACGAATTGTAATTTTATAAACTATAATCACTTTACAATAGTCCATTAAAAAAATACCATAACTTAGCACTTAACACTTAGCATTTAACATTAAATAGTATTTAAGGTAATCTTTAGTTTTCTTTAAGGTCAGTATGTATACTAGAGGCGTCAAAGAAAATGACGCTTTTATTATTTACTAGACAATGACATGAAAACAAAATTTATCGTAGCGAGTAGCATCGGGTTACTTGGAATCACAAGTATGGTTTTATGAGCAACAACATTTGCTGCTAATGCAGGGACTGACAAAACGGGATGATATGGTCCATGAATCAAAATGATGGGAAATCACTGAGGCATGATGAAAAAATTTGCGAATACAGGTGATGCTCAAGCGTTTAGAACAGCAGTAGAAAATGCAATGACGAACAAAGACTTTGCTGCATTCAAAGCGGTACATGTAAAATATGGTATCACTATGAATATTACGCAAGATCAATTTAATGAAATGATTGCAGTAAAAACTGAAATGGATGTATTACATACAAAAATAACTGCCGCACTCAAAGCTGGCGATTATACAGCATGGAAAGCACTTAATAAAGACACACCGCTAGTAAGTAAAATCGATACGGAAGCTAAATTTAAAAAACTTATAGAACTAGAAAGTTATAGAGAAAAAATGGATGCTATTCGTACAGAACTTGGATTAGAATGACCTCAATGAGAGGGTATGTGAATGGGTATGTGAATGAAAGCAGGACCAAGAGGAATGGGAGAAAGAAAATGAATGGGAATGGGAATGAGAATGCACAAATAAATCTGCCAGCTAAAATACTGGATATATGCTGACACCCGTCAGCAGAATAAAAAAAACCTGGACTGCATGGCCAGGTTTTTTTAGTAGCACCCGGGTGTAAATATCACACCCGGGTGCTTACGAAATTACATAAACATTCTTTGTAAATCTTCATCTTTGATCATGGTCTGACTCCATGCTGGCTCGAAAGTAACTTCTAGCTTAACGGACGCACCAGGAACAACTTCAAGGATAGCGTTGGTTATCATCTCTTTAAGCATATCAGCCATCGGACAGAAAGGTGTTGTGAAGGTCATAAGTATATCTACAATATTTTCTTCAGGAGAAAATGTAACTTTATAAATCAGTCATAAGGTATAGATATCTATCATAGGAAATTCAGGATCATAGACAGTCTTGAGTTTTTCCTCGATATCATGAACTGTTTTAGATATTTGGGAATTCATTGTTTTCTTTTTTTTGCTCAGAGAATAAAGCTATTTGAAGAATAATAAATCCTACAAGGAGAATAAGTCAGAGAAATTTGCTTCGATATCATAAGAGAAGAAATAATGCATTAATAAGTACAAAGATACCGAACAAGAGTGAGAGTTTATAACTATCTTTAACTAAACGTTCTTGAGGAATATCACGAAAGAATTTTTGCAAAGCAAGAAACAGATAAAAACTTGCTCCTCGCGCAGCGATAAACAATCATAGGATACTCAATCCAATACCTATCATTGGGTCTTCATATACATTGATAGACGTATATGTGATCAATAAAATAAGTAATCCAAGTACAAATTTAACTAGTGATGCTAGATAATATAAATGCATATTTTAAGATAAATTCTAAATTTTAAGTGCTAAGTTTTAAGTAAATGTTTTCCTATATTCAACACTTAGCATTTAGCACTTAGCATTATATTTTAGTTTTCAACATTTATATCGTCTTCACTACTAGATTCTTCGTTTTGTTCTGCATTGTCTTCTTCAGAGTCTGTAGATGATGGGATATAAAATCCATTATTTCACAGCTCGTAAAATTTATAATAAATTTTTTCTCGAATACCTGATCCAAAAGGAATCAATGTATATGCAAGAATAGGCGGTAAAAGCATAAACAAATATATTTTTTGTTGAACTGCGGCTGATCCAGACATCTTGTAAATTATACAATACATAAGAAATGCTAAGACGAATCCTAATATATTTCCCATAAATGCTGAAGCACTATAATTTGGATTGGTAGAAAATTCTATCTGAGAAGCTGAAGCAAATACTGAGAAAAGAATATGGAATCCTAATATAAGAAACAAAATATCTACCTGACTTGCAAATATAATATAGATTGGAGCAAGAAAGAAAAAGAGAATACCATTGGTCAAGAATAAGAGTCAAAACATCTTACTTGTATTATAATATTTTCTATTGTAGAAGAGATTATATATTCCTCCTACAGCGATATTTCCTATAAATGTACTAAGAAATCCTATAAACAATAATACCAATGATAAGAGTGGATTTATATTACCACCTGTTTGTTGACCGAATGCACTCGTAAATATTCCTCCCATAAATGAAAGAATAACGAATAATAGTGCAGCGATAACTCACCCTACAAGTATACCAATAAATACTTTTCCTATTAATTGCCATCCACTAAGATTGCTCGGTTCATTAAAGAAATCTGATTGAGGTGTCATAACTATACAGCTAAAGATTAAAAGATTAATTTTAATGTATTTTAATTAGTACATTTTACTGTTCCTATACTTTTGATGAAACTCGTTATATCTTTTTTATCATCACTACTAAGTGATATTATATATAACGACTGATCATCAGTAAAAAAGTATTGTCCTTCATACAGTGTTTCATTATCCAATTGATAGGAAAAAACAGTTATATATCAAGAATATTGTAGTTTCTTACATTTTATTTTCTTAGCAGTATCTTCGATAGAAGTATATTTCAAAAGCTTGAGTTGAAGTTGTTTTGTATTTGAATCAACAAGTTCTTTTATATCGATTCATGACTGAATAGATGTCTTGATAATGATAAACGAATTTATAAATCCTGTGTCTTCTCCTGTGATTTCTTCTTTCATCTGACTAAGTATATTTATTCATGCAATACTTGTATCTACAGGTGTAACTATATATTGTTTTTTATTATCATATAATTTGATAGTAAACTCGTCAAAAATCGTAGAAAAAGATGATTTGGAGCCACATCCCGTCAGGAGAAATACTATAGATAGTATAATCAGAGAATATTGTTTCATAGAAGAATAATATATTAAAACAAGTTTCAGGGAGCAGGTTTCATGAAGTAAATGATTGAACTCATAACCTTTAACTTGTAACCTGTGATTATTTTTTTAAATAAACATATATGTGATAGCCAATATAACACCTAAGATAACTCCGAAAATAAATGATCTCACATAGATTTTATTTTTGTGCGGATGATCATCTTCATATCCGAGTTGGATGCGCGCAACGATATATCCAAACATCGTTCCACAAAATACCAAATATCATGGCATCATGATTTGCTTGATCAAAAGTGCATATTCTGGACCAAAAATTACACTTCCTCTAAGAAGGAAAAGTCCGACAATTATCGTAAGAAAAAAGAAAATTCACTTAATGATTTCAAAGAGAGTATTCATCGAATCTACTAACAACTAAAAAATTATTTTCCTAAATCTTGAATTTTTTGGATGATTTGTTCCATAAGACTAATATCTTCTTCTGTAAGTTTAGTTGTATCAGACGGTTTAGTTTTTCTATCAGCGATAAGACTTTTTACTTCATTAGTTGTACCACTTTGTGCAGCAGTAATTTGATCGTTACCTTCAACAGTTGGTACTATTCATTCATCAAATTCTCCTGTAAATTCTTCCATTTCTGAACCAGTAACTACAATAACATCTTCTGTTGTTGATATAACTTCTTGAACATCACCCGTAAGTTCAGGTACTATAGGAGCTTTGATTGTACATCCTGCTGTAGTTATAACAAGTGCTGCTAACCCTACCATGTATAATTTTTTCATTCTTTTATTTAAAATCTAAAAAAACATCAGAATAGTATTGGTTTTATAGAAAAAATCAAATACATTTGCACCCAGGTGCGTTTTTACTACTCTCTTTGAAAAGCATATTTTACATTTTGATAATGAATAATGTTTCTCGCAGTCGATAAGCCAGCACGAATTACAAGTTTTGATGTTATCCGCATCTTCAAGCGCCATTTTCCAAAGCAAAAAATCTGACATAGTGGAACTCTTGATCCTATGGCTACAGGACTTATGATTCTCGCCTTTGATAAGGATACTAAAAAACTCACAGAATTAATCTGATTGGACAAATCCTATATCGCTACGATTGATTTTTCTAAATTGACGGACACACGAGATATGGAGATTCGAGACAAAATAATCAATTATGAATTGGTTATGAAAGATGAAAAGAAATTTGGTCTCGAAATGGAAAACGGTACTATAGAAGCACCAACCTTGGGAGAAATTACAAAAAGACTAGATAAACTTATCCCCGAATATGAACTCCCACTCCCCGCTTTTAGCGCAAAAAAAATTGCAGGGAAAAGATCCTACGATGAAGCCAGAGCAGGAATTATTAGAGAAGAAAATAAAGTGATGAGGGTTCAGAAATATGAAATTTTGAAGTATGATTTTCCTATTTTACAGATAAAGATAGATGTCGGCTCTGGGACCTATATCAGATCCATTGCGTATCGACTTGGAAAGGAATTAGGTATGGGTGGAACATTGATTCAACTCAGAAGAATAAGCATCGGGAATCGAGATATAGATAAGCTTCCGAACTGGGAAGAACTCCACAATACTTACAAAGATAAGGAAGAAATTATCAGATTTGCTAAGTTATAATCATTCTTGACATTTTCTACTAAATAAATATAAATCATTTGTTTTATTTTAGACGAAATGAATGAGCTTTTCTTCTCAAAACACGCATTTTATTTCTGTAGATAATTTTCCTCATATTATAAAAAAATGTCGAAGTAGAGAAACTTCTGCAGATTCAGAAAAATGGTCTCAAAATAATCCTTCCTACAGACAATGTTTAATTACTGCACTTCTTGCGAACGAATTTTTATGATTAGATATTTATGCAGAAAAAGTAAGACTTGATAACGATTTCAATGCATATCATTTTTTCAATAAAGATACAAATAATCAAGATATTCGTTTTTGTGAAGAACAATTTGATAATGAAAAAATATTAACAAAGAAAAGACAAAGGCCTATGAATAAAGAAAGAATGGAGATTATTTTGGAACGAAATCCAGAAGTAAACCAAAGATATAATATCCTCAAACAAAGATTTCAAGAAGAGATAAAAAAAATATTCAGATAATAATCTTTTTATTAATACTATTTACTATGCTTAAATCATACGCTTTCGATGTAGACTATAATCTGATATTTACAAATGATACTATTATTTTAGACAAAAAATGATCAGATAATAATCGATCACCAGTAGAAGTATCTCAAAAAGACTATGAAGAATTTATAAAAGACAAAATAAATTATAGACATTTTAATGATAGTATAGAGCAATCTATGGTTAATTTTAGAGGCGCAGACAGATATGAAAAAACAATTTTTGACGCTATCAATCAAGGGAAATTTGGACCAAGCTGGGAGAAATTTGTGGAAGCAAATAGGTATGCAAGCCCAATGGCTTTCATTACGGCTCGTGGACATCATGCTGAAGACCTCAAAGAAACACACAGAAAAATCATCTATGATGTACTAACTAGTGGTCATCGTGAAGATCTTATCTATAGCATGAAAGAACGTCTCTGAAATTATAAGTTGTCAGATGATGTAGTTATCGATACATATTTAAATGATAATTATTATGCGCCGTGTTCTAATGAGACATTTTTAGAGACTATTAACAAAAATGTTTCAGACTCTATGCCAGCTAGAAAAAACGCTGCGTTTGAACAATTTGTCATACATACGAAACAAGTATTTGAAAAATATTATGGAACGAATTTTATGTCTACAAGAAAAATCCGTGTAGGATTTAGCGATGATACATATAAAAATATCGAATGACTTCATAACTTTATCTATACGAAAAATACAGGTATGATGCGAAGATATCCTGAGATACTCTTTAGATTGTATAATACATTCGAAATAAGAACAGCACCTACCAAATTTAGTTATAAAAATCCTGAAGAAGAAAAAATAGACTAATTTTTCTTATAGATAACAAAATCCATCTCATCGGTTTGTTCTCTTTCTATCTCAGTAAATTCATTTTCAAATATAGGAAAGCTTGTGTCTCATTCATAAGCTTTTTTTATTTCCGTCAAATAAATGAAATCCGCCATCGGAAGAAATTGACGATAAATACTCGCTCATCCGATGATAAAAATCTGATCAATATGTTCTGATTCGAGTTTTTCCATCATTTTTTCTATACTGTCATACCATTCTAATCCTTCGACTAACACTTGAGAGAGAATAATATTTCTCCTATTAGGAAGCGCCTTTCCTATAGAAAGAAAAGTATTATATCCCATTACGATAATATGCCCGCTCGTAACTTTTTTGAAATGTTGTAAGTCAGCAGAATAATGTCGAGGTAGTTGATTATTATTTCCGACGATTCTATTTGAAGCCATCGCGGCGATCATATTAATTATCATGCTTTATAAATAATAGATAAAGGTAATTTACTTCGCGTAATTTGCTCCCGTTGGTCGCGTAATTGGTAATTACGATGAATTACGTCCCAAAGGGACAAATTACATACCGTAGGTATAAATTACTCATTACTCTCTTTTTTTCAATTGCTTTTTTACCTTATATTTTTATACTGAGACCCACATTTATTTGCTATTTTACCTACTCTATGACTACATCGACACAGGCACTTCTCAAGAAATATGAAGATATTATCAAGGAAGAAGTAAACGTAAAAAAGGTTGAAGAACTCGACGATTCCATCAAAATACAGAAGATATTTAAACCTATCGGTTCTCAGCTTTCCGCTAAATTTGGGAAAGATACCGGTAAGATTATCCAGTATGGAAAACAATGAAATATCAAGGATGCCGGTGATGGAAAGATGATTATTTTTGATAATGAAGGAAATGAATGGACACTCGAAAGTAGTGAATACGAAATAGCTTATGAAGGTTTAGAAGGAGATAATATGGCAGTCGATCAGAATATTATAGCTAAATTAGATCTTAAATTGACACCAGAGTTACAAAGAGAATGAGTTGCTCGTGAAATCTCTAGATTTTTGAACCAGATGAGAAAAGACGCAGACTATACTGTAGATACGAAAGTTGTAATGTTATATTCAACGACTGATGAGAACTTAGCGAATATCATAAAAGAATTTAAAGACTTTTTCAAACATGAAGCATTGATCTCTGACATACAATCAACGGACAAACCTGAATGAGAAATCGTTGCATTATTTACTAGCAACGAATCGACTATCAATTTTGCATTGAAAAAATAGTTGCATTAATACTCCCGTATCATCACCCACCGATGTCATTCCCGCGAAGGCGGGAATCCAGTTTGTTAAGTATGGATTCCGGATCAAGTCCGGAATGACGTCCATACGGGGAAATTACATTTATTTTTGTTTATACATATGACTACTTGTTTTGATTATGCACTTAAATACATCTATCGTTATCCTAAGACTGAAAAAGAGTTGAAGATTCAGCTCTACACAAAATGATATAACACTACCGATATAGATCGAACTATAGGTGAACTCAAGAAAAAAAATTATGTGAATGATGAAATGTTTGCAGAGAGTTATATCAGAAGTGAAGTTGTAAATAAAGGTAAACCATCGATTCGTATTATCCAAAAATTATATCAGAAATGAGTCCCTCAAGAAATCGTCAGACATATTTTGAAAAAATATGAGAATGAAATGGGCGAAGGTATCCATGATAAAATCAAAAAAGAAATCGCAGCATACAAGAAAAAAGAGGTAGACGGATTTGATATTATCCAAAAATTGATGAGAAGATGATATAAACTAGATGATATAAAAAAAGTTATAGAGGGTAAATAATTTTAGTACTTATATATACTCATGGGAAGATGGCATAGTATTGCAGCAAGAAAAGCATCATGAGATGCAAAAAAATCACAAGCGTATGCAAAAGTGTGAAAAATAATTCAAATAGCTGCAAGGAAATGAGCAGATCCAAAAATGAATCCATCACTTGAGCTCGCACTCAGTAAAGCTAAACAATATAATCTTCCAAGAGAGGTTGTAGAAAAAGCTATTTTGAAATGATCTGGTCAATTGGAATGAGAAAATCTTGAAGAAATATTCTACGAAGGATATGGTCCAGAAGGTGTAGCATTACTGATTAAAGCATTGACGCCCAATACCAATAGAAGTGCCATGAGTGTAAAACAGATTATGTATAAATACGGATGAGTGCTTTGAGCTATCGGCTCTGTAGCTCGACAATTTAAAGAGCAGGGGGTTTTTGTTATCGATGGTATCAGTGAAACCGTTCAAGAAAAATGAAAGATTATAGAAAAAGTTCATCCGCTAAATAAAGATGAACTCGAAGAACGTGCAATGGAACTTCCTGTAGCCGATATTGAAATAGAAGAAAATACTGTTGTGATTTATGTCGACAAGACAAATTTTTCTATTGTACAAAAAGCACTCGAAGCGTTCAATTATCATATGATTGAATCTGATATTCAATTCATTCCGGAAAATATGGTGAAGCTTGATGAGGAAAATACAAATAAGCTCTATACCCTTCTCGACGCATTAGATGATGATGAAGATGTAGATCATGTTTGGCATAACCTGGGAAACTAATGAATAATTAAAAATGAAAAATGAATAATGTCGGAATCTTTTTTCCATAATTATTCATCATTCATTATTCATCATTACTTTTATTTACAAAGTCCTGCATCAGAAAGCATTCTATACAGCTCGAAGAGTTTTATAGTTTTTTTATAATTACTCAATGTTGGGAAATCTGTGTTGAGTTGATCAACAATACCCTTAAGTTCTCGGAGATTATCTCCATAACTCTTATCTATTTTGTTTACATCAGAAAGCTTCATAATCGCTGTTTGGATTATATTAATTGCGTCTTGCGTCGTCAATGGTTTAGTTTCTCATAAACATTTCTTACCAAGCACTTGAGCTATTTGGTCTACTTCTTGTACGGTAGCACTTCTTCCGTAGACAAAAATAGTAACCTTTCCTTGATATTTGCTATTGCTTACATCAGAAAGCGTTGGTGATTTTATTTTGTCGAATTCAAAATTTTTGATAGAGAATATTGGTGGAAGTCATAACATAAATTTCTTGAGATTTTCTGAACCATTGGTACCAAAATCCGTTCCTATCAAATATCCAAATGTCGGAATATTTCTATATCTTTCTCTAAATTTGTAATAACATGCTTCATCGGTTTCATTGTTACATGAGATAATACTCTTGATGGTCTTATCAATAATAGTATCGTCGATAAGCGTATTTTTATCACCGTTGAATATCCAATTATATATATGATATCAAATTAATTTATCCTGATCCACTTGTTGACCTGATCCAAAGATTGTTGTATAATCTTTTTCCAACGCTTTGATTTCTGTTGTTTTTCCTTTTTTAATTTCTCCTCGAAGATAGTAAAAGAACTCGTTGATGAGAGAAATATTTTCTTTGTTGGAAGTTATAGAAAGTTTATCTGCGAGCAATAAGAATGCACGTTTAGAATTTGCTACAAACGAAACAGTGATTGGCATATTAAAGAATCCTTTATCATCTTCTACAAAGTCTCCTATTTTCATATCAAGAATATCATTTGATTCGTTGTTGTCTCCAAGATTTTTGAAGAAGTCTCCTCGTTTTTGAAGTAAAGTAATGTCGTTGTATGGATTCTTTTCGAGGAATTTTATTCAGATTAAATCAGTATCAATCTTGTCAGTATAATTTTCTTTCCATACGTTGAGTGAAGGAAGATATATGTATTTGAGTAAATATGTATATGGTATCTGAAGCGATGAAAGATAGTCTGTATATTTAGATATTTCTCATTCCGTCAATGTATTTTCTTGAAGTAAATCTTTGATAGTATCCGAGTTTTTGAGAATTGTTTGTGTGAGAGGATCAGCTTCTAATGTGCGCGTATCATAGCTTGATACATTATTGAGTTCAGAAGATTTTCCGTTGAGTAAGCTTATATCGTTATAGAGTTGTATACCAAAAAATATCGCTAATCCAGATGTGGTAAGCGCGATAATCAACATTATTTTACTATTATTTTTATTGTCTTTGAAAAAATTATAAAATCCACTCATGTATTTTTTTGCTACATCGAGAAAATATATAATCTTTGTTAGATCCATAGTTAACGCTTTTTTCTGTGACACTTGGTCTATCATATTCGTACTATGGCGAAGAAGTAAAAATCGGGTCTATATAATCGCTAATCTCTCTTTCTGATCATTTCTGGATGGGGAGTACAAAATTCATCGTCGAATTATTGACGTTGAAAACTGAGCTTCCTATCTTGATAATCTTTGGAGATATTTTGATTGATTTAGCGTCGATATTTTCTGAAACAACAAATACGCTTTGTTTTATCAGATTTAATAAATTACTGAGAATGAATATATGTGGATTGATAATTCATTTTTTGATTAGTGCAATTTCATCTTGTTTAAAGGTATTTACATCGACGGTAAAGCTGATTTGTTTTTGTGTCGGATCGTATTTTTTAAACGTGATAGAGAAACTTGGTAAATCTGTCTGCTCCAATTTCGTATCTACGTAGTACATCATCTTCTTGAAAAAGCTTGTGTTTGGCGGTGTTTTCTCTTTGTCCACGAGCACATAATATCTATCAAAATCTCCGACCATATTACAGTCGTAATCAATTTCATATGGATTGAGATAACAGTTATTGAGATAAACAAGAATGTCTTTTTCTCCTCTA
This sequence comes from Candidatus Absconditabacterales bacterium, assembly GCA_041675025.1. Lineage (GTDB taxonomy): Bacteria > Patescibacteriota > Gracilibacteria > Absconditabacterales > Absconditicoccaceae > CAJBLF01. The sequence goes on from JBAYUS010000002.1 coordinate 48,998, forward strand.
TCAGCGAATGTATTCATTTCCTCCTGTACTTGTGCTACTGGCAATTTAAGCGCACTTGATAAGCTGGAAACAAAAGTATCTAAGTAACTAAATACTTTTATTGCACTACTAAACTTTATAATCTCAAGTGAGAGTAAGTATTTTTTGATTGATGTTGAATAGTCCTGATTTTCTAACATATTGTATAATTCTTCTGAGAAGAATCCATATTTGGAAATATCTTCCTTGAAGGTTGTTAGCTTTTGATTATTTGCAACAAAAATATTTGAAAAACTATTGAGTGCTAACTGAAGAATATCTTTTTTTTGGATATAACTTAGACTTTTTTCATTAATCACTTTACCAACATTTACCTCTTCCCCACTACCGACGATTGATAATGATGTATATTGCTGATAATTACTTAGGTTTAATGTTTTATCAATAAATGTTTGTCACTGTTTGTAAGTATCTATGTAAGTCTGGTATGTTACAGTAGGAATTGCCTGAGAAGCATAATATATATAACGACTATATAAACGCAAAATAATTGATGCTACTCACGTTACGAGAATAATAAAAAATGATATCAAAAATAATTTTCGATACTGATCATGATATTTCGATTTATTTCCACCAATTACACCACTATCACCCAAAGACACACGGTTTTTTATTTCTTCGGTAGGTTGCATTCTCATCCCAAGATTAAGATTTTCAAATTTAACTTCCTCTCTTGGTGCCCTTGCTCATTCTTGTGCATTAGTTTCAGAAATAAGGTTTGGTCCTGCTGGTGTAACCTCTAAATCATTGAGTTTTAAATTTCCCATTCCAGAAAAATCTGGTCCAGAAGAACCTAGTTCGTTGATGTTTGGTGGTGTTGTGTTTTCTTTTTGTTCTTGTTCTGTCATAGAGATTACGTGATATACGTTAAACTACAATCAGCATACACATAGAGATCTAAACGTAAATATGGAAAGGTGTACAACAATTGTATTTGCTCGCCCCGTCTTTAGCGGGGTAAATCTCACAGTTTTATTATAATCACAAAGCATAGAAAAACCAAAAAAAGCCCGCTCTTGGGCTATTTTAGATTGACAAATTTGGGAAAAATGACGGGTTTTTTATCCTCTGAGCTTATAATAGAGTTTAAATATCCAATATAAGCATTTATTTAAGACAATATCGTAACTTCCATATAACTCACTTTTACTACCACCCAACGATTCCTTGAATGTGCTGACGCTAGCTAATTCGTGCTTAGGAAATCCTGTCGGTGCTCACCCACCCGTATCTACGGTTGTAAATCCGTTATCTCTCGCTCGTGAAAAGAGTTTAAATTTTAAGAAATGTTGTACTCCTATCTTACTGAACTTTCTATCGAAGAATCCATACGGACAGTAAATAAGTTTATCGTCGAATAAGCAAATCGTTCATGCTATTATTTCTCCGTCGAGAAATGCGCCTATCAGCATTCATTTTCCCGTAGAAATATATTTGAGTAATCATTCATATTGCGATTTTGAGATGGTATTGAACCCTTTGCTGTCTGCGGTTTTTTGTCGTTTAGTAAAAAATATTTCAGAATCTTTTTTGTCGACGATGTGATATTCCATCCCTCCAGCGATAGATTTTTTGGTACGTTTTCTACAAGATTCATTCATATCTTTGAGTAAATCCTCATCAGATTTTGTAGTATCATAAATAATTCCTGCCGTAGGCATATTCTCTCTAAATGCTGGTATAATACTGTAATCTATGTTTAATACTTTCTGTAATCCAAGTCTAAATGTTTTCATATCTTCTTTGAATTCTTTACATTTTTGTGAGCTATTTTCAAAAGTAATAATGTCATTAATAATTCCCAATTGAAAGAAAAAACATTTTTTTCTGAACTTTTTTCTCAGTTTGGTGAGTTCTTTTTTGGCATATTCCTTGTCGTCGGGAAGTTCTATTCCCATGATCTGATATCGTCTCGTAGTGAATGGTCATATTTTTTTTTCTTTGATACTTCAAAAATATTCTTTACCAAAAAGTTCTACGCTAAATATCGGTTTACGATAGATCTCGTGCTGGATATCCTTTCGAAGTTTGGATTGGTAAAGATTGTACATATCCACCTAGCGAATAAAAAATTATTCTACAGCTATACTTATTTCTCCTGTTTGAAAACTAACTTTTACTGCTCTTGTTCCTGACATGATATCATCAGTAAATACCGACAGATCATTTTTTGAAGTAACGGTAAGATGAGCTAATTCCGTTCATAATCACAATTGTTTTTCTGTTTTATATCAACGTACTTTTTCGATAATAGTGAGTAATTCTTCTACTGCAGAATTGATATTTTTTAAATCCTGCGTGATAGGAAATACATCGTTGTTTGGAAAAGATAAGGTATGAATAGATTCAGATTTTACGTTAGATTTGTAGTAGATTTGATATAACTCTTCCGTAATAAATGGTAGGTATGGTGCTATAAGTTTAATGATGGCTCCGAAGGTATGATAGAGTGCAAACTGAGCAGAAACTTTTTGTTTTTGTCCGTCTGCATATTTTTCTGGTTTGTAGATTTTCTCTTTTACGATCTCTAGATAATTGTCACAGAAATCATGTCGGAAGAATTTTTCAAATTCAAGTTTTGCTTGACCGTATTCATAATCATTGAGATGGTCAGTCATTATTTTTGATGTCGTATTTATTTGATTGAGTATTCGAAGATCGATAGGACATAAATCCTTTTCATCTATTTTTGTAGCAACATTGAAATCTGATAGATTCATGAATATGAAATTTGCTGCGTTTCGTAATTTGGTAACCAACTTTTGTCCGATCTTAAATTCATTTTCATCGAACATAATATCTTTACCAAGTTGTCCTCCAGAAGCCCGATATCTTACTGCATCAGCTCATCGTACTGTAATCACTTGTTCAGGATCAAATTTTGCATTACCTTTGGATTTAGAAAATTTTTCTCCTTTTTCTGCAAGACAGAATCCTGACATCATCACATCATGAAACGCAACTTCTCCTGTCGCAAAATGACTTTGTAATGTCGTATATAACAACCACGTACGGATGATATCATGTGCTTGTGGTCTCAAACTCATCGGTAAAATTTTCTGTGTATATCCATCTCTTTCGAGATATTTCTGATTGATTTGTGGTGTAAGTCATGAAGTGAATCGAGTATCAAGGACTAATGTTTCTCCTCTTACTTGTTCGACAGTATATCCGTCAGGCAATTCAGATGTTGGGTCGATTGGTCCTCTCGCTAATTGCTCTGCACTTGGTAAAATTATTTCGTCATTTGAAATATTGTATCGCACAGGAATAGGTATTCCATATTTTCTACTACGAGAAATATTTCGATCTCGTTGAAGATTTTCTATCCAATCGTTTGATCTTTTTTTCATAAATTCTGGATGCCATTGCATCTTGTCATTTTGCTTGAGCAACAATTCTTTTTTATCTAGTAAGTTTACAAATCGCTGTTTGATTGGGATAATCTCTACTGGCACTTTTCCTCTTTCGGAAATCTGTTTGGATTGAGTTATAGGATCTCTCTTTACAACGATATCTCATTTTGACGCGAAAAGTTCCATAATCTTTTCTCTAGCTTCAGAAATTTTCATACCATCAATTTCTGGTACTCATGAATTTTGCATTTTACCATATCTATCTATAACAATTTTTTCTCATAAATTATACTTTTTAATCCAAAATACATCTGTCTCGTCACCGTAACTACAACACATCACAACTCCCGTTCCTTTATCCATTTTCACTTTATCATCGGTAAGGATTGGTACTTTTACACCTATTGGTGTAGTGATTGTCTGACCAACATATTTGGTAAATCTTTCATCATCAGGATGCACGAATACCGCTAAACACGCAGGAAGCAATTCAGGTCTTGTAGTAGCAATTATCAGTTTATTTCCGTCTTCTAATGTGAAATTCAAGTAATTGAAGAATTCATTAAATTCTTGTTCTTCAGTCTCTGCTTGTGCTACGGTTGTCTGCATTTTAGTACACCACAAAGCAGGAAATTCTTTGAAAACAACATGTCATTCATTATATAATTTTACAAATGTTGATTGAGCAATTTGTTGAACTTCAGGAGAAATCGTCGTATATGATCTCTTTCGATCAACTGACAATCCCAAAGATTTTCGAAGGTCTGAATATATTACTTTATACTTATCTACAACTTCTAAACATTTTGTTATAAAATCTTTACGTTCCACATCTTTGATATTTATACCCAATTCTTTCTCAACAAGCTGTTCTGTAGGTATTCCATTATTGTCATATCCCATAGGATAGAAAACATTATATCCTGACATTCTCTTAAATCTTGCAATGATTTCCGCTTGAGTATAAGAAAAAATATGTCCGATATGAATTTTTCCTGAAACAGTAGGAGGAGGTGTGTCTATTGAATAGATGGGTTTGTTTTCATCTTTGGAAAACATAAATATCTGTTTTTCTTCTCGATGTTTTTGCCATTTAGCCTCTGATTCCTGATGATTATACTTGTTCGCCATTTTTTGAAATATCAATAAAATAAGATGATTTGTATATACTTAGTTGGCTGGAAAATTCAAGGTTAAAAGGTGGGTAAGCCCGGTGTAAACTAAAATGCTTGATTTTTTTACGGCCTATCATATAAGTAAGCTGTTTATATTTGGAAAAATTCATGCGACTATTGATACTATTTCTTTGACTTATCTTTTGATCTCTCGGCTCTGTCGTGATGACGAGATTTTCTGATGGTATAACACGAGCAAGTCTCCGTGGATTCTTTTTCGGTCGTTCAAAATGTCCTGACTGCAAACATACATTAAGGGCTAAGAATTTGGTTCCCGTGGTAAGCTATCTGGTCCAATGAGGGAAGTGTGAATATTGTAAGAAAAAAATCTCTCGAATATATCCCGTCTTAGAATTATTGTGTATTATTGTTTTTTTCATCACCTATTTCTTATTAAAAGATTTATGAATTGAAATATTGGTTTTCTGACTTTTGATGAACCGACTCCTTATTCTTCTATTGGTTTATGATTTGCAATCATATGAGTTACATATGGTACTACGAATACTTTTGATGGCTGTTTGAATTGTAGCAAATATCAATATATCCGGAGGAAGTGATTGAAATTTATTGATGAGTACTATTATGTTTGGAATGACATTTTTTTTGATCTATGTGTTTGCAAAACGATACGTACATATGAGATTTAAAAAACATGAAGAATGATTTGGTCAAGGAGATGTTTTTTTAGCAGTAAGTATATGACTATTATTTCCCATCATTTTCTCATTCCAGCACCTCTCGTTCTCTCTCATGCTACTAGCAAAGACCTTGATTTTGTTTGTCATATTGAGTAGTATAATCTGACTAATCTGGGCATGACTACAATACATTATCAATACACATATTCTAAGTTCTAATATTTGAAACAAAGGACAAGGAGCAAGGAGCAAGGAGCAAAAAACTTTCGTCCTGCTCCCTTCATCCTGCTCCCCTAATATAATTCCTTTTTTTCCAGCTATGATTATCGCATTCCGAATTCTTAGTTGGAAACTTAGTTTCTTTATCTCTCTTGTATTTCCCTTAACATGATAGCAAAAAAAACTATTCAATCTGAAAAGAAAATATTATTTTCACGAAAGTTTTGGACTTTTGGAATCTTGAGCGTCATTGCGTATGCACTCTTGTTTTCTGCCTTGTTTATGAATTTCATAGTTATTCAGTCCATGCTCTTTGTCTTGTTATTTTTTCTTTTTTTCCATTTCTTCTATCTAGAAATCCGTAAATTTCCGGTCAAATATTTACTTATCATAATGCTCGTTGTCAGTATCATTGAATGATTTTTTATCTGATACAATCATCTCTTCCTTGTGCTTTCAGCCTTATGTATCAACGCCGGAATCGTAATGCTTGGATTTAATCTTCAAGGAGAATCACATGATAAAGTAAAATGGAATACTATAGGATATTTCAATGTCGGTGGATATATTTTTACTGTATTCATCACGGTCGGATATAGTTTTTTCGTCTTAGGATATTATGCAAAATTTCCCTTTACCTGCCAAGATCTTTCTAACGCATCGAGCCGTGTAATTAATGTATTTACTAATCCAGTAACCGCTGGAGTAGAAAGAATAAAAACTGATACAAGTTCATTCTTCACTACTAAAGTAAAAGATATTGCGATTATCGGACAAGATATCTCTTTACAGGGAAAACAATCCAGCTCTTCAATTATTGTTCAAAAGTTTAATACTTTCAAGAAAAATCTTATCGATCAAACACTCAAAGATAATAGCACCGTGAATATGGGAATCTGTGATTATCTCCTCGGACAAATGAATCTCATTTACGAAAATCCTGCTTTCAAAACCTCAGTTATTTTGTTGATGTTTTTACTCTTCTATGGATTTGTAAGGATCGTATTTTGGGTAATGACAGGTATTGCATTTATACTATTTAAAATATTATTCTGACTAAAAATATACAGTATACATACTGAAATGAGGGAAATTGAAGACCTTGAATAATATTTATCTTTCTGTTATCTTATTGATGAATAAACCAACAATAGTTGCACCCGGATGATCATACGACAAAGCCATGGTAGCGAGTCATTATGGTGCCGAAGAAGTATATGTCGGCGTACCATTTACCTCACTAAGAATGAGACAGAATAAAATCTATAATTTTGATAGTCTCAAAAAAACCATAGATGATTTACATAAAAACGGAAGTAAAGCATTACTTACTATGAATATATTTCCGAGGAATATGGATATCAAAATCTTTGAGCAAACAGTAGAAAAAATCGCTGACGTAGGAGCTGATGCTATTATTTTTTCTGATCCAGGAACTTTCCGTATCATTAGAAAATATATGCCAGATATACCCCTCCATATGAGCACTCAAGCATCTACTATGAATTATGCTGCTGTCCAGTTTTGGAAAGATATGGGTATCAAAAGAATCGTCTTCGCAAGGGAATTGAATATTGAAGAAATAAAAGAAATCAGAGAAAAAGTTCCATGAATGGAAATAGAAGTTTTTGTCCATGGATCAATGTGTATGACTTATTCTGGACGTTGTCACTTGGGTGATTATATGTCATGAAGACCAGGAAATAAATGAGAATGTTCTCATGCTTGTAGATTTAAATATAAGGTACGACTTGAAGAAGAACGCAGACCAGGAAAATTTTTCCAAGTCGATAGCGATGAAGATGGAAGTTATATTTTATCATCAAAAGACCTCTGTACTATAGATAGATTGAAAGAAATTATTCCGTATGTTGATGCAATCAAGATTGAATGAAGAAGTAAATCAGAATTTTATGTTGGTGGTATTGTAAAAGCATATAAACATGTGCGTGATGCAATTATAGCAAATACACCTATAGATCCAGCTGTAGCAAACATAGTAAATGTAATCCCTCATAGGGCGTATCGAGACGGATTTTTGTTTCATAAACTAAATGAATTCCCAGAATGAGAAACTGATATCGTCGATCAAACAATACAAAAATCTATTGCTACATCAGCAACTACAAGCGATGAAGAAACAGTTGTAACAACAACATTGGACTCAGCGGGACCACTCTTCAATAGAAACTATTTCGGTATGTTCTCCGATCAATTCATCGAACACAACGGTAAAAAATATTTTCATATTGATCCAAAAGAAATCATCACTGCAGGTATGAAACTCAAATATCTGACTCCTACGAGTATGGGAGAATTGGAGATTCTGGACATCTTGGATACCAAAGGAAATACCCTAGAAAAAGCACATTGTAATACTAAAGATCTTTATATTCTGACTGACAAAAACCTTGAAGGTCGGGAAATTTTATATACAGACAAATATGATCAACAAGCCCCAGAATCAGAACAATGAACCTGCTAAGGATTTGGCGTCTTTGATCTTAAATAAGATTAGTTGGTATTTTTTTTCTAAATATATGAAATCTTCTCGCAAGTCATACGAGAGCAAATATAAAGATAGCTATACCGACTAATACGAATGATGTCTGAATACCAAAGATAGCTGAAGATACTCCAAATAATAAAATTCCGACCATTTCTCATAGTTTGGAAACGAATTCTCCTACTCCGGAAATCGTTCATTCGTCTTTAACATCAACACAATCAGAGACGAAAGCAGAAATTACTGGACGCATTATTGAAAGTCCAAATGATATAGCGAACGTGATTATCATAATACTTCGGAATCATTCATTATATCCGAGCAACATATAGAGGAAAGAAATAAAGAGTAATGAGAAGAAAAGAAATTTTCTCTTGCTCGTATGATCAGCGATATTTCCTGTGAAAAAATCTATCAAATATGGTACACGCATCACGGCGAATACGATAGCAATCTGTGGAAGTGTTAAATGATTTTGTATCGAAACGATAGGTATGAAGATAAATCCTATATAACTAAGCAGATTAAACATAAACTCAAATCCAAGCGCATAATATAATCTGTGAGAATAATCTTTCATAGTCAAAAGTACTCTTTTGATTGAACGAAATGAAAATGCTTCAATAAAAAATCTATGTAAAAATGTATCTTTACCAAGAAATGCTTTGATTTTTGTTTTACTGAGATTGGGAAGTTTGTTATCGGTGAAGAATGAAATTATTGCAAAGAGTGAAATAAACAAGAAGAGATATGGGAGCTGAACGTAGCTTATAAGTACTGCAGCTATCAATGCTCAAATAACATAAGCAAGATTAGCAGCAGAAAAATAAAGTCCAAACACTGCTCCTCTGGTGTTTTTTTTACTATGTTTACGAATGAAAGCTTGATAAGTTGTCAGTAAGGTCGCAGTCGCCAAACCATTCAGCAAAACTGCTATAACAAGTATTACCGGTGAAGTTAAAATACCTGCAAGGAAGTATAAAATTCCGGTAATAACATATACTCATTTACTTAGAAACAATACTGATTTTAAGTCCGCATGATCATCTATTTCTCCGACAGGAATAGAAAATAACATTTTTCCTATAGATAATATTGCTCAGATAACTGATACCCAAAAAACATTGTGTACAATATCTTCTACATAAATAGAAAAGAATGTATCGGCTCCAAGTCCTCGTCCTAGAAGAAATAAGAATAAGGAAAAAGACACCATTCTAATAGAGAACGGAATAGAAAAAAATTCTTTTTTTATTACAGAAAAAATTCAATTCTGTTGAGTGATAACAACTGGTTTGTTTGGATAATCATTTGCTGGCTGTACTTCTAGCATAACTGGCATATTACATTCATTAGGAATTAATAATTCTGTACTATATATCTATTGTACTGAATTTTTTTTTCTTGTCAAAATCTGAAACGATATAACATCTGCAAGATGCATGACCCGACACTCCCCATTATCAACACAATATTTTTTCTTGAGCCGAAATGGGTCCCGCCGTAGGTGGGTTTGAGGCGAGATAAAAGTCATTTGTTTTGAAACGACGGCTTGTTGAATTTGCATCTGGCTAGCGTTTTTGCTTACTTTTGGGGCAATGCCAAAAGTAAGCCTGCGGAGCATTTAAAAAATAATAATCAATTTTTATCGCCTCGCCGGCTGGGCCTTACTTTTTTCCTTCCAGGTGAAAAAAGTAAGCAAAAAACCCCTCGTCGATTGTGCCCTTCATCTATATTAGGAATAGAAATTCATTGGTTTTTTGTTTCATTCAGCGATATTTACAATCGACTTTCTAGGTTAAATTTTTTTCAAAGAAAAACCCCGCAGGAGTGCGGAGCTATTTTGTAATATATTTTTTTTAACGTTTGATTGTCGTTACTTTTCTAAGCTTTTTTCTTGTCCAACCTGACTGAGGAGCATCTACAACTTCTGATCCACCGGATGGTGTTTTGATAAATCTATATCCATCGGGATCTGATCTCAATCTTGTCTCTCGACAGATTTTTCTTCCTCTCAAAAATCGCGTATAATCATGTCCTTTAGGATTTTTTACTATACCAACTACTCAAAGATCTTTAGCTTCTTCTATAGTTATTTTTCTTTTTGGATATTCAAATTTCTTGTTACCTCTAAGTCTGGTAGCTTGTCTTTGTTGTTGAGATTTCTTTTTAGCAATACCCTGTTTGTTTGTTCTTGCCATTTTTTAATGAATAATGAAATATGAATGATATTACTATATATATTGAATGCGGAGTAATTTTCAAGTTATACCGTAAACTGGCCATTTTGGTAGATAACTTTCTGTGTACCATCAGACAATGTCGCCGTAACGGTTCTTCTTTTGGTAGAGATAATATCGGTATGTTCAGCGCTTTGATTGAATCATAGATCAGCCACTTCTTTGTCTGTGAGTTTGCTTGCATCGCCGATATATGTTTCGTTGTAAGCACTTCCTATAGCGACGTGAGTATTTCCTTCCGGTCCTCAGACATTTTCGTCATATAAAGTCTCTCCCATAAATTTTGTGATGTGAGAAAACCTTCCATCAGTAAGAGAAAATTCTCAGAGTTTATTCGCATTGGGGATAGAAATCATTTCTTTCAATCCTTCCTTATTTTCTGATGCATCGAAATCCACGATGATACCATTTTCAAATTTGAGGTAAATGTCTTTGATAATCTGCCCAAAATGATAGAGTGGTTGATTGAATTTCATCCATCCATTTGTTTCTCTTCGATCCGGTGAAGTGAAGATTTCGAAGGAAGGAATATTGCGTCATCCTCATCCTAATCGTTGTCTATTGGATCAGATTTTAATTTTTATATCTGCATCCTCTCCTACCACATGAACGTATTCTATCTTGAGTGCATTCAATTTATTTTTGATTTCTTCTGTATTTTTAAATGTCCTTTTTCGTTCTGCGATAGGATCATCAAAATCTAAATAACATGCTTTGATAATTTCGTTTCGATATTCTTCGAGTGACATACCTACTTCATCAGCCATGGCTTGTGTACCATACAATCCAAGCGTTCGTGTCATCTTTCCATCCATCTCTTTTTTTACTCTTTTCTCTTTATATTCTTTGCGAGAATGAATTCTTGCAGCCATTTTTTTTGGATCAATATCTTTGAGTTCGTGTTTGTCTGCTTCAGCGATGACAGAAATTACGTGTGTCATCTGTTCAACTTTACCATGAAGAAAATGACTTGGATAATAAACTATCTGGTCATCATTTGCGTGATCAAAAAAATGTCTAGCTACGCCATCAGGCATATATTCCATGATAGGATGTGCACCGACTTCCAAAATCGCTTTTTGGAGAGGAAGATAAAATGGTTTTGCACATTCTGGTATTTGTACAAAAACTGTTTCACCAACCTTTGCTCAATCACCTCCTCGGAGGGCAAATTTTACTAGAACATCGGCGTATTTTTTAAGTAATTCGTATGAGGGTTCGTAGGCCATTTTCGGATATCTAGTCAAATAAAAGTCATGAGAAATCAGAATATAGATTTTTACTTTTGTTTCAATTGTTTTATGAAGCGAAAAAAGTTCTCCATTTTTTTGACAGGAAAAAAAATCTGAGTATACTATATATAAGAACTTTATATTTTATGATAAGATATGTCTATCCATAAATTGCTTAATCATTTATATGTGTGTATAAAAACGCCCTCAAAATGTTTTATAAAGCACATTAAAAAACATAAGCAACATTATCTTTTAGGAATTTTTGGATCCTATGCTGTCGTAAATATGATCCTTTTATTTATAGGATTTTTTGGTGCCTTGTATCATACTCAAGAACATGCAAGTGCAGCGGGACCAGCATATATCAATCCAACTGTTTTTTGTAGTGTCGTTACTCAAATACCACAACAGGAATGTTGGTGAGTTGTAAGTATTTATAATGATACTGATGGAGTACATTGGACTAACAATACCAACCGATGAACAACTCTCAATGTATGTTCGTGGAACGGAATTGTTTGTGGAATACCTGGACATGTAACACATATCGATCTTGTAAATAATAACCTTGTCTGAAATATTTCTTCAAATATACAACTTCTTGATGAACTGATAGCGATAAATGTTTCATACAATAGCATTTCAAATATTGATACAATACCTGGTAATAAACTTACTAAACTTCTTGGTTTTAATGCTTCTCACAACAATCTTGGAGATATAGGATGACTTGATTCATTGCCATATCTTGCTACAATAAAAAATATCAATCTTGGATATAATAATATTTCTAAAATACCAGGAACGTATGTTGAACTTGTAGATACACTTACAGATCTTAATCTATCATATAATCACATAGATGATATAAGGTCTATCACCAACGCAGGAAGTGATTTTTTACTTACACTTTTTCTTGCTCATAATCTCATAAATGAAATCCCTTCAGATATTGGGGACTTAAAGGCGATAGAAGAACTTGATCTTTCCAAAAATCTTATAGATGATAAAACTGTGAGATGGGTTTGAGATCTTTGAGGTTCATTAATATATCTTAATCTTGCTCACAATCGCATAGAAAATATACCCGATACTTTTAGTAATTTTGTATCTAATAATATATTATTGTCATTTGATATGTCATATAATTATCTCAGGAAAATAATACATGTACCTCATATGGCTAGTTTATTATTTTTGAACCTTGCCAATAATAGATTAGAAGATATTATTCCTTTATCTCAACTCACAAGCCTTCAAACGTTTGATTATGGATTTAATCAACTTACTAAATTTCCTATAGAGGAACTTCTCTCTATTAGAAATAATCTCCAAAGTTTTTCACTAAGACATAATCTTATAGAATGACAGATCCCTTCAAACATTACGGACATGGTTGCATTACAAAATAATGCGAGTCAAATAGATTATAATCGACTAGAAGAATATAATGTTACTGATCCAACGTTGATCACTTTCCTAGATACAAAATTTGCAGATACAACATCTGCGGCTGACTATTTAAATACCAATCGACCTGATCAGTATAGAAGCATACAAACCGAGACTAGTATAAATCTTGATACCGTTGGAAATATTTATTGATGAGATACAATACAAGTAACCGTTTGATATAAAAATTTAATGACTGATAGATGAACATCTGGACTCGATCTTTCTATTTTTGATGTGCCTGGTGTTTTCATCATTCAAAATCCAACATGATTTCCTATGAAAAAAAATACCGTATTTGATAATAGCGATCTATGTAAAAAAGATCTGAGTCAAAATACCGCAGGAAAATATTTTGATGTTTTAACAACACGAGCGACACAGAATGGATGGTCTTCATTTGTGGATTATCTCCGATCATCATATCGTGATTATGATCTCTATGATGTTACATCAAATAATGAACCTTATCTATCAACACGATGAGAAGCATTTATCAAACGAATAGAGCAATATACATATGATGCATTCCCTGCAACATTTCAATGATGATTATTTTCGTGGCTATTTGATTTTGATCTCAATGATTATGCTATCGATAGTTGTGGTGTATGATGAGACTTAGTAACAAGTTATGATCGTCCTGTTTTAGCTGCATCAACTAGTGATAGTGTCACTTTTGATCTTGTGATAGACAGTAACTTTTTTGGAAATTTTGATTTCAAAGCATTTATAGAAAGCAATGATCGTCTCTATATACAAAGTACACCAAGCACAGATACACTTACAATTTTTGTAGAAGAACCAGATACTGATAGTGATGGAATATGAGATAGTATAGATAATTGTATACTCGTACCAAATCCTTTACAAGAAGATAGTAATGCAATCGTCGGTGATACAGTTGTTTTTACAAAAATTGATTGAGCAGATCGAAATTTATTAGCGAATCAAGATTGTATCACAGCTAATGTATGTATTACAAGACAAGATAATAAAGGGATATATAATGCTATCACAGAATCATGATTCAATCAAATTGATTATTCAAGTCCTGCAGATACGGAACGAGCATATGGATCTTGTATCGATTATAATTCATTATCGTTCAGTTCATGGAATAATAACTTATGGACATATCCTGGTGGCTTGAGTCAAGTATCAGATATGGTAGGGAAACCTATGTGTTTACATCTCATTACGGATAATAAATATTTTGATCTTACATTTGATGCTTGGACAATAGGCTGAGGAACACCATCAGGTTGATTTGCTTATACAAGGACAGAATATTTAAGTGGAGTTGTTAATTTAGGTGATGCGTGTGATTGTACAGATAGTATCTGTACCACAGGAAATGACATTAATAGTAATCTGATTTGTGATCCCGTGGATCCTATATGTCCTATTCCTCCAAGTTGTGGAGATGGTAATATAGATTCTGGTGAACAATGTGATCCCGCTGCTTTAAGTCAACCAACATGTAGCAGTCAATGATATGATTGATGATCATTAACTTGTTCTCCTTCATGCACTATAGATACAAGTAGTTGTTTTAATGACCCTGTCTGTGGAAATAATATAATAGAAACTGGTGAAGAATGTGATTGATCTGCTCTCAGTGGACAAACATGTTGAAATTTTTGATATAGTTTATGAACGTTAAGTTGTAATGGATGTATATCATTCAATACTGGTGCATGTTCAAATCCACCTCCAGTAACACCACCAAGTTGAGGTGGTGGATGAGGCGGATCAAATCCTACTGACAATTGTCCTAATGGAGATTATTCACTAAGTTATTATGATCATCTCTGTTGAACTCAACCAACTACAACAACTTCAGTGCATACAGCACCAACTAATAAATTACTTATAAGATCAGAACTTGCATGATTACTCAGTAGTTTTGCTATGAATGTTCTCAATCTTGTACCTGACCAAAAGTTTTTCTGTAACTTTTCTGATATCACTTATCTCTCTGCGGCGACAAGACTATCAATTAGAAATGCATGCCAATTGAAAATCATGTGATACAATGAAGACTGAGCATTGAAAAAAGTTGCATTTAATCCAAATGACATTGTAACTTACAATATGCTTGCTACTGCACTTTCAAGAACTATTTATGATGGAACATATAATTTTGCACTCAATCCAAATATACCATGGTATCAACCACATGTGATTCAGTTGGAAAAAGCATGAATCTTATCTAAAGGAATGAGAGTGACACAAAATAATGTTATTAATATTTTATCTCATATCAAAGATACTCCATCATTGGTTAAAAGATCAGGTACCAATATCTGACATGCAGCATCGCCAATTACGTCTACATGAAATATAACAACATGAGGTATGATAGTATCAACAGTAATAACAACTATTACTACATCTCTTAGTAATTCTATCAGAGCACTCTTACTCGATCTGAGTAGATTCTTTACTAGTAGTAATAACATATCAACATTTCAATCACCATCAATAAATTCTCAATCTACAGATAAAGAAATATTAAAAGATCTTTGAACATTCTTTTAAATAATTATTCTGATAAGAGATAATTATATTTTGTAAAAAATATAAAAAAGGCGATACTTTCTATGTCGCCTTTTTTAAAAGTTTGATTTTTAGAAAAATTTTACTATATAGGTACCTCATAATAATGCCGCGATACCTGCCCGCCGTGGCGGGGCTCAGTACCTACAATAAGGCATATATAATGCCGCGATAGCTCAGCCGGTAGAGCGTTCCCATGGTAAGGGAGAGGTCACGGGTTCGATTCCCGTTCGTGGCTAATTAAAAAAATAAAAGAGAAAAATCTCTTTTTTTATTTTTTAAAAAAATATATGAATTTTATATATTTGAAAATATTTTCATTCTGATTATTAAAATTTTATAAATTATTATTTCTTCTTTTTATGCCAAAATACGAGTAATTTTTCATATTATATAACTTTTTTAAGAAAACGGTATACAAACTAGAACTAAAAGGGAATGAAATTGGGTAAATATTTTTTTTCTGAGTACTATTGTATGTGTATACTTTTATTTGAGAAAATTCTATCTACATGGCAATTGCCTGAAGTAGTAACATCGAATACAGAAAAGATGAGAAAACTAGGTATGTTGAGGAAGATAATGTTAAAGACATCACCAAAGATGATCTTACATCCCTCAAATCAACACTAAAAGAAAAAGAAATAGACCTAGATACTCAACTTACAAAAATCAACGACAACGTTGAAGATATTTTCGATTGATTTCTTTCAAATAAACGAGAAACATCAGTAAGTATAACAAGAGCTGATGGGAAAATAATCATTGATACACCAAAAAATATTATTACAGAATGAGTTAAGGCTAATCTTGATGCTTTAGCAAATTATGTTATAGAAAACTCATGATATAAAATGGAGCTTGATAAGCTCAAAAATGACGAAGTAAAAACAGAACTTAATAACTATAAATTCGAGCTCCGTAATTTACGAAAAGAAGTATCTGGAGATGAATGAAGTGATAAATGAGATGATGATTTAGAAGCAAATGTAGAATTGCGCGATAAAGGAGATGAAGTAGAAGAAGATACAAAAGAAAAAGATAAAGAAGTAAACGAAAAATATGAGAGTATAAATGATTATATCGATCCATACAAACAGACATGAGTAGGATACGCTACTATAGGCAAAGATATGGATATCGCAAATATCTACAAAGACAATAAACTTCCAAAATATATGGAGGCAATTTTCAATTGAGAAGAAAAAGAAGAAATAAAAAAATGAATATTTAGAATCAATCTTAGTAAAGAAAATTGACTTGCTGGAATCGTTATCGATATCCGCGAAGCAGTAGCAGTAGGTAATTCTAATGATCCTGATATAGAAAGTGCTCCCTATAAACTCTATGAAGCATTAACTGACCAATGAGTTTTGAATAATGAAGAACCTATTGAACTTAGTATCTCTAAAGAACAATTAAAAGAACTTGTTGATTGAAAATTTTTGACATATAAAGACACAAAAGCATTATCGTTTAACGAAATAGATAAAGTAGCAAAGATACTTGATAATGCACAACGATCTGATCTTGAGAGATTTACATCACTACTCCAATCAAAGAGCGATGAAGCCATGTCAGTCAAGGAGCTATATAACGCAGACCTTATAATCACAAATAATCTTATCAACGAAGATAATGTTTTACCATTTTTGTGTGATTTTAATAGCGATGGACAAGTTGCTACAGAATATAAAAGAAAAAATAATAAAGAACAAAAAAACCAATGAGATGTATGAACACTTTTTGGACAGCAAGTTATGTTTACTATCGAACAAGCTATCGGAGTAAAAAATATAGAGATGGGTGAACCAGCTGGTGAACAATTGGTAATACAAAATATTATCAAAAATATGCAAATCAGTGATAATAGAAAACTTGATGACATACAAAAACTTCCGCTTCTTACTATGGCGTGAGATCTTACTAAATGTACCAAAGAAAATCTTGCAAAAGTTTTCAACGGAGATGAAGAAGAAGGTATCCTTCCTATGCCGGAGATGAAGATTTTCTTCTTGGATTCTATCAAAAAAATCAATGGATGAAGTAGAGAAGTTACACCAGATCTATATGATACTCTTTAGGAAAAGATTCAGAATCACTTCTTGCTTTATATAACACAGAAGTAAAACTTAGAATAGAAATTGATAAAATACTTGAGGATTCAAAAGATCCTGCAACTATAGAAATGATTAGAAAACATGGTCTTGTACGTGTAAGAGAAACTATATTCACCAAGATTATGACTGCTATTGATAATGTAGAGATCACTACCAACAACGGTGCTCAGACACAACTTCAAGCTGCATGAATAAGTAAATGACGAGAAATACATGAACTCAAAAGAGAGCTTATGGAGAATACAATCAAGAGTCTTATTCTTTCATGAATTCATTATAGCATAACATGAGGATGGAGATTTAGTATTTGATATGGAAAGAGTTGAACAAGTGAATCTGGTAGAACTAAACGAGCTCGATGAGCAGGTCCATGACTTATTATATGAAAAGAAAAAGTAGAACTCGCAATAGAATTATGATGAGAAATTGCTGAGCAATATAACATAAATAAAGTTATTAATGCCGACTTATCACAGGTCAAGAGTGCAAAATATCTTGGTATCGAATGATGAGCTATCGTTGCCATTGGAAGTAAAACAGCAGATGCAGAATTGTATGCTGGTATCAATCGACAACAAGATCCTGTAGTAGGAATCAATCAAATTGATAAACAATATACATCACTATCAGCAGAAATTTTTAATGTAAGATGAGCTTCTGTCGCTACACTAGCCGACAAGGATTTATTTAGAGCACATATAAAAAATCATATTACCGCACTTAAAGGTGATGGTACTTATGGAAAATTTGTAACTAAAAATGAACAACATCTTACCGATGATCTTGATTTTATGGTAAGATATATGGAGGCAAATAAATTTTTTGGAGAAGCTGGTATAATTACAAAATTTCCTAAAGCAAATATTTCTCAATCACTTAATGAATTGGTTAATATTATTCAATCAGGAAATATTGAACAACGAAGACATGATGTAATGACAGGTCTCCACTCTTCATTTGATGTTACTAAATTATCATTTGGAGTAACTACAAATGCACTTACTTTAAGAAGTCAATGATGAAAAAATACTCCTGCACCAACTCCTGGTGTCTCAAGTTGAGAAACTAATGAATGATGAAATATTAATTCATGAGGAGATGCATGAGCATCTGAAGTTGATTTTTGACAAGACAGATTTGGAATCTGTGGATATTATATCGGACTCAGAATCTCAACATGGAGAAATAGTTATGTGCCTAATGAAGCACAATACCTCTTTACTCAATACGAGACAGGACAAGGTATTGGACTTGAAAAATTTGAAGAAAATCCATACAAAAATTTGGAAAGATATGGAGCATATCTTGAAGCATTATACAATGATTCAAATATATCAGCCAGCACTGATGCAGGAAGATTAATTATTTCATTGAGTGAGAATGCACCTCAAAAAGATGATGAAAATTATATTCCTCTCTATAAACGTTTAAATATCCACGCAACTAAAGAAGCAGAAAAATCATTTTCACTCAATGGTGATGTTCTTGTTATAGGAAACGTTGGTGATATCGCTGCATATACTATTACAGAAGCAAAAGGTGTTCGTAGAATACTTTGTCTCTGAAGTAAAAAAGTCGATGAAGCAGCTCGTATAACATGAGATTTATGAGCTTCTTCTGTGGATGAAATGAAACCAGTAGTAGAAACAAATAAAACACGAACACAAGAAAAAATCAGAACAAATATTATTACAAATATGAAAGGTGAATGAAATAATTTAGAATTTGCCAAAACAGAAACTTCAGCATTCTTTAATCTTGATGGTAAACTCGTTACACCTACATGACCTGAATGGGTAGGTAAGACAATAGTATTTGAACCATCTACTATAGAGAATAAAACATTTGAACAAGGATCAATATTAATTCAAAAAAATACAGATGGAATATCATATATAGTTACTGTTGATGTAAACAATCCTGACAACGCATTGGATGTTATTTATAGAGACCAAAAAGAATATGATGAAGCAAGAATTATAGCACAACAACTACCAGAAAATCGAGAAGCACCAAAAACAACTGAAGTAAAAAACTTCTTTGAATTTACTGGTGATATGGATCTTGCATCAAAAGAAATTGTCAAACTCCTCTCTTCACTCGAAGAATTAGAAAATGCTCAACCACAAGTATATGCAGATTTCTTAATACAATCATCTACTATTACTGCAGGAAAAGAAATAGACGATGAAGCACTTAGTCTTGCAGTTACTTCTTTGGAAATACTTATGTCAAATAACAAGAATACACCAACATTTACTATACTTAAATGATTCTTGGATGGACAAAATGGAAAAACAAAATCATATATAGTAGATAGAATGAAACAAATTCTCGCAAGAGAACCTATGTATAAAAAAATGAATATATGAACTATTTTGACTAATCATCATTGATGGGAAAAAGTTAAATGACCATCAAATGTATGACTACCTACTGCACTCAAAATAGAGATGCAAAGAAATAGAACTTCTCTTGCAAAAGATTATGCAACGGAAAAATACAAAACAAATCCTACTATCGATCCAAATCTTATAGGATATACTGCCTTCTATAGAGAACGCGCACAAAGATATTCAATCACTTCATTGTGAGAAACATGATACCAATGAGCATTAAAACCTATTACAAAAAATATTGATCAAGCAAAATCATGGTTCTTTGGAAATCTTACCTTAAATAGATATGAAGTAGACCGTTTGGCTGCTAGTCTTGAAGCACAATTTTTAAAGCAATGAACTGCTATTTCTATTCAACAAGATACTACAGAAGGAACAGTTGATATGTTTAAAACATTAATGAATTGAGATTGATTTATCATTGACAATTGAGATAAAATCAGTATAGATGTGGACTGGGTATTCTACCTTCTCGGAGATTGTTGTAATGAATCTCTCGGTATGAAAATCAAAAATATCAATGTAACTAAATTTATACCTGGTACTATTATTGCATGAAGATACGGTGCAGAATGATTATCAGACAAAGAATATAAAGGATGAATGGATCTCTTTACAAAGAGTCATTCTATCACAAATAGAGTCATCACAAAAGAAGAAAAAGCTAGCTTGAAATACTTCAGAAATCATACTGATAAACCAACACCATGAGTCACTAGTTGAGCGGATGGATCATGATGAAGTTGATGAACTACCGATCCATGAGTTATTGATTCAGGTACTGATTGAGGTAACGAATAACAAACGAAACAAAAACTTTTAATCTCTTTAGGATTAATACCATGAAAACACAAAAACTTTTAGCTGCATTGTTATTGTTTGCTAGTGTATCACTAGGAAGCTTTTCACATGCTCTATGGACAGATCAAGTGCTCCCTGTAGATGGGATACCTAATGCTATTTCTTGTCCAAGCACAAGTAAAATATATTTGAATCAAGATAAAGATGCTGATGGTATTGCAGATTTTTCTTTGTATCTCAATAGTAATTTTATACTCAATGGAAGTGCAAATAATTATACAGCAGGACAGATTTTGAGAGAAGCTAATGGTACAGAATATACAACAGTAAGATACTATACTCCACTCTATAATATGCTTTATAAATTAGATGCTAACCAGACTCCTGGACAAATAGATGATTATACATTTTGGAGAGCGAGCTGGGTATTTCCATATAACACTCCAGTCAGAGGAATTGCAACTACACCAAATCAAGTAGTATTTGAACAACCATCTGACAACGATGCAAACAAAAACACTATTAGTTTTCTTTATGATTATAGATATAAATATGCGAATGGATTTGATTGATCATCAAATTCTTCATACCGATACAATCAAGTTCCTAGCATGAATTACTTATTAAATGTTGGTCTTACTTGGATGACTTTACTCCCTGGTTCAGAAGGAAACAGAAAGAGAAGTCGATCTTCAGTACAATCAATATCAAACACAACTACTATTTGTAAAAACTACGAACTTCATCGATGTGGTGATGGTACAATAGATACATGAGACAATTGATATGTAGTTTTATTCACATGAGAATTATGTGATGACGGTCCACTTAATGGTACGCCTGGATACTGTGCTCTAGGTTGTGGTGTTCTCGCACAAACAGAAAGATGTGGGGATAATATTGTACAGCCTGCTTGAGATCCTTATAACGGAGATGTAAATAATATAAGTTTTGAAGATTGTGATGATGGAGATTTAACTTGAGATAATGGCGATGGCCTTCTCAATGGAAATGATCCTGAATTGAATTTTTGTACTAATATATGTTTGACGCCGTTTGTAGAAGCCTTTACTGAAGAATTCGTAAATCCATAATAAACCCTTTAAATAACTTTATTATATAATTATTTGTCATGAAGTTTAACAGAAAAATGTACACTAAAGTAGGGATAGTTCTCTCCATGATAGCATCAATGGGAGCCATATCTTTTGCTGGTAACACTATTTCTGATGTCCCTACAAGTGCGAGCGAAAATAGAACTATACAACAGGAAACTACGCTCTATACGGACAGCTGTGATATAACTCAAGAATTAGGATTCTATGATAAATCTCCTGTATATCTTGGTATAGCACAACCGAAGTGACCAGTAAGTTACGTTTTTGATAAAGCAGAAACCTATGTAAGAATCTATGGATGAAATGTTTTTAGTGCAGGATTGAAATTTCCATATATATCAAACTTCGTTCCTTCTACCACGGTAGACACTAGTCCTGCTAACATATTCACCGTAAATGCTACAGGATGAATATTTTCATGATGAGCAATAACTACCCCAAGAAATCAAGTTGCATGACAAATAGTTACAAAAAATAATGAAAGATCAATTATTCAGAATGCTAACTGATCAACACTCAATTATTATTATAGATGGTCTAGTGATAACTCGTTACATAATGGTACTTTTAAAGTTATCATCAATCCAAATTTGACTACAAAAACAGCTTGTACAAGTTATTATGTAGCAAGATGTGGAGATGGAATTATTGATAAAACTACAGGAACTACCGATGGTAATGGTGGTATCACAACTCAAGGTAGCATCTTTTTACCATGGCATTCACAATCTATCAAACCAAATGAAATATGTGATGATGGTGCACTCAATGGTACGCCTGGATATTGTAAAACAGATTGTACAGGACTTGGAGGTCCTGTAGTAAATACTTGAGGAGCTACATGTACCTTGACTGCAAGTGCTAGTAGTGTTGAATCTGGACAAACAGTAACTCTCAATGCATCATATACAAGTTGATCAAATGTTACATTTACACCTAGTGTTTCTGGAATTACTCCTGCACTTACTTATCCTACATGGAATGGAACTGCTACAGATTCACCAACAACAACTACAACATATACAATGAATGTAGATGGAGCGACTGGACTCAGTGGAACATCATGTTCTACAACAGTAACTGTTACACAACCTATTCCTCATCTTCAATGTACATTAAGTTTTAGTCCAAATCCCGTACTTACTGGACAAATTGTGATGGTATCATGGAATGTACAAAATGGAAATTTTTTCTGAACATATATATATGTTACTTCTTCTCTTATATGAGCATGGCCACATTGGGTAAACGCTAATGAATACAATGGAGTAAGTACTGTTATGTCAACACAAACATGAGACTATGTATTTAGTATGATGATAAATAATAATGTAGAATCTGCTATGTGTACATGAATACTTCATGTGGTAGATAATATCCCTGCAACATGTACGCTTACAACAAGTACGCCAAGCATTTTGCCAGGTCAGACAGCTATTCTTAACGCATCATATTCTAATGCAGTTTTGGCAACTATGACTCCAAGCATTACATGATTAAATTTTGTATACCCAAATCGAAGTAATACTAACATCTCTGTTAGTCCTACTACTACAACAACATATACACTCAATACATTAGGAAATTTTGAATCAGGATGAACATGTACTACTACAGTAAATGTGATGAATACTTGAGTAAGCATTAATAAAACATTGGTAACAAATATTCTTTATCACTCTGGTGACCTTGTTACTTTCAAAATAGATTTTGCTAATAACTGACCCTCTACAGTAAACAATGTAATTATTACTGACTATCTTCCTGCTGGACTTGATTATGTAAGCAGTATGATTTTTGGAGTTTCACCTTATACATCTGGAACAGGCATCAATGGAATAAATCAGTTTATAGAATATTCTTGATTTAGTTTGACGCCTGGACAACAATGATATCTTATTGTTGTAGGAAAATTTAAATGATATGCATATTCAAATCAAACACTCAATAATGCATTTATCAAAACAGATAATTCACCTTTGGGATATTCTTCAGCATTGTTTTACACATATGCTCCTAGTGGAAACGCTTCAGTCGTAAAGACATCTAATAAGCCTTCTTACTATCCTGGTGAAGATGCAACATTTACTATCGCAGTAACCAATAATGGTCCTGATGCTATTTCTAACATGACTATTACTGACAACTGGCCAGATACTTCATGTATAACTCCTGATGTTCAATGGACATCAAATCTACCACTTACTATGACAAGCACTACAGATCCATACGCATGGACATACAATGGTTCATTGGCAGTTGGACAAACAATATACCTTTACCTTACATGACATGTAAGTCACACTCCTTCATGTATAGGAAATTATATAAACAATGCTTGAATAAGTTATACAGTCAACGGAATACCACAAACAGGAAATGCACAACCATTAAACTTTGGTATCTCTACTGCTCCTAGTTCTACTATGAGTTTTGAAAAGAGACTAATCCAATATGGAACTAATGTAGGAGATCCTGTAGTATTTGAATTACTTTATCAAAACAACTGAACAGCTACTATCACTTCTTATGATATCGTAGATTACTGGCCAGGAACATTAAATTTTGTTTCTGCTAGTCCTATGCCAACAACACAAACAACAACACCATGAGGATCTCTTTTGCATTGGATAATAACTACTCCTCTTGCACCAAATTGATCAGGTAAAATTACTATCAACGGAACGATAAAATAATGAAAAATTAATAATTAAAAATGAAAAATGAATGAATTGTCTTTTTACTCACTATTGTAGGTTACGATAGCCAATGACAGAAACAAATACCAACATTATTCATTATTCACTATTCACTATTCATTAATAAAAGTCTTTTAATTATTACTGTTACGGAAATGAAAAAAACATTTTATATCATCGCTCTCTGACTCTTGTGATTAGTATGATTCACACGAGCCGATGTTAATAGTATGAACGTTACGCCTGTAACGCAGTCAGCTATTTCTGGTTCACTAGTAACATTTACCGTTACAGGAACTAATGGAACTGGTGATATGTATTTGAAATATACATTACCAAAAACATCAGTGTATGATGTCATGTATCAAAACGCCAACCTTACTCCGCTCAATCTTGCGTTGATAAGTATCGGTATCGAACATGATCCTGTATTTTTTATTCCTGCAAACAGTAATTTTTCCGTAACTATTACTGCAAAAGCAACTTCTACTGTTCGAACTTTACCTACTATGAATAGTACTGCAATTGCTGGTGATGATATGTATTTTTCTACTATCCTTACATCAGCCGTAGCACAAATTACTCCTATCTCTGATCTTATAATTACCAATGTTTTGACAGGAATGAATCCAAGTTTTTCTGGAGATATTGTTTCTTATTATATAACACTACAAAATATCTGATCTACTTCTGCGACAGGAATTTCTTTCATAAGTAATTTCCCTATCTCTACTTTGGCTGTTCCATTCGCGACATTTGATATGACACCTTATACATACAACTATATAACTTATCCACAAGATTTTGTATGGACAGGAGGATATTTAAATAATTTGAATGCATGACAAACAATGGTTATTGTATTAACTTCAAATATGACACAATCATTTGCTGTAGGTACTCCGTTCAATCAAATTGCCAAAATTACAGCAACTAGTGCTGAATATACTACAGGCAATAATTCTGCTACAGCGACAGGGATTGTACAATCTTCTGCTGATGTACGAGTAACAAAAACATTGGCACCATTTACAGGATACAATGTTGGTGATCAAGTTATCTATACTATCACTTATGGAAACATCTGAGGTAAATCAGCAGCTAATGTTATGGTTACTGATTCTATGAGTGGACAAATAACATTGCCACTCGTAAGTTTTGCTATTGGAACGCTTCCTGCGTGAAGCGGTGGAACAATTACACTTACATGAACACTTACGAATGTACTGAGTTCATGATACGTATTTGTCAACACAGCAAACATTAGTACAACAAGTATAGAATGAATTACAGGAAATAATACATCTATAGCTACAGGCACAATACAATGAATTGCAAATGTTGCGGTAAATATTATTGCAAATAATATTTCTAATCCTGCACTTGATAATGCGCCTTATGGTTCTTGATCTGCTGTATTAATCCAAGCAGTAAGTGGTGATATCGTTCAACTTACTATTACGTATACAAACTTTGGAAATGTTTTATGAACAAATGCAGCAATTGCAATTTCTTGAACACAATGATTTGCAAGCCTTGGAACATATAATGGAAACATATGAACACTCCTTCTCAATACTACATGAACACTAGTAGTGACAGGAATCGTTGGTCCGAAAAATTATATTTCATTCGCGCCTACTGCTCGTTTGACATACAATAGTGGACTATTACTTACTGATAATGTAACGATTCAAGAACCACTTGTCTGTGGTGATGGATTACTTACAAGAACTGAACCATGTGATACACAAGGAAATCTTGGAGTACTTTACAGTGGTCAAGTCTGTCAAAATCAACAAAATATGTGTGTACTTGTTACGCAATCAATTATAAATAATGCATGCATAAATTATCAATATACAAATCCACTTGGAGGAACAACAACTGGTCAATCATGTAGCTCAGTAAATACTGCATTGAATAATGCAAGTTGTGCTGCTATGTCATGATCAGCTCCTGTACAAACAAACAGTGGATATAGTATAAACTTCACATGTAATGCAAACAACGCTCTCGCTACAACACCAATCACTATTGATTGTGGAAATGGAACAAGTGTGTCATGAATATGAACAACATTTAATGGTACGTGTAATTACGCATCATGATTCGTTGGTGCAAGCGCACAATGTAAAGTTTGAAATGATATAAATAATTCATTGTGTAGAGTACCTGTTGCAGCAAATCAATTGCAATGTGATCTCGAAGCACTTGATGGAAGAATAGTTATCATGCAAAATAATCAAGGAGAAGGAAGATTTAGATGTGAAACACGTGACAACGCTACTGCGCAAAATATCAGTATCAATTGTGGAACTGGTGGTATTGCCAACAATGGTAGTCAAACTATTTCTAGTACTAATTCTTCTTCAATTGAAACAGTTTGTACATATACAAATAGTACTACTCCGCGCAATAACTCAGTTACCTGTTCAACTAATTCATTGGTTTGTGAAACAGAAAATATAATTCTTGATGAACCTTTCTTAGGATATTGTGGAAATGGTATACAAGAATGATATGAAGAATGTGATGGAACTGATACACTAGCATGAGAAAGTTGTGATAGTGATTGTACATTCACCAACGAAAAAAATAAGGTAGGATGTTTCGGAGTTTCAAATAAAAATATTTCAATTCAAGAATGAGAAATTTTCCCATTCCAATTTACCTTAGATAGAAAGTGAATTATCCCAGGTACTGATTGTGATGCTAATACTGTATACACACAAGGACAAATCCCAGAAGATTCTATACAATGTGATTTCTCTGTACAAAATAGTAGAGGTGATGAAGTATATAGATTTACAAAATCCCCATGTAAAACAGATAATCGAAATGGGGCAATATTTGATTACATCAAAAAAGATATTCAAACATATCCATCTTCTACAACAATGTATGGAAGAGATTATTTGACTAACTTCTTAGGATCAAGTTCTATCAATGCAGCTAAATTTGATAATTATCAAACGGACTTTGGTAGCACAAATTATTATGGAGAATACAAATTAGTTCTTAATAAAGTAAGATATAACTATTGTGATAGCAACGCAAACACACAAGAAGGCGCTGAACTCAACAGAGTGTGTGAAACCAACTTCACCGTTACTAAACCATATCTTATCCAAAAGAGCTCATTTGGTCTTACACCAAAAGCAACTACTGATATTGATATCAAAGATTTCTACGCATTCAAAAACCCTAGTAATCTTATCTCTTCTACGCAACTAGATCAAATTATGTTGATCAATGCTGATGAATATAATGGTGGTTCTGCAGTAACAACACTCGCTAGTAGCTTTGTCACTAAATATGAAAAGATTGCAGTTAAATATAAAACTATAAACACTGATGGTGGTACTGCTACTGTATATAAAGTACCTGGTCAAGATATTATGATCTTCAAAGGTAATGGTACATTGGTATATGGAGATTGATGAACTAAGATGGATCCATTTACCGTAATTATTGATGGACCAAATCTTACTCTATCATGATCTATTACAAAAACTAATGGAATGTTCTTGGTGACAAAATGAACTATTAAATTCTTATCATCTCCAGCAACATGTAATGATAAAGAAGGTCAAATAGTACAAGGAATATTTGTTGCGAAAGAATGATCATTTGTAGCTGGACCTACTCTTACAAATAATGATACTACGAAAGGATGGTGTGCATATGGATGACTCCATGTAAAAGGAATCTTGATTGGAGCTGGTATTGAAAATCTTGTAAAATCAAGAAGATCACAACTCAATGATTGGTTCTATACTGTATCACAATCTCCTACAGCAATCAACTCAGAAAGAAGAAATGAAATATTCAAAGGTGCTGCAGTACTCATAGAGTATAGCCCAAGTTTATGGAGTGCATTACCTCCAGGAGCAAGTGAATTTACTAAAGCACTTGATGTATACAAACAATAGAATAAATTAATGAAAAATTAAGAATTAAAAATGAATAATGTATGAACTATCTTATCACAAACTATCGTAAATTACAATAGTCCATGCAATAATTAATTCCAACATCTTTCATTATTCACTATTCATTATTCATTATATAAAATACTACTATATATAGTACAAGAGACGGGAATAAAATCCCGTCTTTTTGTTTTTTCGAAAAAAGAGATGTAAAGCTCATATTCTCATCAATTTATGTTACTTGGAAAAAAACCCAATATTGACTTGACATTATGTAGTAAATTGTTATAAAATTAAATATATAGAAAAACTATTTTTACATTTCAAATAAAGATGGCCATGAAAAAACTTTCTTTCAAATCCCTTTTGAGTATAGCTACACTAGCGCTTATTGTGCTTACAGTGTGAGGTATTGACTCAAAAGTATCTGCGTATACTAGTGATTATTACACAGGAAATTATACACCTGTTGGATGTAATTCTGGTACTATGAATGTAATATTTCATACTACAGCTACCTATACAGGTGCGGACTTTCTTGCAAATACTATCTATGTATTTGATGCAGGAACATATGCAATTACTCCTGTAGTAAATTTTTGAGGTGATTGTACAACGCTTGTAAATAGCGGAATCGCTACTTTTGATTTCTGAGCAGGTGGATATTTTTCTGCCTTTGGAAAAAATAATATTTTGATTGATGGAATAAAGATCAATGGAAATTTTGGTACGCTTTATGGATTCGCATTATGAAACGTAGTAAATTTCGTGATGAAAAATTCTGAAATAAAATACACTGCAACAAATGGATCTGCTGTATATTTTTTCAATGTATCATGAAGTACACTTTCAAACAACGTTATTAGCAATAACAACGGAATTGGAATCCAATTACAATGATCTAAATATAATACTATTACTGCAAATCAAATAAGTAATAATAAAGATGGGCTCTCTTTACAGAACACATCAAATTACAATACTGTAAGTTCAAATCAAATCACTAACAGTACAGACAAAAACCTTCATATGCTTTTGTCTACTAATAATACATTTTCTAATCTAACAATTACTAACGCAAAAGAATGAATATATCTAGACAACTGATCAAACAATAATACATTTACAAATATATCTCAGTCAAATAATAATACTGGTAATGGATTATATACTAATACTGCATCTAACAATACATTTAACGGTTGATACTTTACAGGAAATGAAAATGGTATCTATCTAAATAATACTTCAAACGGTAATAGTTTCTTGACAACAAAAGTAGCACTTAATACTTATGGAGTTCTTTTGAGTAACGCTTCAAGTAATACATTCAATCTTGAAAATAATACAAACGGTATCTATATAAACAATAGTTCAAATAGTAATGCTATTACAAATACACAAGTAGTTGGAGAAAATAATATCTTCATCTATAACTGATCAAATAATATTGTTACTGGATGAGTATTTGCTTCTGCATCTACAACTTCTACAACAGCAAATATTACTCTTAAAAATAATCAAACAAGTCCAAGCTATACTGTTAATGGTGCAGGATTAAGTGGAACATACACATGAGCTATGACATGAATAACACAAACATTACCTATCACATTCTCAAGTGGTGATTGAGTAAAAAACATAATTGTAACATATAATAACAATAATATATATAACGATAGTATATCATATACTACATACGTTGCTCCTCCATCTGGATGAGGTGGTGGATGAGGTGGTGGAGGTTGATCTCCAGTATGTACAACATCTAATCTTGTCTGTACAAATGGTGTTCGAACACTTACAACGGGTGCTGTTTGTCAATGAGGAAATCTCGGACTTACTTGTACTATTGGAAACGGAACAGGAATACTTCCTGTAGGAAGTATCGCATGATCTACATATTCTACTGAACTTAATAATGCATATCTTTGGGCTTATGCTCATAGTATTACAACCATGAACACTATTCAAAAAGCAAATATGTGAGGAAATCTTATTAGATCTCATATGGCAAAAATGATTAGTAATTTTGCTATCACACTCGGTGGATTCACTCCAGATACTCAGAAACAATGTACGTTTTCTGATATCGGAAATCAAAGTGCTGAAATGAAATTCTATATAAAACTGGCTTGTCAACTTGGACTCATGGGAGTAGGAATTGAAAAATTTGATCCTGCATGAGAAATTACAAGAGCACAATTTGGTACTATCCTTTCAAGATTAATCTGGGGAAATACATATGAATGATGAGTTAAATATTATACTAATCATTTGAATGCGTTGAAAATCGCAGGTATCATGACACAAATCTCTACACCAACAATGAAAGAATTGAGATGATATGTTATGCTTATGATGAAGAGAACATACGAATGATGATTCTTAAATAACTAATATCGAAAGAAAATTTATCACATAAATTTTAATTTCTAACTCGTAAAAAAGTGAGTACTTCGGTGCTCATTTTTTTTTATTTTTTTATTTGTCATTGCGATCCGCATCGGCGGAGAAGCAATCCAATATTTTTCTAGATTTCTTTATTATTAATATTTCCCTAAGCATACCTATAATCCAACAATTTTTTCTCTTTCACAAAAATAATTTTTCTGATCTTATTTTTACGATTTTTTGATTCTTATATAAGAAAGATTCCCCTTCTTGTTTTTTCTATTTTTCAACGACAAATTTATCTCTCATAATATAGTTATAAAGCCATAACTTTTTGCGTTAGCACCCAAACGCTCTTCTTGCTATTTTCTTTTATTTCCACTTGACAATTACTACGAAATGTTTATACATAAAGCACTGTCATGATTCTACATGATCAGTAGAAGTTCTAAGCTTAGTATACGTACTAGTTTAGAAGCTCATTAACAAATATATTATTAACTAAAACTAAAAAAGGAGAAAAAAAATGACTTCAAATTTTTTGGTTAACAACAATGAGACAGAACATGTATCTAAAATAAAAAGTCGAATTCTTTTGATAAATCACCGAAAGATTTATGCAGGAGACGAACACTTTTTATCAGGATAATACATCTATTTCGTGGTGTTGATCAGCGAGGCTATACCGAATTTTGCCATGTCGCGCGCAAACAAATACGACAAAAAAAATTCTATAATTAATTTGTAAATAAAAAAATTAAAAAAATTAAACATGAAGAAAAAATTATTTTACGCTTTTCTGGCGATCACAATGATCTCAGTTCAGCATGCTTACAGTCAATGTACTGTCAGTATCACAGCAAGCTCTGACACAATTTGTCAGGGATCAAGTACAACGCTTACTGCAAATGGCAGTGGGTCAATAAGTAATTATGTTTGGAACACTGGTGAATCTGGACCAGCAATGACTTCGGTTATTAAAACACCACTTGTAACAACAACGTATTCTGTTATTGTAACCGGCCCTTTCGGCTGTAATGCAACTGATAGTATTACGATTGTCGTTGTTACTCCTGGTTCTGTAGTTATTACTCCTTCAGGTCCTACAACAGTTTGTCAAGGAGCATGGGTATTAATGAATGCTAATGTGGGAGATTCTCATCAATGGTATAGGAACGGTGTTCTTATCCCAGGAGCGATTAACAGTGCGTATTCCGATACATTACCTGGTAATTACTTTGATATGGTTTCCCTTGGACCTTGTTCAAGCATAATGAGTAATATTGTTTTGGTTACTGTTAATCCTTTACCTAACGCAACCTTTACACCAAACGTTGATGGAACCGATTGTCCATTTGCAGTAACGCCACTTGTGGCAGGTTCTGCTCCCGGGTATACGTATCAATGGTATGTGAGTATCAATGATCCAGGACCTTATAATCCTATCCCAGGTGAAACCGGACAAACATTTACTCCTACAATGGTTGGAGATTGGTATTACCGCGTGCAGGTTACCGATGCTAATATGTGCACAAACATGAGTAATTATTAATCAATTAATTAAAAAAAAAGAAAAATTTATGAAAAGAATACTCAATTTTGTTGTATGTATTATCTTAATGATAACAGCAACACAGACAATTGCACAAGGCGTAAAAAGAACGATAACACCGGTCTTTAGCCCTGCAACAATTACAGCAAGTAACGATACAGTATGTTTTGGTATTTATCCAGGTATTATTAATGGAACTGCCGCAACTGGTAGTGGAGTAAATGTTTATTCATGGGAAAATTCTCTTGATAGCATTACTTGGACTGTCATTCCTTTGGCTGCTGGTCAAAATTATGACCCAGGCACACCTTTGGTAAGTACTTACTATCGAAGAAACGTAACCAACGATTGTGGTACGGGTTATTCTAATCCTGTTTTAATTACAGTTTGGGATAATCTTACTGCTGGCGTACCTTCAGGCGGTATATCTCCTTTATGTTTTGGCGGAAATGGTGGTTTCATTATAACTACTATTGGTTCTGGTGGTGCCCCTGGTACTATCTTACAACCTCAATCTTCACCTGACAACATTACTTGGAGTAACCTTCCTATCGGAGATACGATTACCGTTGGAACACCTGCAGTTACTACATATTACAGATGGGCATTTATTAATTCTTGTTCAACTGTTTATGGAGCAACTACAACTATTACAGTTTATTCTGTTTTCGCTTTAGGCGGACCTATTACTGGTGCAAATAATAATATTTGTAATGGTGATCAAGGTGGTACTCTTACCAGTCCTCCTCCTACAGGCGGTGCACCTGGCACTACACTTCAATGGGAAGTTTCAATAGATGGTATTACTTATGTACCCGTAGTTGGAGCAACTTCATTGACTTTAGTATCTGGAGCACAAACACAGAATGTATGGTATCAATTAGTATACACCAATTCTTGTGGTACACTTACAAGTGCACCTATTGCAATTGTTGTATATGATCCTGTTACTGCTGGCGTACCTTCAGGTGGTGTGTCTCCTTTATGTTTTGGTGGAAATGGTGGTGTTATTTCAACTACCGCTGGTTCTGGTGGTGCCCCTGGTACTATCTTACAACCTCAATCTTCCACTGATAACATTACTTGGAGTAACCTTCCTATCGGTGCTACAATAACTACCGGTATCCTTAACGTTACAACATATTACAGATGGGCATTTATTAATTCTTGTTCAACTGTTTATGGAGCAACTACAACTATTACAGTTTATCCTGTACTAGATGGAGGAACAATTGGATCTGATGCTACACTATGTAGTGGTGATATCCAACCGACAATTATTGAGCTTATTCCTTCGTCAGGAGGAGTTGCACCATACACTTACACATGGGAAGAATCCTATGATAATGGAGTGACTTGGACAGTAATACTAGGAGCAACCAGTTCAACATATACACCTCTCCCTGTTGTAAATCCTGGATTTACAAACATAGATGTATATTACAGACGAGTTGTTATGTCAGGAGGTAGTTGTGGTACAGCAATCTCAAATTATTAATCCAACACAAAAAAAAATTATAAATGATGAAAAAATTATTTTATAAAATCCTATTGTGTGCTGCCATAATTCTTATGGCAGTCACGGTAGGGCTCTCTCAGGGAGTAAAACGGACCATTGCTGGTCAGGCTATACCTTATAGCCTCAGCGGTGGAATGGCATATTGTGCTGGGCAAACTGGACCAACTATTGTTTTGTCAGGATCTGAAACTGGTTATAATTATCAACTCAGACTTAATGGAATAAATATTGGTTCAATTCTACCTGGTACAGGCGCCCCTATTAATTTTGGGACTCAGGCCGGTGGTGGTGTTTATGATGTGATTGCAACTAATATTTCAACTGGTTGTATCACACCTATGAATAATACCACAACGGTATCTGTTAATGCAATCCCAATTGTTACCATTACCGCTTCTGGTCCTACAACATTCTGTGGATCAGGAACAGTTACTTTAAGTACACCATACGAAGCTGGTACCACATATCAGTGGCAAGCTAATATGGTGAATATTTTTGCAGCAACTGGCACAAGTTATTCGCCTACAGTAAATAATACTATTGTAGCATATACTTGTGTAGCTACTAATTTATTAGGCTGCTCTTCAGATGCAACAATTATTGTAACATCAAATCCATTACCTCAGCAATTTACGGTTAGTACAACAACCCCTCTCTTCTGTGATGGAGGAATCGGTGGAAGTGTTGACTTAGGAAGCTCATCTACTGGTGTTAGTTATCAGTTGTTGCGTTTTGGAATTCCAGTTGGAACTCCTGTTGCTGGTACTGGCTTAGCGTTGTTGTGGTCAGGATTAATTGATGGTACTTATACTGTCGATGCAACCAATAATACAAGTGGTTGTACAACTACCATGACTGGCTCAGCTACTTTAGTAATGGATCCTTTACCCAATAATGCAATAAGTATTACTGGCTTATCAACTGTTTGTGAAAACACAACTATTACATATTCTACTGGTGCTATTATCAACGCTACGTCCTATACATGGTCAGTTCCTGCGGGAGCTACTATATTAACTGGACAAAATACACCGTTGATTACCGTTCAATTTAATGGAGCGAGTGGAAATGTTTCTGTGTTTGGAACGAATGCATGTGGAGCTGGACAACCTTTTGTTTACCCAGTAACAGTTAATGCTGCACCAAGTTTGGTTGTAACATCTACTGCTGCAGACGTTTGTGATGGAACGAGTACTACATTAAATGCTACGGCTCCTATCGGTACTTCATTTGCTTGGAGTTCTGGTGGTTTTGGACCTAGCGTTGTTGTAACACCTTCGAGCACTACAACATATAACGTAACTGCGACTGGTGTTAATACTTGTACATCTACAGGTAGTGTACTGATTACCGTACACGCTTTACCAACCGTTACTTTAGCATTATCTCCGACATCTGAATGTCAGAGTACAACTATGGTAACACTTACTGGTGGAGCACCTCTTGGTGGTATTTACAATGGAAGTTGTGTATCTGGGATTAATACTGTATATCCAGGTGCATTACCAGTCAACACATATCCTATTACTTATACGTATACGGATAGTTGGGGCTGTGTAAACACTTCTGCAGGAGCTAATTTCACTATTAATCCTGTACCTGTTGTAAGTTTTGCTCCATTTTACGGGGCTACAGTAATTCCTCTTGCTGAACCCCCATTTATTGTTGCCTCAGGGCTTCCAATCGGTGGTGTGTATTCAGGACCAGGTTTTAGCTTAATCGGCACAAGTTATTGGTTTGATGCATCAGCTGCAGGTAACGGAACCCATATGGGAACCTATACCTACACACAACCATCTACTGGTTGTAGTGCATCTCAAATCCTTTACTATAATGTTGGTTGGGTTGGAGTTGATGAGGTTAATACTGCAGTGAATGCAATCAATATCTTTCCTAACCCTGCAAATGATTATATTAATTTTGCGGGTATCAACACTCAAGAGATCAAATCATTGATGATTATTAATTTGCTTGGTGAAGTAGTTTATACTACAGACATTAATGCAGAAGACATAAAAATTAATGTTTCTGGTTTTGCGACTGGAGCTTATTTTGTTCGTTTCATTGATGCTGATGGTATTTCTATCAGTAAAAAAATCATGAAAAACTAATAAGTAATTAATACTATAAGGTGCGGCAATTTTCATTGCCGCACCTTTTTTTTAAACAAAAAAAATCGTAACGTGAAAAAAACTACTATATAATATAAAAAATTTTATCGTTGAAATATTTCAGAAAATTATAAAATCTTTTCTATTAATACTAAAGAAAATCTTTATACGTTTTTATCTAAAAAGATCTATTTTGTCTATCTCCACAAAAAGCAATGCATTTTGTCAATTTTGTATTGATTTCGCAACTAGTTTCCCTATATTCATCCATACGTAAATTTTTCGTTTATTATAAATTTTCGTAAAAGCTAATTATAAACTCTACTATTATATATAACTTTATCATTTCTACTTATTTGTACATGCCTACTATTAATCAACTGATTAGAACTTGAAGAACACAAAAGACGTATAAATCAAAAGCTCCTGCTTTGCAGTTTGGTATCAACAAACTTAATAACAATAAAAAAGTTGATAAACCAGCTCCATTCAAGAGATGAGTATGTCTTAAGGTTTCTGTGATGGGACCAAAAAAACCAAATTCAGCGCAAAGAAAATTTGCGAAAGTAAGATTATCAAATGGTGCTGAAATACTTGCATATATCCCAGGAGAATCACACACACTTCAAGAACATAGTGTGGTTTTGGTTAGAGGATGAAGATGTAAAGATCTTCCAGGTGTGAGATATCATATCATAAGAGGAAAATATGATGCTAATCCTGTAGACAAGAGAAGACAATCTAGATCTCTTTACGGAGTGAAAAAACCAAAAGCTAGTGCTGCTAAATAAATATAATTTCAAAATTAATATTACTACATTTACATAATATTTATCATTTAGTTTATATTCATGTCAAAATTAATTGTTGGTTCTATGGGTAATCCAAAGATAGAAAAGATTATCAACTACATTATGAAATCTGGAAAAAAAAGTGTAGCAAAAAAAATATACTCTAATATGCTTCTAGAAATCAAATCTAGTGGACATATGAATCCTGAAATAGTATTGGAAACAGCTATAGAAAATGCTTCTCCTAGTTTGATGATTAAATCAAAAAGAATGGGAGGATCAGTATATCAAGTTCCTGTAGAAGTAAAACAAAATAAAAAATTGTTTTTTGCTTTCAAATGGATTCTTGCTGCTACTAATGCAAAAAAAGGAAAACCTATGTATAAAAAATTAGCTGAAGAAATCATAGCTGCTTACGGTAATCAATGATCTGCAGTAAAGAAAAAGGAAGAAGTTCATAAAATGGCTGAAGCGAATAAAGCGTTTGCTTATATGGCTAAATATGTTAACTAAAATAACAAGGAGCAAGTTACAAGGAGCAAAGAACCTGTAACCTGCAACCTGCAACTTTTAATATATTAATTACAAGGTAATGGGAAATACTAGTGGAGCAAAATATAAGCATATGATGTATAACGTCTCTCGAGCAAGCCAAAAATCTGGTAAAAAACTAGAAAAAGCAATCGCACGATACGTTGATCTTATGAAAAAAGAAGAAAAAGCAGGTGTAGAAACGAAATGGATCTACAAAACTAGATTAAAAGCGAACGCTAGACTCAAAAGATATGGTGTCACTCAAACAATGCTTGATGCTGCTTTAGCTAAAAAAGGAGTTAAAAAATAAATTTGAATGCTGAGTGTTAAATGCTAAATGTTAAATAAAAAGAATTCCTTTTACTTAGCACTTAAAACTTAGAACTTAGCACAACATTTTAATTATATTTGTTTAATAGTATGACTAGATTAAAAACTAACGCAAAGAAAAAACTCAATAAAGCATTATTTAGAGTTGAAAAGGTGGTTATTATGGACGTTAGAAGAAACCTTGAACAACAAAAAAAATGGAAAGCTAAGGTAATGAACAAAAAGACTAAATAATTTTTTTTTAATTATTGAATAGTATTCAAAAATGAATTTTGACAGACTAAAAGATTTCTACGATAAAAATGGAAGCAAAATCCTTGAAATCAAAGCAGGAATGCATATTGAAATCCATGAAAAAGACATAGAAACAAATAGAATTTGGAGGTTTAAATGTCTTGTGATAAAGGTTAAAAAACCTAGTCATGCTGATGGAACATTCACCGTTAGAGGTATGGTAGCTGGAGTAGAAGTGGAAAAAATTTATCCACTTTCATTTAACAACTTCGACAAAATCATTCTCTTAGATGAATATCATATTAGAAGAGCTAAACTTTACTACATAAGAGATAAAGTAGGAAAGGATGCTAGATTTAAATCTAAAATCACTGCTGAAAAAAGAGATATCAACTTGCTTGATAAAGAAGCAGGTAAAGTAAAAGAAAATAAAGGAAAGAAAAAGAAATAATTAATTTTACTCTATTCGTCATTATTATAATGGAACTTATTGTAGCAGCTCGCCAAGACGCAAAGGTTAAGGACCTTAGAAAACAAGGTTTGATTCCTGGTATAATCTATGGAAAACAACTTGATGCACCTATCAAGGTAGCATGTAAAAGAAACGATCTTATCAAAAAATATAAAGAGGCAGGATATTCTACTCCTCTTACTATTACTGGTGATGGTATCGATCAACTTGTTTTGATTCAAGATATTCAATTAGATCCAGTTAGTGATATACTTCTTCATATAGATTTTTTGGCGGTAAATAAAAACGAAAAAGTTATCACAGAAATACCTGTTAAAATGATCGGAGAATGTCTTCTAGAAAAATCAGGAGAAGGACAGATACAATTAGTAAAAGATTTTATCGAAGTAAAAGCATTCCCACAAGATTTACCACACGATATTACTATAGATATTTCTACTATTCAAACTACCAATGACGTTATCTTTGTTAAAGACTTGAAATTCTCTGATAAGGTTGAAGTACTTGATGATCCAGAACAAGCTATAGTTACTGTTGTTGTTACTGTAGAAGAAAAAGAAGAAGAGGTTGTAGCTACTGTTGTTGATGAAACAAAAGCTGCTGCTCCTACTGATGAAGCAAAAGATGATAAAAAAGAAGAAACTAAATAATAATAATTCAGAAATGAGTTTTACTTTTAATTCTGAATTCTACATTTTACATTCTACATTCAATTACAATGGCAAGAGTATGTGATTTTACTGGAAGATGAACATGATCTGGAAATATGAGATCTCATTCTATGAGAGCAACTAGAAGAACATTCAAAGTAAATTTGATTAACAAAAAAATAACATTAGAAGATGGTTCTAAAGTTAAAGTAAAAGTGAGTTCAAAAATATACAAAAAACTCAAAGGTTTCATCTAAAATAAGATGATAGGGTTGGTATATTAACCTTTTGTCATAAAAATTTTGGTTACTTTTTGTCATGGGGTGGTAGCTCAGTTGATTCGAGCAAGTCCGCTGTACAGCGGACGTGGTCCGGTTTAAGATTAAAGTAAATATAACTTATTGTTATGGGGTGGTAGCTCAGTTGGTAGAGCAATGGCCTTTTAAGCCAGTGGTCCAGGGTTCGATCCCCTGCCACCCTAACAAATACAACTAAGAATTCAAATATATAGAGCAAGTCCGCTGTACAGCGGACGTGGTCCAGGGTTCGATCCCCTGCCACCCTACCAAAAAGTAATTAAACAATACAATATATAGAAAATATCTGAGAAATCAGATATTTTTTTGTTATAGATTTACTCAGTTCGAGCAATCTATACAGCGAAAGTGGTCCCCCGGTGCAACACCGGGGCCACCCTACCAAAATAAAACAAATAAAAAAGATAGGGATATACCCTATCTTAATTGTTTTTATACTACATCATGCTCTTTGATTTTCAAATCTGCTATGATCGCCTGCCCATTTTTTATACTTCTGTTTGGAAATTCTAATGAATTTAGAAAATCTTCAACAAATTTTTTATGAGTTACGATTATAATCACTTCCTGATGTGTTGTTTCCAAAAAATTCTTAAACCAAATAGAATCATAAAAAACGATTTTCTCTCCTTCTGATAATTCATCACGAGCATCAGTTCCTGACCATACTTCATATCTTTCTTCAAAAACTACAGAAATACCATTTTTTTGCCATATTTCTTGCAATATTTGTGTAGATTGTCTTGCATACCTTATCATGGAAGTAATGCACAACATTTCTTTTCCTCTGATTTCTGGCATTATCTCTATAGCTAATTTGCATATATCATTTTTGCCGTCTTCAGACAAATCAAATGGTGGAGTATTTCTATACTCTCCATGTTTAATTAAAATAATTTTCTTTTTTTTCATATTTTTTTGTTTTTTTGTTTAAATAGTCTATAACTATTTCACCTTAAAAGTCAATGTTTTCACCCGGGCAGAAAATTTATTTTTCCGTTGAAATACGGTGCGAATACAGTAAACAAGAGTATTGTATTTCGCTTATTGCTTTTATTCTCACATATATTTCTATGAAACATTTAGTGATAGTTGAGTCTCCAGCTAAATCTGCGACTATTAAGAAGTTCCTTGGGGAGGGATTTGAAGTAAAGGCTTCCTTTGGACATGTAATAGATCTTCCACAGAAAGAACTCGGTGTGGATGTTAAAAACAATTTCGAACCGAAATATGTAATCTCTCCTGACAAAACCAAGGTTGTGAGCGAGCTGAAAGCTTTAGCTAAAAAGGCTGATAAAGTCTGGATCGCTACCGATGAAGACCGCGAATGAGAAGCTATTGGGCGACATGTCGCCAACGCTTTAGGATTAGATATTAAAAAGACAGCAAGAATTGTCTTCCATGAAATTACAAAAGAAGCAATTGATCATGCAGTAAAAAATCCAAGATTCTTAGATATGAATTTAGTAGATGCTCAACAAGCAAGAAGAATCCTTGATAGACTTGTAGGATTTGAGCTTTCACCTGTCCTTTGGAAAAAAATTAAAATGGGATTGAGTGCAGGAAGAGTACAATCCGTTGCAGTAAGATTGATTGTCGAAAAAGAAAGAGCCATTCAAAAATTTGAATCAGCATCATTCTTTAAGGTAATTGGTAATTTTGTTGGTAATGCAAAAAAAGAATTTAAAGCTGAACTCTCCAAAGAATTGCCTACTACCGACGAAGCAAAGAAATTCCTTGAATCATGCAAAGATGCAAAATATACGATAGAAAATGTGGAAGTAAAACCAGGAAAAAAATCTCCTTCTGCGCCATTTACGACTTCTACTATCCAACAAGAAGCGAGCAGAAAATTGGGGTTTTCTGTAGCAAGAACGATGCAAGTTGCACAAAAATTATATGAATGAGGATTTATTACCTATATGAGAACTGATTCCGTAAATATGTCAGAGTTTGCACTCAAGGCTGCTCAAGACGAGATTACAACAAGATACGGAAAGGAATTTTCCAATCCTACGAAGTATATAACCAAATCTAAAGGATCACAAGAAGCACATGAATGTATCAGACCAACACATATGGAAAATAATATGGCTGGTGGTGATGCTTCTGAAAAGAAATTATATGAGCTTATCTGGAAGAGAACTATTGCTTCGCAGATGGCACAAGCTGAAGTAGAAAAAACTAAAGCAACGATAAATATATCAACAAACGATAAGTTTAACTTTATCGCGAGTGGTGAAGTTATTAAGTTTGAAGGATTTTTGAAAGTATATCTTGAATCCAAAGATGAAGAAGATGATGAAGATCAAGAAGGAATGTTACCAAAACTCACAGAAGGTGAAATATTGACGATGCAACAAATACTTGCTGGAGAAAGATTTAAAAATCACCCACCAAGATTTACAGAAGCATCATTGGTTAAAAAGCTTGAAGAACTTGGTATCGGACGTC
Organism: Candidatus Absconditabacterales bacterium; assembly: GCA_041675025.1. Lineage (GTDB taxonomy): Bacteria > Patescibacteriota > Gracilibacteria > Absconditabacterales > Absconditicoccaceae > CAJBLF01. The sequence continues at coordinate 90,856 of JBAYUS010000002.1, forward strand.
CATCAACCTATGCACCGACAATCTCAACCGTACAAAAGAGATGATATGTTGTAAAGGAAGATAGAAACGGTAATGAAAGAAATTATCAAGAAATGATCTTAAGGCTCTGAGTCATCAAAGCTGAAACTAAACAACAAATGACGGGAGCTGAAAAACAAAAGCTTTTCCCGACTGATATATGAATGGTTGTAAATGACTTTTTGGTAGCGAATTTTAAAGACATCTTGGACTATAATTTCACGGCGAGCGTGGAACAAGAATTCGATGAAATCGCATTAGGAAATTTTAAATGGACAGACATGATTGAACGTTTTTATTGACCGTTTCACAAAGAAGTCGCTAAGACGATTGAATTTGCTGAAAAACAAACTTGAGAAAAAGCACTCGGTGTAGATCCAAATACAGGAAAAACTGTTGTAGCAAGAATCGGAAGATTTGGAGCAATGGTACAAGTTGGAACTGCTCAAGATACAGAAAAACCTAAGTTTGCTTCGTTGAGACCGGGACAAAATATTGAATCCCTTACCCTAGAAGATGCCTTAGCATTGTTTGCCTTACCAAGAATTATTGGAGAATATGAAGGCGAATGAGTAACTGCAGCTGTAGGTAAATTTTGACCTTATTTGAAATATAAGACATTCTTTGTTTCGCTTCCAAAAATATTTGATCCTTATACCGTGACTATGGAAGAAGCTAATCCATTGATTGCAAAAAAAATCGATACAGAAAAAAATAAGTATATCAAAGAATTTGATCATAAAGAAAAAAAGATAGAAGTACTTAATGGATTGTATGGTGCATACATCAAATTTGATGGAAATAACTATAAGATTCCTAAGGGATGAAAGGATGCGACGGATTTGACGAAAACTGATTGTTTAGCTATTATTGCTGACGGTCCTAAGCCAAAATACTGAGCAAAAAAAGCGACTGAGCAAAGCAAAGGAGTCCCGCAAGGCGGGAAAGTTAAGTCAACTAAAAAGGTTCCAGCAAAGAAAGTTGCAGTTAAAAAATCTACCGCGGCAGACAAGCCGGTTGCTAAAAAAGTAACTGCTAAAAAAACAACTAAGAAGAAATAATTTTATCTTTTTAGAGAGTACTATGTGTGAAGACTTTGTTACTGCATCATCAGAAAAAGAATTTTCTATCTCTGAAACTATGAAAGAACTAGCTTCCTTATATGAAGAAGTTTCTAAGACTCAATCACTTGAAGACGACTGAACAAAAAACACATAGATTTTACTCCGTAAATGAGCGATTTTGTTTTATATCCGATACGAACATCTCTCAGAGTCACACCCAAGTTTTCGTGTCTACAAAATCCGTGAACAGGATCAAATTTTACAATATATTCTTCATGAAGATCTTGTTAAAATAACTGAAGAATCCCGAGAATATCCCAAATACACACATTATTTTATGTTAGACGAAAGCAGATTTTCGTTTTTTAGGTTTGATATATTTCAAAAGTTTGAAAGTAAATTTACATATCAAGATCTCAAAGATATTATAGAAGAAAAATGCCAAGCAACGAAAAAACATAATGATGTAGGTGGAGAAAGAATTATGGTCTACGTGGATAGTGTGCATGTCGATGGTGAAGAAAAAAAACATGTCATCGGTGAAAGTGGTGAAGTATTTTTCAGATTATATATTGTATTTTTGGATAAAACAACAATGAATACAATCAATTCTGTCTATGGAAATCTCTTTGATACTAAGAATATAAATATCCTTCCGCAATCGTTTCATACTCTCCTCTTCTTGAGAAATAATTTGAAAAAAGATAATTTTGTCTTGCTCTATATCACGGAAAATTCTTGTAAAGCAATCAAGATCCAAAACGGATTTTATCATGCGGTCGATACATTGAATTTGTGAATGTGAGCGCTAAAACAAATGTATAAAGATAATGGTATCGTCCAATACTGGTACAAGACCTACGATTTCATCGAGTCGAATCCACTTGCGAGAGGTTTGGTGAAAGAAACACTTCAGTTTTATTCTGAGCTGTTTTGTAAACGATTTAATGAAAAGAATTTGATTGGAACAGATGTTATCGTAATTTCTCCTATCACGAAAAACGTTCACTTCATAGAGACATTCAACGAAGAATATAAAAAAATGACGAACAATTATGTCGTTCCGTTTCATCATTCTGAGATGTTGAATACTTTCGGAAAGATTCGAGAACCCGATGATATGGATGCAATTATTTTGATGAACCGTGACGAAAAAATAAGAAAAACCCTTCTGCCAAATAGTGAGAAGGATGTTTCTAGTGAAATTGAAATGTAAATTATTTATAGGAGCAAGTACAAGGGAGCAGGGAGCAAGTTCCTGAAACCTACAACTTGTAATTTGTCACTTTAGATTAATGGTTTTCCTGTCATCTCCTTTGGGACAGCTATCCCCATAATTTTCAAAACTGTAGCGGCGATATTTGAAAGTCATCATGTTTTTTTGATAGTCTGAGGTTTTCCTTTACTGATATATCGGCAAGGAACTGGATTTGTACTATGTGAAGTAATAGGTGTTTCTGGCGTTCACATGTCATCACTATTTCCATGATCAGCAGTGAGAATAATTTCATAATCATTTTTTTTACAGAAATCAATCATATGTCCGATTGTTTTATCAAGTTTTTGAATAGCTTTGACAACGGCATCCATCTTACCTGTATGACCTATCATATCTCCGTTTGCGAAATTGACTACGATGAAATCGAAGTCTTTGGCTTTGGTAACAAATTGATCATAAATTTCGTCTGCTGACATATCTGGATCTAAATCATATGTCTCTACCTTGTGTGAAGGAACAAGAATATCTTTTTCACCATCAAAGACGATATGTTTATCTCCATTGAAAAATTTGGTAACGTGAGCAAATTTCTCAGTCTCAGCGAGATGAAGTTGACGAAGCTCCTGACGTGAAATCACTTCAGATAAAATATTTTTAAGATTTAGTTCTTTGATAAATATCGGTCAATCATATTCTTTGTATGATTTTGCCATCGCTGCAAAATAAACATTATTTAATCTTTTTACCAAAAAATATTTGTCTCGTGTAGGATATTCTTTGGCTATTTTTTCATCGATAGAAACCATAATTGCTTGTGTCATTTGTCTTGCTCTATCTGATCTGAAGTTGAGATGAAAAACTGCATCATCATCCTCTATCTGATCTCCTCGCGTGAAACTTACAGGTTTGATAAATTCATCAGTAATACTTTGTTCATATTGTTTCGCGATATATTCGCTTGGTGTATCGCTGGTTTGTAATTGACCAAAAACAATTTCATCATATGATTTTTGAATTCTGTCTCGGTTATTGTCTCTATCCATACCATAATACCTTCATGATAGACTTGAAATCTTAACGTTTGGAAACTTAGTAAGAAATTTTTCAAAATCTATCATCAAAGCTAATCCACTCGTTGGTGCGAGATCTCTTCCGTCTATAAAAAAATGAAGAGAAACATTTATTTCTTTGGGGATTAATTTTAATATTTTTTTCAAATGTGAATCCATAGCATGTACGCCACCGGGTCAAAACAATTGCAACATATGTAATGTAGAATTATTTTCTTTACAGTGAGCAATACCAGCTTTGAATTCTGGCAATTTCGCAAAACTTTTATTGTCGAGCATTTCTTCTATCTCTACTAGGTTTTGTTTAACGATTCTTCATGAACCCATAGTCATGTGTCCAACCTCAGAATTTCCCATCTGACCATCAGGCAATCCAACTGATTTACCACTAGCATCTAACTTCGCGTATGATTGAGTAAATAGTTTTTTAAATACAGGAGAATTTGCTTGAATGATTCCATTGTGCTTTGGAGTTTTAGTATTTATTCAAAATCCGTCGAGGATAATCAGGGCGAGTTTTTTCATAACAATACTGAACCAGGTAAAATATTATCTATGATAATACTCATTTCCTAGGCGATTTCAATGACAAAACCCAGGCGTAAATTAGCTTTTTGGTAAGCACCCGGGTGAAAATTTTTCACCCGGGTGCTACTACATTACATTCATTTATATACATTACCTCTTACGTCAATTTTTTTAATTACTCAGACATTTCATTCTTGGGTAAAAATTATTCTTAATTTTCATTTCCTGATTCTTCGCAGTCATGATGTTCCATGTAAGGGTGCTAAGTCATATCATGAGAGGCGAAGCAAAATAATATCCTGAACGATATGAAGTAATGTTATTTTCATATTCATGGGTAAATTATCTATTTTTTTCTGTCGGGCTTTGGTCATTTTTTTGAAGTACGTGCTAAATACTTAACGAATGCTTTCTGGTCGATGTTCTCCTTATCAAAATCAAATAATGAATTCCATTTTTCAAATTTGGCTATATCTACAAGCACAGCAACAGGCTTATTATTTATAAACACATATTTTTCGTGGCGTCATAATCCAGCAAGACATTCTTTGGTTTTGAATCTTAAATCAGTTATTGATACACATTGATTTGCTAGCATGATATGTTTTTTATAGAAAGTAAATATAACGAATTTATATATAAATTCGTTACGATTACAATTCGAAATTTATTCTGCTTCTACAAACATCGTTTTTGAACGATACTGCAACGCTTCAGCTAAATGGTTGATGGTAACGAAATCCTGGCCTTGAATGTCGGCTATAGTTCTTGCTAATTTTATGGTACGATGAACTACTCTCGTAGAGAGAATGAGTTTTCTGGATGCCGTGGCAAGAAAATCTTTACAATCTTGGTCGAGAGGAATCAGTTCGTCGATATGTTTTGATGTGATCTGTGCATTGGATGTGATGGTGAGTCAAAGAAATCTTTGTTGTTGAATCTTCCATGCGTTAATTACTTTGTCTCTGATAGTGGATGAATTTTCTTCGGCGATATTATTTAAAATCTTGTCGATATCCTCGCGCGGGATTTCCAAAATCATATCAATACGGTCCAGAAGTGGTCCAGAAATTTTGCTTTGATAACGCTTGATATCCATGAGCGAACACGAACACGCTTTTTCAGAATCTTTGTAATATCAGCATTTGCATGGGTTCATTGCACCGACAAACATAAAATTTGCTGGGTACTGAATCGTACCCGCGACGCGCGAAATCACCACAGATCTATCTTCCAGTGGCTGACGAAGTACCTCTAAAACTTCGCGCGGAAACTCAGTGACTTCGTCGAAAAACAGAATTCATTTGTGTGCTAATGAAACTTCGCCGGGAGTCAATTGTGATCACCCGCCGACAATAGAAATCTTGGAAGCGGTATGGTGGACCTGGCGAAATGGTCTCCTGGTAATGAGCGGAATATCTTTTGATAACTTACCGACGAGTGAATATACCTGCGAAACTTCTAATATTTCTTCGAAACCCAATGGCGGTAAAATGCTCGGCATCGCTTTGCTGAGCAAAGTTTTTCCACTTCATGGTGCGCCTACCATGAGCACATTATGGAGTCCTGCAGCCGCAATTGCCAATGCTCTTTTGGCAATGAGTTGTCCTTTGATATGTGCAAAATCTACCTCGAAAAGATCACTTTGCTGATATAAATCTTCAATGTTTTTGGGTTGGTCGATACAAAAAAATTCTTTTTTTTCTAAAAAATATTCTATCATCTGATCAAATTTTCCAATTGGGTAAATATATATCCCCGGCACATATTCCAATTCATAGACATTTTCTTCCGGCACGAAAAAATGCTTATATCCATGATGCATAGCACTAATCACCGAAGGCAACAATCCGTTTACGCGTTTCACGCTACCGTCCAATCATAGCTCACCAAAGTATAAAAATTCCTGCTGTGGTAATTTTATTTTGTCTTCAAAAATGAGAAATAATATCGCGACTGCCATCGGTAGATCAAAACTTGTCCCGACTTTTTTGATATCTGAGGGCGAAAGATTGAGAACAATTTTTCTATTTGGAAGCTGGATGCCTGCATTGCGAAAAGTAGCTCTCAAACGCTCTTTTGACTCCTTGATAGCTGCATCTGGTAGGCCTACAATCTCTATCGTAGGCAAGGATTTACTTGAGTCTGCTTCGACGACAATCTCGTGTCATTCAAGTCCGACATTGGCGTAAGTTTTTACTTTTTGGATCATGATGATAATTTATAATTTAAAATTTATTTTTTCTTTTTTTAACAAATCCTCTCCCCGCTGTACAGCGGGGTATCTCCTTTTTCAAGGAGAACTTTAGTCACTAGTGACCCCCTTGATTTATCCTCCGCGAAGTCGGGGGAAAAAGGGGGAGGCTTGTCCTTCGCGTAGTCGGAGGGAATCCGCCGATGCGGAATGGGGGATTTATTTACCATACAACAAAAAAAAGATACTAAAAGATTAGTATCTCATTCCTTTATGTCTGTAACTTAGTGGCAACAGGTGAATTATAATAATGCGTCTTGAAATTTCAATAGGTGTTGGGTATGCACCCGGGTGATATTTTCTTCCACCCGGGTGCTAACTAAATAGCTATTTAGCTTTTGCAAACAGTGATGGATTATAATGCTTGGTGTATGCTTTGTTAAAATCCTTTACATGGACCTTGAGACCTTTACTTGTGAAGGTATCTACTTTGTGTTTTTTGATAATCTTTTTGGCGGTAGACAAAGTTATGGAAAAAATATCCAAGATTTCGGCGAGTGAACGATATGATTTTATCATGTCATAAGGAGAAGTAAATTAGTTTGAGTGTATAGAAGTAGAATTGCTTTTCAATTTAAAATCCTCAAACAATTACTTTCTATTTTTCATTTTTACTACTTTCAAACTCCTCCATTACCGTTTTAAGGTGCATCTGAAGTTCTTTTATCTTGTGGGTCGGAAGCGTAATTCCGAGTTTACCAAAACCACTATAGGTCGGAGAGACCGTTCGTTGCCTAATCTGAAAACTTTTGATTCCTCTAAATTCACTGATAAATATTTTATACACTTCTCCTTTTGAATTAATATTTTCTGATCATTTTTTTACGATACCATATTCTTTGAGCGCATAATTTCCTGCATCGACAGATTGAATGATAGCGTTGAGCTGTTTCGTCTCTGCGTGATTGAAAGTCAGGAGTGAAGCATCTTTTGAAATACAAAGACAGCGTTCTCATTTTACTGTTTTGACTTCTAAGGAGACATAATAACTTCCTACTGTCTGTATTTTGTGAATCATATGAAAACAACAAGCAAGTAAAAATATATACTCAATGCGTGAATATTATTCAAAACTTTGTATGTATGTAGAAATATCTTTTTCTTGGATTGAAGATGTTGGTGGAGTATTTTGTATAAATGGTTTGATCGAAGGATGGAAAAACAAATGTCTTTTTTCTATTTTGTTGAGCAAAGTAATCCCAGACAAGCTCTTTGATCTACTCAATGCTGTGTACGCTTGTCCACCCGTGAATGTGTTGCACAAATCTAAATTGCACGCGTCAAATGTCATCCCCTGCGATTTATGGACGGTGATAGCGTAGGCCAATTTGAGAGGAAACTGATCGTACGTTCACAATATTTTTTCCGTAATTTTTCATCTTCCAGAGACGGTAATTTCTTTGTTTGCTCGTGTCTCTGAACCAACCGTAAATACTTCTGCACCTATCTGCACATCCACATATTCTTCTCATAAATCTTGAACTATTCACATCGAACCATTTATTCGTTTCCCTAAAATATCATTGGTCACCATCATGACTTTTGCTCATTTCTTGAGTCTCAAAATATTGTCCGTCTTCTTCATGCCGTCAGGAAAATATCCGTCGGTCAGTCATTCGTATATGTATTCTTGTCCAGATAATTGTCTTATCTTTTGATTGTTTATCTCATCTACTTTGCCCCTATGTGTGGAGAGCTGAATCACGTCGTGTGTGGCTTGTCCTAGCTGTTTATTGAGCCTTGAAAGGTGATCGTCGGAGATAGTTTCATTTCTAATCGCGTCCAACATCTCTCAGAAAAATGTATCGTATTCTTGTCTATAATTTTTTTTGAGTTCTATCGTCGTGTAGGCAAGTTTTTTTTTGAAAGTGACGGAATCAAAAAATCGTTCGCTTGCGTATTCTTCGCCAAATTTTTGTTTCCATTCGGTGGTGCTTACGGGTGGCAATTGGAAAACATCTCAAACAAAAATCACGGGCTTACCGCCAAATGGTTTTTTGATGAGCGTTGGATCTCCTGTCGCTTCAGCGAGATAATATTTCATCAGTAGATTTATGCAGTCAACGGTATTTGCGTTGACCATACCGATCTCGTCGATGATAACAAAAGGTACGTTGAGTAACGTCTGCACTTTTGCTTTTTTGAGTTTATATTTTTTATTTTTTTTGTCGATAAGATAGGGTTTGATTTCTTTGGGAAAAACATTTTCTATTCATAAAGAAAAAAATGAGTGGACCGTTTGGCCACCGATATTTAATGCTGATATACCTGTAGATCAAAGTACCAATGGTGGCTTCCCGATCTCTCTACAAAACTCTATCACATCTTTTATCAGTGTAGATTTTCCTGTCCCGGCTTTTCCTGTCAGAAAACAACAATCGTCGGTTTCGTCCAAAGATTTCAAAAAATAGATAGCGTCCGCGTTATCTTTTCGTTTGTCCAAAAGTACTTTGTAACTATCTTTGTGGTCGTCTGATATATCTTGAAGATTGAGCATACTCTACGCCTATTGAAAATAAATGTGATTATAGCATAGCTATCTCTTTGTCTATTTCAATCCTTTTGTCAAAAATAGTTTTGACAAGAAAAAAAACTATCTTACTGCTGATTTTGATTTCATCAAAAGTACTTCTTCATCTTCTTCCTCTTCTTCTCTTTCCATCTCCTCTTCATCTTCTTCGTCTTCTTTTTGTTTTTTTTCATCTTCATTTTCTTCCTCGTTTTCTTCATCTGCATACACTTCATTATACAGCGCGCAAAGATATTTTTGATACTCAGTGATAAATGTCATGATAGATATATAGAAAATAAATATAATATAACAATATAGAAGTGTAATTTTTTTGCAATCAAAAAAGAAGTCCGAAGACTTCTTTATATATATATTTTAACTTTTAATCTGATTTGCATTGAGTATATCCAATACTTTTCTTCTAAAGATCTCTGGGTGTGATGATCTACATACCACTTCATCAAAATTATTTTCTCATTCAACCTTCTCTGAGGTATATGCGATGATCTTTGGAGCATTTCATTGTAAGTGCTCTTTTATTTGTTGAGCGGCATCTACACCAGAAATAATATCCAATCTTGTATTCATAATAATAAGATCAAATAATTCTTCCTTGGTTTTGTTTACCATGTCCAATCAATTGGTGACTATAATAATATTTTCTTTTTGAATTCCCAATTCTTGGAAATATTTTCCCATTTTGAAATTACCATTTTGTGAAGCATCAGCGAGTAATATTTTTTTGTTATTTATATCCATAGTAATTTTTTATAATAAAATAAATTTGTAAAAGGTACTTTATGTGTTTCTCTACAAATATCAATCCTTGGGGATTTGAAATTCATTATTTATTTCTTCTCTTTCGTTTTGTATGAAATAATCAATGATTGGGTTTTTTGGTGTTTCCATTAAAATAGTATACGCATTTTACAAGAGAAGTCAAGCCCTGGTCTACTTTATTTTTCTTTTTTACTATCCATTGACTTTTTATTGCTAACATATATAGTATTTTAAACAAAAATAAAAAATATTTATTATGAAAAGATTCACTTTAATTGTTAAAGTCTATTGGCATCAAACAAATATAAAAAACAAAAGACAATATCTTGCTACACACGATCGTGCAATACCCTATGATGTTATGCCTATATTTCGCATCAAAAAAGATGATCCTTCTGTTGATATGTATATAGCTATTCAGACCAACAATTTCTCAGAGATTAAGGGAATCATAGAAACATTTTACGATACGAAATCTATAGAGATTATTGTACTCTTTGATGACGAACAAGATATTGCACATATTTACAAATGTAAGGGAAGCTTACAAAATATTAAAAACGGTATACTTCCCCCTCTTGTAGAAATTTATGAAGAAACGTTTGGTATTAAAAATGCTTTCTTTGCTATCAACGATATCCGTGTAAGTATGATGTTTCGCAACATGTCAATGAACTAAATTTTATAATCCCGGTAACTCCGGGATTTTTTTAATTTTTCTTTTTTTATAAATCCTCTCCCCGCCGCTTGGCGGGGTATCTCCTTTCTCAAGGAGAACTTTAGTCACTATATTGCTATTTTACTTTTCACCACTTCCCATATCCTTACCATTGCTCGCGTATCCTGCTCGCAGTAGGTGAGTAAATTTTTAACGGTGGCTTCGTAAGATTTTTCGTCGATAGTTCCGAGGACTATTTGTTGGAGTAAGTTGGTGGCTACTCAGCCGTTACCGACTTCAAGATCATCATAGCTAATATCTGTAAGTACAGGCAAAACTTTTTTGATAGATGCGCTACCGCTAAAATCGCGATGAAAATATTGCATACTTTTGAAGATATCCATGAGGTCATAGGTCTGCGCGTTTACTTGGTCGTAGAAGTCTTTGTACTCAGGATACATCGCTGCGGTTTCGTTATTTCTGCTACATTCAAATCATTTGTTCCATGCGATAAATGTCCCTTGGGGAGTGCCAACGTCGTGAACGAATTGGTCGACAACTTTTTTTATATCTGGTGCTTGGAGTCCGATGATGTTTTCATAATGGGTGATCGTTCCATCAGCGTCCATCTTGTGGAGTGAGTACTGGACAGTTGCTGCTTGCCATGGTTTCGTTCCGTCGAAGAGCGGGATCGGAGTCGCTACGGTTTCGTAGTCGTAGAAGAATAATGGGAATTTAAGTCAGTCAAAAATATTTTTTATCGTCTGTTTTTCTATCACTTCCTCTCCTTGTTTTCGGAGATTCATATATATTGATGATTTACTTTCTGAGCCGTCCTTGTTGGAGAGAATCGTGAGGATGTCTTCGTCGGTGAGATCAGAGATCAATATTTTTCCTAGTTCATAGAGAAGTTTCTTTTTTCCTTGGACGATGCCGGCGATAGTTCGGATGCTTTTTTTTGGTGGCTCTTTTCCGAAATAGGTAAAATAATCTGAACCATCGTAGGGATATTTTTTGTTGAAGTCTTCTAGACTCAGCGAGAGATCGCTTTCCATCGTCGCTAAAATTGATTCTATCGCGTCGTCAGTCATGAGATCGTTATTTACCAGTTCTTGTAAGATAATATCCTTTGGATCTATTTCTCCGTGTTTCAGAAATTCTTTATTGAGATAGACAACATAACAGTTTCCTGAGAATTTCTCACCCAAGGTTTTTTCCAAAACATATTTCTGGAAGCTGACATCGGTTGATAATTCATCGAGGAGGGTTTGCGCTTTATTCGTAGACCTGATTCCATTCTTGCTTTTTACTTCCATGAGATCATATTTCCCTGTTTCGTTTTTTACGAGAAAATCTGTCTTCGCGAATAGCGTTTCAGTACAGAAACCTGCTTGATAGACAACGTCAGGATTTTGTGCTAGCGCTTTGCTCGTGAGCTCAGCGTATGATTTGTGTCGATTTTTGTAGTTGATTTTTTTACTCTCTACTTCAGCGATAGTTTTGCCGGCATAGAGTTTCTTTACCATGTCTTCGACGGTTTGTCCCATAGCAGCTCAGTCCATACCACCGTAAGTATCCTCCTGGATTTTCTGATGAAGGGCTTTGTCGTTGACGTAGTACCAGGCAAGTTTTGGTGACTGGGTAAATTCTTTGAAGAGGGATTTGGATATGAACATGAGGAGTTTTTTATTTAAAAGAAATATATCTGAATTTTTTCTGGGGATTTCTTTTCATATTATTTTTCATCTTCACTTTACACAAGCCCACCTATTTTTCAACAAGAGAACATATAGCCAAATACAACCAAATATAGCCGAATCAAAAATAAGTAATCCAAAAGCAAACTCCGCCACTCCCACCATCATTTTGTCAAAAATAAGATTGACAAATAAAACCAGTTTACTACAATTGGATTATACGCGATATTTTATACGGAAGGAGATAAGAATGGAAACAGAACAGCAATTTGATCTATGGAATATTCAGAAAAAAAATATTCATAATAAATATTCTACGATCTATTTCAGGGAAGGAGATATCCGACGGTGTAGTTTATGAATGAACATCCGCACCGAAGCATACGGCAAGTGAGAATCTTTTCGCAGGCCTATTTTGATTTTGAAAAAACTCTCTGATGATTCCTGCATCATCATACCATTGAGTAGTAAATCAAAGATATGAACACGATTCTGCGAATATACGCTCCACGGAACAAAAGGGACCGCTCTTCTCTATCAGATCAAGATGCTCCACAAAAACAGATTTCAAAGAAAGATCTGAGAGCTGGATGAAAAAGATTTTTGAACGATAAAAAAAAGACTCAAACAGCTGTTGAATCTTTAGTAATTATTATCACCCTGCAGTGTCGCAGGGATCGATGGGAAGTCCCCAAAAGTGAATATAGTATAATGAAATATATTCAAATTGCAAATAAATTTATTTTTTCTTTTTTAAATCCTCTCCCCGCCGCTTGGCGGGGTATCCCCTTTCTCAAGGGGAACTTCAGTGACTGTTGACTCCACGAAGAGGGGGTTGTCTACTTTTTCCACCCTCTCGCATTGATAGCGAACTGTTTCCTCTTCTTTTCCAGTGGAGAGTCAGATGCTTTGATTGCAAGTTTAGCTGCGGGGATCTTCTTCCCTTGTGCTACACCAAGTTCTTTGTGTAAGGCTCATTTCTTCAAGTCTAAGTGCATCGGTTTTTTTGCCATGTGGGAGTGAGGATTTTTTTAAAAATTAATTATTCTGATTTTTTTTCTTCGATTTTCCAGAAAACATTTTAGGGATATATTTCACGATACAGAATATACATCACATAACTGCCAACAATAAAATAAAATATCATATAGCGAACATTATCATTTTAATATTTTGTACAGAAGTTGTAGTAGGTCCAAGGATACTAGCTAGCTTTCAAGCAAGAGTAAAAGAGTTTGCGAGTTCTGGTAGATTACCTACGTAAAAATTCATATAGAAAAACACTATATTGATTAGCACTCATCGTATGATATAATGAATCACTCTATCTAGTCGATAATTATTATTTCTCTTCAATGAGTTTCTCAGAAAATATTTATCTCATCGGAGAAGTTCTACGAAGATGTAACCTACACAGAGAGTGATGAGACCGACACAGAAAAGAGCTGTTGGAGAAATTTGCATGGTGGTTTTTTACAAGATAAATCACCCTTTACTTTACACAAGCCCACTAGTTTTTCAATAAAAGAAAAAAGAGCCTAGAGGCTCTTTTTATCTATCATAAGAAATAATTATTTATTAATAAAGTTTTTCATAAAAAACTTTCCTTTTTCTGTTGCACTTATTGTTTGTTCCTTTGTATTTATATTTATGAGTCCATTGGAATCTAAAAATCACAAACTCTGTTCACTAATATTCTTTCATCTATCAGAAAAGTCCGATATATTAATTCTACCATTTTTTGAATATAGAACACGTTCCAATTCATGCATACTTGATTCAAACATCATTAATCTACTAACCTCTTTATATTCTTCACTCCACTTTTCTTCCATTGATTTAATCTTTTTGGATTTTATCTCTATTTCCTTTTCAAAATTTTGTTTTTGTTTGTTTAAATTTTTACTTTTTTCTTCTTCAACTCTACCAATTATTTTTTGATATTTTTCATCTTCTTTAGCCCTTAAAATCTTTTTTTCTGTTTTATTAGATAATCATTTAGCATATACTATTTTTTCTATTTTATAGAATTGCCAATGGACTAAATAAGTAACTAGAGCTGGAATAAGAACTAATTTTAACAAAACTCAAATAAAAGACCAAATATCATGAAAAGAATACAAACTATATATGTATTCACTTTTAAGTAATTCATATTTATTTCGAATATATTGTTCATTAATAAAAAATGAGACAAACCAAAATTTTCGGTTTGTTGTAAGCCAAGTAATAATGAGGGTTCCATACATTATACTTCCAAATCTACTATTAAAAGCATCTTTCATTCAAACAAAGAGATCATTCATTTTTTCCAAAAAAATTAAAATACATTTATTATACTTTTTTCAATAATTTATACTTCTTCTTTATTCAATACCCACAAATTATTTTCTACTTTATACAACTACGCCTACTTTTCAATCGGAAGGAAAAACAAAAATCTCTTGCATTTTTTCGTAGCAAGATTATACTCTAGGTGCTATGAGAACATAGCAAACAAAAACAAGAAAATACTATTTGTGACATGGAGATGAAAATTCAATATAACACAAATAGCCGGGGCTTTACACCTCAGCTATTAAGATTAATTCAGGACCTAGTGTATAATCAATCAAAGATTTAATGCAACAGGATATTGATCCAAAATAGTTACTCAAAGGTAAAGCCCCGAAAGCTTTATCTTTTTATTAAATTTTACCATGGGAAAACCAACGGTACATGTTACCCCTCATTCTTGATGAGGGCGACAAGCTAAAATTTCTTGATCTAGTAGAGCAAGTCATCTTGCTAATACTCAGGAAGAAGCGCGTCAATTTTGAAGACAAAGAGCTATCGATCTCAAGACAGAACTGGTTATTCACTGAAGAGATTGAAAAATTAGAAACAAGGACAGTTATGGTCCAGACAAATGTCCTCCAGTAGGATAGTTTTCCAGCCCCGCGAAAACGGGGCCTTTTATATTGTATAAAAAATATTATGAAAATATCACAAATGTTTCATTTACCTACACTATTACCTTTTATTGACGTAGACCTATCTACGGATACAGAATTATTTATAAACCCATTGCTTATTAGAGTAAATAAGAAAAAGTTTTATAAAGAAATGGATCATAAGATAGTCTCTTTTCGAAAAAAGACAATAAATATGATTGAACATGGGTCTTTAGATGATTTGTTAAAATTATGGGATAATACACATGAGAAAAATTATACCCATCTTGGCTATTCAGATTGAAAATCTGCTGGCAAAGCCTGTTGAAAAGAAACGATAACTGCAATTTATGAAGATCATCTTGTAAGATCTCTCATATCACAAAATAAAATTAAAGGAATAGAAGATACTTTGATCTTGGTAGACAATATCAATAAGGACAAAATATCAGATATCATAACGAACATTATCCTTAAAGAACTTGTTGTTTTTACTCAATATCAATGCAAATTATTTTGAATAACCAATCTTGTATCCAAAAAAATTTGAAAATACTGGAATGGAAGTAGATGGATTTCTCTTAACGATTTTGTTCCGCTCGACAAGACATGAAAACCAATTTTATTTGTTCCAAATGAAATTGTAACAAATAAAGAAAGATGGTCTGCTAATAGATATTACAGCATGCAAATATGTGAGGAAAATCAAACAAAACTTGAGAAAAAATATACAACGACGTCATGGGCGAATAGAGAAAAAGGATTATCAAAAAAAGAAGTGAAAACAATATTACCTTACTCTATAGATTATGTCAGAGGTTATGTTAACGAAAAACCATCATCCTTACAAAAATTCAAGGATAGGGTTTCTATTGAATTAAGACTTTTATTAAGCTCTGGTAAAAACATTTAATTTACCTCTTTAATAAGATAAGTATCTGGAATGATTAGGAAAGTTTTTTTGTAAATTTTCTATACTTTTTTTCCTTTTTTTTCCGTTTTTCAATCTACTACCTTATTTTCATATTTTCAAGAAGAACAAGTGTAAACATCTTGTGTTTCAGGATTCTTTTCAGGAGGATTCTCGACTTTGTGTTTTTCATTATTAGAATTTAATTTGCGATTTTCAGACATAATATCAAGTTTATTACGTTATAAAAATATATGCTCAGATTATAAATTACGATCACTCATATTCAAATTGACAGCATAATCAACGATCTTTTTAACCGTTTTGATTTAAGTTCGATTAATTTTCCATTGCTGTCAGTAGAATCATTTATATTTCAAACTATTTCTTTTAAAACACTGTTTTTTGACTCATTTTGATTCCGATACTTTTTTGTAAGTCAACTCAAATTAACACCCAGTTTCAACTTTCTAGGTCGAATAACAACTATACTAAATGTAATCGACAAAACAAACAATATTGAACTAACTACATAAACTATAGTCATATTTGAATTAAACAAAAACGCAATAATTGCTCACAAAAACAATATAATCCAAGATGCTTTAATATCTACTGAATTATAGATTTTTGTTTGTGCACTTAATTTAGATTCTGACAAATCATTTATCAAATCCAAAAGATTTTCATTCGTGATTTTTCAATTAATTTCTTTCATATTTATTGTTTATTTATATAAATTTCCTTCTTGTATCTCCTGATTTAAGGCTCAGTTAACACCTATAGACCTCTATATTTTAGTCATATCACCCTACTCCTTCAATCTCTTCCTCGCCCTGCAAGCGGCAGTTCATCGTTCTATAGTTATTTTTTGGACTGATGATTCAGGCGTAAAAAATATAATATTAAACAATTAGCTTTTCTTCAAATTCTATCTTTGTAAGTCATTTTTCTATGATTTTCTGAAATGATGCAAATACTATGGCATATATAACATCAATATCTTTTTCCATTATATCATCCCATATTTTTCTGATTCAATGTTCATCATCAATAAAATTATCAAACAAAATAGGATTGTTTATATTATACTCTCAATGGACGTATTTACTTCTTAAATTATAAAATTTGTTAATTATTTTTTTTAGTTTTTTAATTGTAACCTCATCTATTTTTATCAAAATTTTAATCCTATTAAACAAAGTATTCATTATTCTATCTTCTGGTGTGCTATATATCGCCTCCAAAATTTGAGAGAGATAGAAAACCTGTAGAAGAGATTCATTACCCAAATTTTCATTTAAGAAGAGATGAAATAGCCCAAATATAGCAGATTCAAGTCTATTCTCTTCGGACGATAGAGGATTAAACCATAACCCGAATTTCTGTGTTCGTTCAGAAACTTTTTTTAATGATATTTCATCTACCTTTATTATTTTTTGTTGATACATTTGGTAAAATCTCTCGTCACCCAAAATATTGAATTCTCATCATTGTTCAAATATCTCGCTCACCTTATATGGTTTCTTTGACTCATTATATTTTATCAAACCCATATTAGCAAATTTGTATTTACATCTTCAAACATCAAAAGACCCAGGAAGAGATATATTGAGAATAAAAAAAATCAAATGAACAAAACACCTAAAATATGAATCAAATTTTCGATAATCATAGTTTTTCCCAAGATCTTTAGGAAATCATATATTTATCGTTCAATATAGCGAGTTCATAAGATAACTTCAACCACTTTCTTTCGTTATTTTTGATTTTTTCCAATCTATTTTTATAGAAATTCTATCTCAATAGATATTACCATATTGCAATAATGACAAGTCTTTTAGATTCTTTTCTTTAATACCAAAAGAGTCTTTTTTGTTTATATACAATTCTATTCAATCTAACTCAAAGGTATAAACAACAATATATTTAGACTTACTTTCCATTTTTTCGTTTTATCAATTAAATTTTAGATGCAGATTTTTGTTTTTGAATATCTATCATGATAACATTTTTTAAGTTGTGTGTCTTAATTATTTCTTCAGTTCTTTCTATTTGTTCATTACTAGAACAAAAAACTACTCTTACTATATTTACGGTATTATTTGTTTTTCCATATTTATTAGATTGTGTTGTTAATCCATGTTCTAATCTCGAATTACTTCATAATTTAAATTCTATGATGGTTGTATTATTTGCTCACTTTGAAACTTTAAAATCCACCGGTCAAGAGCCGTTATCAACCTCCCCATCTACACAAAATTTAGAATATCACCATGACAATGTGAATAGTAATTGTATTTGTTTTTCAGAAAAAATATCTTTATCGTTTTTATAAAATGTCTTATATAGTCAATTCTCTTCTATCTTCTGCTTAAATTGTGCAATTAATCTATACGCTTCTTCTAAGCTATTCTGAGATTTGTCTGGATTAAAATCTTTTCGAAAACTATTGATAGTTGGTATTTTTGCCAACAAGTCCTTATGTTCGTTTATCTCTTCTTTATTCTTTTTTAATGCAGATGAAGAATCCTTTTCTTTTATTTCTGTATACGTTTTGTATATATCAGGATTATCTATTACTAGAGATAATAATTGAGTAAGCTTTTCTTCTTTCGTAAGAATCTCTTGTTTAAGAATCAGATTAAATTTAAATTTTAACTCATCGTTTTGTAGAGATTGAGGGATATGATTAAATAAATTTTTATTAAAGTCTTTTTTATTTAAAAAATCATCGGTGGTGGTCAAAATAACTTCTGGCATTAAAAGAATATATTTTCAATTATAAATGGGCAATTTAAAACTCTTTGGTAATCGTATTTTTTTTGATTTATCAAAGAAACAATTTTGTATTATAATATTCTTTGTTTTCTCTGGCACAATATTTCCCTTATTACATACATTTTCAGTAAATTTTGCTATATCTGATAATACTAAATTAGTTATAAAATCGCTGATTTTATCTCTTCAAACATATTTTGTAAATAATGTTAGTTTTTCTATACGAATATCTTCATCTGTGGATTGCTCCAAATATTTCAAAGCGTGTCTTAATTCTCTGACAAACTTTGGTCAAAGTCATGATCATTTATCGCTATTTCCTTGAATATATCATAAATGAGTTTCTTTTATTTCATGGAAGCTAAAATAAGCTTTTTCTGCTCATTTTCATTTAATGTTGTCATTGTTTATTTTTAAAAATATCAAGTATTCAACTATATTTTTGTACCATCATTTATATTCTTTAGAAATTGATAATAGAAATGGATCTATAAATAAAGGATTATCAAAACTAATAAAGATGTCTAAGGCTCATATCTCGTCCATCTTTTTGGAATCTACTCAAAAATATTTACTAAATTTTATCGGTTTTCCCATTGATATACTTTGTGTTTACAAATTAAATATCTCCATAAATTTCATTAATCTCTTTGATGGTTTTATTTATACATATTTCCCAATAAATGTCAAATATTCTCTTGCAAACATAAAAACAATCCCTATACTCACACCACATCAAGAGTAGATAGGAGAGCACTGGCTCGTTCGTACTATCTCAGCAACCTGCTTCACGGTAAGGTGCTTCATCCAGCCTGAGAAGGAGAGATGTGACAACCACAAACTTTTCGTCTTAGGATAGAGAAGTTTTTTTATTTTCTATCCAAAAACACCATGAGATCCTTCGTATGATGCGAACACAAAACAGATGGCAAAAATCCGCGCTGAGCAATGACCAGATGCTCGGAAGAAAGATTTAGACGAAGCGACTATAGCGATATTGGAAGATTGTATGAACGAAGAGGAAGAATAAAAAAAGAGCCGAAAGGCTCTATTTTAAAACTAATATATCTTGATTTATTTCGCTGGTATATTTATCATATTTTCTTCATATCTTCTACAATTTTATTTGCCAACTGGCGCTTTTCTATTAAATAAGCATCTCGTTTATTCTCTCATTTTCTCGTTCTCCCAGCTACAAAACCATAATGATCATGAAGATCAATAGCATACTTTATAAAATCAGGTGCAGGGACGTATCGGACGTAATCTCGTAAATCACCATCTGATGTATCAAAATTACAAAAAATCAATCACATACTATGTTTTGACAATACTCAAGATTTTTTAACAGTAGCCGTAAATACCTTATTTACATCTGGAGTAAAACGGCTTTTGATTTGGAAATACATTGTTCTTAAAGTTCATTTTTCTTTTACAATAAGATCAATACCTTCATCATCTGATATCGGTCTATAACACGACAATTGTGTTTCGCCATACAAAGTAATTAATTCTGCAATACGAGCTTCTGCAATATCTCCTTTTTGTTTCGTCGAAACAGACTGAGCAATAAGCGGCTTTTTTTCTTCCCTATTTTTTTGGTTATATTTTTTATAGCACTATTGATTGTATATGTTCACGGTCAAACTTTTATAAATCTAGATTGTTCTTTTTTCGTATTTGTGTCTACTACCAATTGTGCACACATAGTTGCAGCAGGCGTTTTTCCATCAGTCACTAATCACTGTTTTAGAGCAATTTTTGTTATTTCTTCATAATGTAGAGGTTTCTTTGCTTCAAGAAGTATTTTATAAGCAAAATCTTTAAACGAAATCATTGAGTTAATTTAAATTGTAAAATATTCCCAATCATCAGCCTTTTCCTTAAAAGAGACATATTTTTCTTTTTGATTGATTCTGAAATGCTCTCCATCTTTTACAACTATACCACCAAATAATTTTTTACCCTTTTTATTTTGTTCAACAATATATTCCTGTAGCGCCTCACTTTTAATTTTATTTTTTTCTTCTCTATCTCCGATTGCTTTCGTGTCGAATATACCAATTTTTCCATCATTAAATAATACCAAAAAATCTGGCTGAAAAGTTAAATATCCATCATATTTTATTCCAAAATTAGTTTCCATGTGTTCATCACCATTTTGTCGCCATCGAACAACCTTTTTATTATTATCCAAATATTCGATAAAATACTTTTCTATTTCACTATCTAAACGAAGATAAACTGGTTCATATAGTGATTTTTTGTAGTTATATTTTTTATAAGTATTGGGGTTGAAATTCCTATTTTGCGCGATCTCTCGTTTATCGTCCCGCTTCTCAGATTCTTTCATTTGCTTCAATAATTCCTTTTCCTTTTCTGGTTTATAAGTCTCAACTGACTGATTCAATAGTTGTGAGAAAATTTCTACATTGTTCAATACAACGTTTTGTATATAGATAGCTCCATTTCATGCTAGATTAAGACTCATGTATTCTCCAAATCGATCATATAATGCTTTTTTTATTATAGGAATTGATCTTTTAGGCGCGAACCCTTGTAAATTTATTCTGATTAAATTTTCAAAAGCGAATTGTAGATCGTTTTGAGAAAGATTAGCTCTGATATTCTGATTAGTCTCAATCTTCTCTTGAGGCATTTGATCAAAGAAACTAACATCTATTTCTTTATTAAGAATAATTTCATCCTTATTGTCTAATCATTTTATGTCAATTTTCTCACCAATTTTTTTCTTGTTTTTTTCATATATCCCAGCCACCAACTTTCATTTTTCTATGCCGAAATATCCACATAAAATATTTTCCAATGAATCATAAAAATCGGCCCTCACATCTCATTGATCAACTCTATTCCTGTAGTAAGATGCAAGCTTTAAAGGACTATAAATGGCTTTTCTTTTAACATTTATGGATTTAATAATATTGGGATTATAAGTTTCTTGATTAACATCGAATTCATTCGTATTTAAATACACAAAAGCTCTATTCAAGTTATCATTATCATAATGTTTCGCTTCTGGCATTCTCAATATCCTACCTACGGTTTGGATTTCAAAAGTTATACTTCTTATTTCCCTAAATCTTACTAAGATCTGCGCCCTTGGACAATCTCGACCCGTATCAATGGCTTGCTTAAATATTAAGAAATCAACACCACTTTGATTAGGCGTAACAAAGTCTTTTTCATGATTTACTTTTTCTTCACTCAATCGAACAGCAAGTTTCTTATTATCGTAAGTTATTCATTTTTTATTCAAAAAATCTTCTATAAATTCTTTTTTATCTTCTCATGCCTCACTTATTGGTAATTGGATCAAAACCAATGGATTTACATCTATTCATGCTTCTTTATATTGTTTTTGAAGCTCCAATCTTTTTTGATAGGCCGATTCTAGTATTAACTCCTGTGATGTTATCTCGTTGGTACTAATTTTGTCGATATTTTCATTAATGATAATTTCTTTTTTAATCATTCACTCTTCTATTACATCTGTTGATTGAACAAGAACCTTTTCATTATATTGTCATTCTTTAAATACTGGTGTAGCGCTCATTTCAATAGTAAGATCAGCATTTACTACCTTATCTCTTAGCTCAATTGCTCTCTCGCTTGTGGAATTAGAATGACTCTCATCAATTATCATAATTATTGTCCTTCATTCTTCTTTTGTATTTTGTATTAGTTCTATAAAATTAGTTGTTTCCTTGTCTTTCATTAAAATATTTTTCCGTACTCATGTTTGACTATCCTTGGCTCTAAGTTTTTCTCGGTTTACAATTACAACTTCGTTACTTACGATTGTCTTTCTTGATCCAAAAAATTCCTCCTCTAAAATATGACATTCTGGGAATCACTCAAATTCTTTTTTTAAAGTATCATAGCTTTGACGATGCAGATCACCTTTTCATATACTTATCCACAAAAAACAAAGATCATGCTCTTTCAATTCTTCAATTATTTGTTTAATATATTGAGACATTATAAATGTTTTTCCGCTTCACGTAGGCGATTGAAAAATTATAGTTCTCTTTTCCAACTTTTCTTCAAAGAGCTCTTTTGTTCTTAATGTTAATTTAGCAACCGCCTTATCTTGATAATTCTTGAGTTGTTTTGGCATCATTAATAGTTTTTAATGTTTAAAATTATGAGTTGTTTATAAACATTTAGAATGTTTTGAGGAATTGGTTCTATGCGAAAATTATCTACTCATTTGAATAATGATTCATCAACAACATTATCCAATGAAAAGGTATAGATTGTCTTTTCTCATTTAATTTTCTTTATGTTCGCGATAAATTCATTGAATGAATTTAATTTGAAATTATAATGTATGCATAAATATTTATCCTTTTGGTTGGATGTGAATATTTTGTAATCATCTTTTTCTTGTTCTAAATTAAAGATGTTTTCTTTTATACAAAGTATTTCCGTACATTTACCCGTCAGATTAATCTTTAATTGGTCTCTTGATACGGTTTCTTTAATAAGAGATGTTTTGAAATATTGCAAATTTCATCAAGATCATTCAATCCATTCCTTATCTCACGTTTTTTTATCGTATCATTTTATAACCTTTTTGATTCTTGGATAAGTAACTTCTTCACATATTTTATTTTCATTATTTGTACAGAGTATAAATCTCCTATTTCATCCATCTTGATTATTCAATTTCAAAATAGCATGGCCTGTTGTACCTGAACAACAGAAGAAATCTACAATCAATGCGTTTTTATTCCCGACCATTTCAACAATTTTCTTAATGAGAAAAGTTGGTTTAGGATAATCAAATAGATCTTCTCAAAAAATATCTTTTATTTCATTTCTTCCATTTTGATAGTTTAATTCCTTTTCCAACCAAATTGTTTTTGGTTTCGACATTGACTCGATACCATCTTCGTCTGATAAATAATCAACCCTAAAAATATCGTAAAAATTTTTAGCGTCCTTCCTATTCACTTTTTTACCTATAAGTAAGCCTATATCTGAGTTCACTTTATCTTTTGACCAAGTCCATCTACCCTCTTCCCCTGTTGGTCTTTTGGGTAAAGCCTCAATAAAATGTGTTTTAGTTTTTTGAAGAGAGATTGTATTATCTTTCGGATTAACATATAGTGGATAAAACATATTTGGCCTCTGTTCTCTTTTTCGCTCTCCTCCTCTTTGCCTTAGCCCTAATAATCTATATTTTTTACCTTGTTTATCCGTACTTGAATATTCAGATAAATTCTCTTCTGATTTTGGAAGTCCTTCGATATTTAAATCATTGCTAGACTTTGCATATACGAGGACGTATTCATGCACCTCAGCTAGGTGTTTACTCGCCTGTGATCATCTAGGATTGCTTTGAATAACTATTTTTGAAATAAAATTATTTTCTCCGAATATACCATCACATAATAGTTTTAATTGTGATTGTTCATTATCATCAATACTGATAAAAATAACTCCTGATTTTTTTAAAATATTCTTCGCAAGTTTTAATCTTTTTTCCATAAAATTCAGTCGTTTACTATGCCTATATCCATCTTCTTTATCTACATATTTATCATTATATATAAAATCCTTATTACCCGTGTTATACGGTGGATCAATATATATTATATCAATTTTTTCTGAGTGTGTATAATTTAAAACAGTAAGAGCATGATAATTATCTCATTCAATAAGAATATTATCATCAGTCTCATCAGTTTTGATTTCTTTTTTAAAAACTCTTTCTAAAATTGGTAGATTATGCTCGCATTCTAAAACAACTTTTTCAGGCTCTTTTTCCTTATTTCGGACAAGACCATATTTTTTTGTTTCTAACTCTATCTCTTGTTGTTCAATAAGTCTTAGAAGTTCTTCATTTGAAAGTTTATCATATTTCGACATGGAAACAATATACGAAGTTAAAAAATCAGATATATTAGTTTAAAGTTTGAATCTTACCTAAATACTTCGCCGCATCGACTACGTCGATATGGTTCTCTCTGCCAATCCGCTTCACGGAATTGGGGTTCGAACACACATAATACATTATCATACTCTGCAATAATAAAGTTAAATAGTTTTAGTTCAATCTGGTATTTTAATCAAATCCTCATATCGCATCATTTAAAAATCACTTATACATGTCGTTACGCTCTCATGTTTCTCATAAGAGTTCATTAATCGCTATTATTCTTTCTATCTCATATTTATGATCTGCACACTTTCTTTCTCTATCTTTTCGAGGTTTGTGACTTAATTCAACATCTATTCAAGCATCGATTAACACACTACTCAGTTCAAACCTCTCATTTCGTAGTTCTGTTGATGAATAATCTTCAAGTTTTTTTGCTGTGATTTTCATGATTTATATCAGAAATAAAAGTCAGTTAAATGGTAGGTATTTTTGTTAGGTATTTAGCTGCATAGTATATTATCATACTCTGCAACCCTACATACACCAATACCAGGAAGAAGATCAATTCCCCGGGAAGATCGGTCTGGGTAAGCAATATCACGTTGACGATCATCGCTCAAATACTCGCCACTATCCGGTACATATAATCCGTCTTGCTGAAAATCTTGGCCAGCATCGGCACCTTATGCGCGAAGAATATCATTGATGAACTCACGATGTTCCAGATGATTCCTCGGCTGACTACCGCGCCGACGTCACCGTTGAAATACGAGAATAAGCTCACGTAGATCGCGAAGTTGATCACGAGGAAGACGACGAGGTTCTGCACGACGCTGTTGTATCAGACTTTCTTGAGCAGGTACACGTTGACGACGAAGGTCGCTATCACCGCCCGATAGAGCAGATGATTGACGGCCGCGAAGTTACCCATATGTGTTATATAGTAGACGATGAGGATCAGGATGAGGATGACATTGAAGAGTTCCAAAACTTGTTTCGTCCATCATGGCATCGCTGTCATGAAGCCGTATAATACTTCCACGGTCTTGGAGGTAAAGACTTTTTTGGGAGCGGTGATTCTCTCGCCAGCTAGGATACGTCTCACAGAAACATCTTTCTTTTTGTCCGCTGACACCGGCGTAAATTGGAAGACTTTGAAGATGAGATAATAGAGCCCGGTAAGGATCAATGAATTAATTGTTAATGCCAAATATATATTTTTTATCTGATCAAACACGACGAGGAAGACTGTCCCCAACGACAGGACTCCTAATTTATACCACATATATTTCTCCGGTTCATTTTGCAGACCGACTAAGAAAATCATGAATGCAGTAATTCATAAATGCAACACTCGCAACATACAAAACACATTGTACAATACTATCCATCCTCAGAGTGCAAGTGAGATGATAAGTAACAACGCGATACAGAAATAAAATCCTATTTGAAAGACAGATTTTCCATCTTGATAGTTGAAAAACTGTGAAGCGATTCGGAGAACTAAGTTAAGACTAATCAATCATAGCGCAGTATTTACCAAATCCATCCCGAAGAAATTAAGTACACCGACTAATCATGCGAGGACAATCACCCACGCAATATAGAGCGAATATTTTTGTAAGATCTCAGATCATTTGATTTTCGCGGTAGCTATCCCTCCATAATATCAGAAAAATACCCCGAGGAATATCAACGGTATAAACGCCAAGTATCGTAGCCCGATGCCGTAGAAGAACATCGTGAAGCCGAGGACGGAGAGTGAGAGAAGGAGTAAAGCCATAGAGTATATACAAGAGTAAATGTATCTTTATTATGTACCCTCTTTATTTGAAAGAGGGAGGTATCCTTTAGGATGGGAGATTTTACAAGAGTCACAAAATCCTCCGCCTTCGGCACCTCCTTTCAGTAAAGGAGGAACATCTTTTTACAACGCGAAATTCGTCGTCACCACTCGCATCATCAAGTAATGCATAAATATCGCGAGTATCATAATCAACAATAACTTTCCTACAGATTTATTTCTGAAATATCTTGCAGCGAAGATAACGGACGCTCGGATTCCCATACTGATAAGCGAGAAAGCGAGACCAAATTGATTGGTAGAAAATAAATATAACTCGTTGGCTAATGTGTAAATTCACAATAAAGTAATCACCACAAGCAAGATAAATTCTGCGATATCGTAGAGTGAATATAAGAGTCATCCTATGTCAGACATCTTGAGAAGAAAATCTTTTTGGAGAAATTTTCGGAAGATAGCAGATGAACCGAATGCTGCGTAGTCTTGGTTCTTGAGTGAGATATGTGCGTGAAGTGATTTCAGAATTTTTACATTTTCCATGCGTTCAAGTTCCTTGTCTACATCCACGGGAGTGATTAATGATTCGTTGGAAATCGTGTCGTTGGGATTTTGGATGCTGAAATAATAGTCGTCGTTTATCTTTTCTATCATCTTAAAAATATCTTGAATCGTCTCTCTGATCTTTTCGAAATTGGTACCCATACGAAGTTTCTTGAGTTCTTCCGTGAGCATTTTCAGTTTCTTAGTATCAATCAATGAAATCGTTGATGCCGATCTTTTGAGCGCTTCATCTACTTTTTCGAAGACTCTTGAAATAATTTTTTTCGCTGATTCTAGATTTTCATCCTGATAGACTTTTCTTTCTTCATCTTCTTTTTCTAGGAGATGTTTTCGAACATCTGCTTTTTTTATTGATGCATCCGTTTGTCCGTTGGTGATGATGATGTCTATCTCTTTTTTCGTGAGTGGTTGTGAAAAGCTATTGATACTATCGATATCAAATCCTACGAAAGTAAAAAAGTTACATGCCTCTTGGATGTCGGTAAACTTTGTCACTATGTCTATAGTCTGAAAATTTTGTGCGATCGTAAAATATATATCCCCAAACGTTTTTTTGTCCGTAGGAAATTCCTTGAGAGAGAGAATCAGAATATTATGTTGTTCGAGAATTTTTCTCGCCAACAATGACGCATCTACACAGACTAATATTTCGACAGTATACTTCTCATTTTTCTCCTGTTTAATACCATTTACACTAAATGTCATCACAAAAATACTAGGTAAAAAGCCACAACTTGTGGTCAATTTATGCTTTTATATTGAATTTTACGAAAAAATCAATATAAGAGGCCTGTTAAAACAACCAATTTACTCATAATATTATCTGTGATTTCTAAACAAAAAAACTAATCACACACTACCATCACAAAGGACGGAAATTTACCCGGCTCCTTTTTTCTTCTACTGCTTAATAGTGACTATAAACAAATCCTCCATCCGCATCGGCGGATACCCTCCGACTACGCGAAGGACAAGCCTCCTCCTTTTTCAAGGAGGCCATCAGTTGCTGAAGTTCCCCTTGAAAAAGGGGATACCACGCAGAACTGCGTGGAGGGGATTTAAAAGACTATAAAACTTTTTAGCTTGTATGTTTAGCACATGAAAAAAACATTCCGAACGATCTTCATCATCATTCTATTACTCGGTGCATGATTCTTCTACGTAGTAAAAAATCCTGATGCACCTCTTTCTCAAAAAATATTTACTATCTTATGAATCTCTACAAGACCTCAAGGAGAAATTACAGACACTACACTTGCCAATCCTGCTTCAATATATTGTCTAGATAATGGATGAGACTTTGAAGTCGTAGATACAACATGAGGACAAGTTTGAATGTGTACATTAAAAGATTGAACTATTTGTGAAGAACGATCATATATGAGAGGCGAATGTTGAACAGACACAAATCCAGGAGATGGACAAACAGCATGCACCATGGAAGCTAAACTTTGTCCAGATGGAAGCGCTGTCGGAAGGTCGTGACCAAACTGCGAATTCGCTGCATGTCCAAATGAAGAACCTACAGTTTGTACTATGGAATACGCACCTGTGTGCGCTAGTGTCGCTATCCAATGTATAACTACTCCATGTGATCCTATCGAACAAACCTTCAGCAACAGATGTGTAATGAACCAAAATAAACTCGCAACTTTTTTACACGACGGAGAATGTACTGGAAGATAAAAAATAATTAAGAATTAAGAATTAATAATGAATAATGTATGAATCATCTTATTACACCCTATCATAAATTACAATAGTCCATCACAAAACAAATCCGACATTTTTCATTTTTCATTTTTCATTTTTCATTTTTCATTAAAATTTTACACCGTAAAATTTTCAAATATGGAACAAATTATCTGAAATTCATTCCTCGACCAATACTTCGACGAACATACGATGTCCCTTCACATCAAGGAAGGCCGCTCTATGTTGAGAAAAAAAGGTACGCCAGGAAATTGGAAACCAGAACTTGATACGAAATCTTTTAATAAAGAAGAGATGAAAACATTTATCGATAAAATTTATGCGGAGATAGAAAGCAGAGATGATGGATTTATGGAGATCGATAGAAAGTTGTCCAAAGTCTTACAACTCGGGCCGTACAGAATAGTGATTGTGTATCCTCCCCTATCTGATGGATTGGAGATGACGATTGTCAAACCGATCAAAAAGTTGGTGATGGATGATTACAAACTTGAAAAAGATGTCTTTGATTTATTGAGAAATGATGCTAAAGGTATTTTGATTTCATGATCGCCAGGGAGCGGAAAAACAACATTTGCTCAAGCATTGGTAGATGTCTATCATAAAGATAACCATATTATCAAAACACTTGAATCACCTCGTGACTTGATGGTGTCTGATGATGTTGTCCAATATAGTTTCACCTATGGAACACATGATGAAGTAAGAGATATCTTGTTATTATCGAGACCGGATTATACTATCTATGATGAAGTAAGAAATACAAGTGACTTTGAATTATACAAAGATTTGAGATTGACGGGTATCGGATTGGTGTGAGTTATTCATGCTACGAGAGCCGTGGATAGTATCCAGAGATTCCTTGGTACTATTGAAATGGGAATCATCCCACAAGTTATCGACACGGTCATATATATAGATAAATGAGTGATTGAACAAATATATACTTTGCAACTTACAGTCAAAGTTCCAGAAGGAATGGAGTCAGAAGATTTAGCAAGACCGGTCATAGTAATCACAAGTTTCCTTACGAAACAAGTAGAATATGAAATATATACCTTCGGAGAACAGATAGTCGTCATGCCGCTTATCGGTGGTCCAGACGGTGAATGAAAAGTTCAAAGCAAAGGAAAATCAGCAATCGGTGAATACGCAAAAAGCACTATCACCAAAAAATTGGAACAATTATTGCCCTGTGATTTCCTCTTGAAAATTAAGTGATCTTCAAATCTTGATATTTATGTTCCGGAAGAATCCAAAGGTCGCGTTATCGGAAAATCATGAGCAAACATCACGCAGTTGGAAAAAGATATGAGGTTGAAAATCAATTTAAGAAGTTTTGATGACCTTCCATTACTGGATGTAAATACAGAAGTCAATTTTCAAAAGAAAAATAATATGGCCGAGATTGTTTTCCCAAGTGAATATGCCAATCAAAATATTTGTTTCCTTATCGGAGATGAGATCATTTACTTCACCGCAGATACTCGTGGTATAGTAACCATCAAAGCCAAGGAAATTGTAAGAACAATTGATAAAAGATGATTCCTTATCGTAGATGTGAATAAGTTATAATATATTTTAGTCATTGCGAGGAGTGAAACGACAAAGCAATCTATAGAAAAATGGATTGCTTCGCTATCGCTCGCAATGACGTCAATACAATATTGCAGGCGGAGGATTTTGTTACTAAGTAAAATCTCCCACCGTGGAGTTTATCCCGCAAGGCGGGAGTCCCCCCTTTTTAAAATAAAGAGGGAACAAAAAAAATCAAAAAATAATCGTCATTAGTCATTGCGAGGAGTGAAACGACAAAGCAATCTATAGAAAATAAAAAATGGATTGCTTCACTATCGTTCGCAATGACAGAATAAAAATTAATTCTTTTAGTTTTCTTATCATTGTGTAGTATGAACAATTTCCATTTTTCAAAAATAATCGCTGGTGTGGGACCAACATTAGCAAAAGAAACCGTTCTTTCCAAAGTCATCAATATGGTTGATGTATTTAGAATCTCCTTGTCAGGTGGTTTTGACGACAATAATAAAAAATATATCGATACGATTATGAAGTTGGACAATAGTAAAACTATCATGATGGAAACAAGAGGTTCTGATATCAGAGTAAAAAATGTGATGGATATCAAAGTCAAAGCAAAGCAAAAAATAGAGATTGAATATAGTGAATATGCTCAGGAACATGACAAAAGAATTTTTGTCGATGCAGCGTTTTTGAGAGAATTGAAAGTCGGACAAGTGATTAAGTTTCAACAAAGTGGTGTTGTAATCAAAATCAAATCAAACGCAGAAGATGCTAGTATGTGTGAAGTAATTGAATGAGGATGGATCATCCAATATGATAGAGTATTTTTCCAAAACTACGATTTAAATTTACCGTTTCTTGGTGAAAGAGACAAACATGATATTTTACGAGGATTAGAATATGGTATCCACGTTATGGCTCCATCATTGGTAAAAACAAGAGAAGATATTGTAGAACTCAAAGATTTCTTGAAGTCAAAAAATGCTGGAAATATGAAAATCATCACAAAGATCGAGACACCAGAAGCATTGGAAAATGTTGATGAATTATTAGATATTTCAGATGGATTGATTTTCGTATTTGAGAAAATAGAAAAAGCTATGAAGACATTAAAATTGAACGAAGAAACCTTAATAAAAAAATGTAAAGATGTTGGAAAGCCAGCTATCGTTACCTTTATCGGTAAGTTTGAAAAAAACAAATATCAGTTGATCAATGAAACACGATTGAAGAAATTTTCACATATGGCAGCAGATGCATATATGCTTGATGTCTTACTTCAAGAAGATGATCCTCTAACTCTTATCACACAACTTTCTGATACTTTAGATTCATTGGAACTCAAAATCGTTCCACAAGAACTTACAAAATTCTACGCGAACAATGAACATATGGTAAGAGATTATATTATTTATAACGCTCATAGAGCAACTCAAGAAGTTGATGTAAGAGCTATGGTATTGTATACGGAAAATGGATATTCAGCAGGAAGATTATCAAGTTTGAAACCGAGAGTACCTATCATCGCATTTACCAAAAGCGATGAAAATTATAGATATCTCAATATACTTCGAGGAGTAAGAGGATATAAAATCTCTCAATCATTCAGTTATGAAAATTTGAAAAGAATTGGAAAAGAAATGATCAGGATTATTTTCAAAGGAAATATTTCACTTGATGATAAAATCATCATCGTTCAATCAAATGAAAGTTCTAGTGATGAAAAGACAGATATGATTAATGGTTTAGAGTTGTATAAGTTTAAGAATATTTAGTAAATACTTTCCACCCGGGTGCAAAAAGAAGCACCCGGGTGGAAAATTTAAAAGGCGATAAAAAATATCAGTTTTTTCGTTTTTTAAAACATAATCCCATTTCCCCCTTAAAATAAAGATTTCAGGTACAATTTTTTTTAACGAATTTTCCGTTGCAATAAAACCATGATACTATATATAGTGGCTACGTTTTTCCGTATACCACAATATATTGTATATCTGACATATTTTCAATAAATTGTAAATACAAAATAAAATATAATTAAAAATTAATAATAAATAATTGATAATGTCGGAAAAATATTATTTATAAAAAAATACCAACATTATTCACTATTCATTATTCATTATTCATTCGTTTTAATTATTAGAGTTTTAAAGCATGGCTATCTATAAAGTAAGAAAAAGGAATTGAGCGATTATCGACTTTGATATCAGCAAAATTGAATTGGCCATCAAACGTGCTATAGAAGCAGTAGGAGGAACAGATTTTAAAGATGTGTCTAGTCTTGCAAAAAAAGTAGGTAAAGAGATAGAAAAGAAAATGGGAAATGAAATTCCAAATATTGAAATCGTGCAAGATACCGTAGAACAAATATTGGTAAAAGAAGGTCATGATACCGTTGCTAAGGCATATATCTTGTACCGCCAAAAAAGATCTGAATCAAGAGCACAAGAAAATGTTGTTGTCGAAGTAGCAAAAACTATGGATGAATATCTCGATCAAAGTGACTGGAGAGTAAACGCAAATAGTAATCAGTGATATTCTCTTGGAGGACTTATTCTCAATATCTCTGGAAAAGTAATCGCCAACTACTGGCTCAGTCACGTTTATCCTACAGAAATCGGAACAGCCCACAGAACAGCAGATTTCCATATCCATGATCTAGATATGTTTTCTGGATACTGTGCAGGACGAAGTTTGAGACAATTACTTGAAGAAGGATTCAATGGATTGACCAATAGAGTACAATCAGCTCCACCAAAAAACCTTCAAGCAGCAGTAAATCAAATGATAAATTTTTTCGGAACACTTCAAAACGAATGGGCTTGAGCACAAGCATTCTCTTCTTTCGATACCTACCTTGCTCCATTTGTACACAAATATAAAACAGAAATAGAAGTAGAACTTGTAGAAATGGGAATGAAATTCGCTACTCCTGAAGCTAAAAAAGAATTTATCAACAAAAAAACTCACAAATACGTTACCCAACAAATGCAAAACTTTATCTTTGGACTCAATGTACCTTCACGCTGGGGGACACAAACACCATTCACAAACATTACTCTTGATTGGACATGTCCTGAAGATTTGAAAGATAAGTCACTTATGCTTTGAGGAATAGAAAAATGATATTATCCTGTAAAATTCAGTGAACTTCAAGAAGAGATGAAACTTATCAATAGAGTTCTTATCGAAGTATATACCGCAGGAGATTGGACAGGATCAGTATTTACTTTCCCTATCCCAACGTATAATGTAACAGAAGACTTTCCACGAGAGGATCCAGATATCGACTCACTCTTTGAAATGACAGCCAAATACGGAATTCCTTACTTCCAAAACTTTGTAGGATCACAATTTAAAGTAACTAAAGATAAAGACGGTAATGTTACCAAAGTAGAAAATCCAGATGCATATAAACCAGGAGCAGTAAGATCAATGTGTTGTAGATTGCAACTTGATCTCTCTCAGCTAGAAAAGAGATGAGGAGGATTATTTTGATCAGCAGAGATGACATGATCTATCGGAGTAGTTACTATAAATATGGCAAGAATCGGATATAATTTCAAATGAGATTTAAAGGGATTTAAAGAACAAGTCAACTATCTTATGAATTTGTCCAAAATATCTCTTGAACTTAAAAGAAAAGAGATTACAAAGTGGTTAGAAGCAGGTCTCTATCCTTATACAAAAAGATATCTTCATTCTTTCAGAAACCACTTCTCAACTATTGGTCTCAATGGATTCAATGAAGCTATTCAAAACTTTACCAACGGTAAGGAAGATATTTCTACTGACGCAGGTAAGAAGTTTGCTATGGAAATCTTAGACTTTATGAGAGCCTTACTCAAAGAATATCAAGAAGAGACAGGAAATCTTTACAATCTTGAAGCTACACCAGCAGAAGGAACTACGTATAGATTTGCAAAAGAAGACAAAAAACAAATTCCAAATATCATTCAAGCAGGTACGGACAACGCTCCCTACTACACCAACTCTACACAACTTCCTGTTGGATTTACAGACGATCCATTCGAAGCATTAGAACAACAAAATGAATTACAATGTAAATATACATGAGGAACAGTACTTCATCTCTATATGTGAGAAAGAGTATCAGACGCACAAGCATGTAAACAACTCGTAAAAAAAGTTATAGAAAATTATCAATTGCCATATGTTACTATTACACCAGTCTTTTCTATCTGTCCAAAACATGGATATGTAGTAGGAGAACACGATTACTGTCCAAAATGTGACAAAGAACTAGGATACTCAGGAGATGAATTCAATGTCGATTTAAGAAAAAAACACACGTCAGATCCAGAAAAACTCAGAATCATCGCAGAGAAACAAGTACAAAACTAGAATAATTCAAGGAGCAAGGAGTAGGTTTCAGGAAATAAAAACACAATTCTCCTAAGCGTACAACCTGTAACTTTCAACTTGTAACCTGTAACTAAGTTAACCCTCTTTTATCTTTTAAATTTTTGTTGCCATGCAAACTTTTTTCAACAAAGACTGACAAGAAATACACAGAACTCCTTGCCAAGTATTTACTCGCGTTATGGGATATCTTAGACCAGTAAGCCAATATAATATCGGTAAAAAATCAGAATTCTATAGTAGAAAATACTTTGAAGAAGGAAAGAGTGCTAACTCAACTTTCGTAAGACAGTTTGCACCACAAATGGAATTTGTAGCATGTGGATGTGAAGGTAATTAATTTTTTTTAAACAAATATATAAGGCAGTATCACCATCATTACGTTACTGTCTTTTTATTTACTGTAAAAATATCGACCGTGAAAATTGCGTGAATACAACAGTCTACGATGGTTGATTACCCAGGCAAAATTGCCTGTGTTGTTTTTACGCAATGATGTAATTTCCGTTGTCATTTTTGTCATAATCCTGAATGTGTATTGCCAGAAAAAATGTTATTATTTCAGAATGATCTCATTCCCGAAGCGGCATTTTTTAACTTTTTGAAAACCAGAAAGTGATTGCTTGATGGCGTGAGTATCTGCGGTGGAGAACCTACGATACGACCTGACTTGTATGACTTTGCCAAGAAGATAAAAGAGATGTGATTCTTAGTCAAGTTGGATACCAACGGGAGAGATTATCGTGTCGTAGAAAGAATGATCCAGGATAAAATTTTGGATTATGTTGCGGTTGATCTTAAACATTCCCTACATATCTATGACCAAGCGATTTGAGTCCAAGAAGGGCCAGAATTTTTTAATAGTTATCAGAAATTATTACAAATATTATTGGAGAGTAAAATAGATTTTGAGTATAGAACTACCGTCGCAAAAGGGCTTCATACCGCAGACGATATTGAAAATATGGCCGTCTACATCAGAGGAGCTAAACATTATTATCTTCAGAATTATATCGGCGGGAATACCCTCGATCCTGATTTTGGTGGAACTCCATTTAGCGATGAAGAACTTGAAGAATTTAAAAAAATCGCTGAACGTTATGTCCAGCATTGTGAGATTAGGAAATAAACTTTATCTAATGCTAAGTTTTAAGTTCTAAGTGCTAAGTGAAAGACTTGTCTTTCTATGAACTATTGTAGTTTCACAATAGCATATAATAAGATAAATACCAATACTTAGCATTTAACATTTAACACTTAACACTAATTCTTATTTAATGAGTTCAGCTCGATCGCCTGGTTTCAAACCTGCTGCATTTGCTTCTTCTATATCAATATGAAAGTCGAGCGCATAATCATCTTTGACTCTGACTGCTACATTTTCAAAAGTTAATCCTCTGGCTCCTCAGACGTGGAGCTGGATAACATCACCGTTTTTTATTCCCATTTCCTGTGCTTCTTTGACCGTGCAATGTAAATGTCTTTGTGATACCATAGCAAATGGACCATAGACTTCTCCGACAGGTCAGATAATTTTTATATATTCTAGATTATCAACATCACCAGAAACTTTGATAGGAGCATTGATTCATAAGGAAAAATTATCTCCAATCATAATCTCTGCTTGTGTAGTTTTTCTTGTAGGTCCAACTATCCTTACTTTTTCTATTTTTCCTTTTTCTCCTGCTAAAGTAACTGTTTCTTTACAGGCAAATTGTCCTGGTTGAGAAATAGCTTTTAAGAGTTCAAGTTTATATCATGGTCCAAATAATTTCTCTAGATCGCTAGAAGAAAGATGCACATGTCTATTAGAGATTCATAATGGGATTCTCATTGGCAACAATTTAAAAACTAAAATTATAATTTTGAAACAACATCGTCGACTTGTATATAAAGCTCTTCGAACGTTCCGTTGTTATTGAATACATGATCAGCGATTTTGATACATGCAGATAAATTTATCTTTGTTGGATCATCACTATCTTCCATTTCTCTAGCTTCATTGGAAGCGAAAGTTTCAAAATCAATTTGATCTTTGACACTATTACGCAAGCGGATTCTTTGATATCTCAACTTTTGATCAGCATCCACAGCGATCAAAATAAAGTCTTCTAATTCTTTTAATCATACCACTTCTCATGGAGATCTTACACTTTCTATAATAGCATTTTTTCATTCTTCTTTTGCTTGTTTATATAATTCTTTTACGATAAAATCTGGTCAAAACTTTTGTTTTAAATCTCGCCCTACTTGATACATAGTATCTCTATTTGTTTCAAGTCCTCTCTTTTTTATTTCTACTACAATATAATCACTCACTGAATAATGATTAAATCATTTTTTTATAAGGTAATCGGAAATAGTACCCTTCCCCGCACCAAGCGTTCATGTTATTCAAACAATAAGCATAACTAATTAATTAATAGATAAATTTTGTTGAGTATAGTTATTTGGACAAGAAAATAAAACATATTTTTTACACAAAGAAAAAGGAACACTTTCGTATTCCTTATTTCTTTTATATTTCTTACTAGTTAATTTCACCTGTTAGGGTATTGAGCGTAATAACATCACCTTCATTTTTATGAAGAGGAATCATTATTTCCATTCCAGTTTCTATGGTAGCTGGTTTCTTTCCTGCTTGTGCTCTATCTCCTTTTACTCATGGCACTGTAGTAGCTATTGTATAAGAAACTGTTGGTGGTAAAATAACACTGATAACATTCCCTTTATAAATCATAATAAATAAATCCATATTTTCTTTGAGATATCCAGTTATGTCATCAACCATAGATTCGTTTATATCATGCATTTCACCCGTATCATTTTCCATAAAGGTGTAACTATCTCCTGCTTTATACAAGAAGATTGCATTCTTGGTAATTACATCACCCTTTTCAAGAACAGTTCCTGATTTATAGGTAAATGCTTGCACTCCACCTGTAACAAGGTTTTTCATTTTGAAACTATAGCTTCCTTGTCTTTGTTGCATCTGCATAAATGCAAAATCAACTACCTTATATAACTGACCATCGATTTCTACAATGGTATTTTTTTTGATATCAGAAACGTCTAACTTCATGACTATATCTTACAAAAATAAATTAATTGATTTCTTATTTTTTTAACAAACCCCCTCATTCCCCCTTGACAGGGGGACTATATTGAAAATATTTTTATATATTTTTCCCTTAGCTCCCGCCCTGTTAAGGGAGGGTCGGGGAGGGTTTGTTAAGTTATTTAAATATTTTTAGTTGAGTTCGAATACGATTAATTGACTTCCTCCACCAAGACTTTGACCGAGGATGCTATTTACGAATTCTTGATATTGAGGACTATTTGCCTTGAGAAGATTAATAAGACCCACATATTGCATAAGGATTAAACGATCGTCTTGTGAAAGTGTTTCAATAGTTTTAGTAAGGTCTGCTGAAGCTCATTGTGATGTAAGTACCTGTTGTGCTGTTATAAATACTTTTTCTTGATCAATACTCTTTCCATATACATCAGCGATATCACCTATCACTTCTCCATTATTTATTCTGTTGGCAAATGTTTCTCCGATGAAGTTAAGTAATTCTTGAGCGTCTGGGAAGAATCTAGCGATAGAAAGTTTAGCTCTCAAGAAGACTAATTCATCTTCTGACATAGCTCCAAATTTTGCTTGGATATCTTCGTCAGATAATGTAAATGCATATTTAGCCCCTAGATTGTTTGTTGAGAATAAATTGATATATCCTGCTCTTCGTAATTTTACTAAATTACTCATTGCTCCATCTTCTTGGATCTTTCCGGTAACAGGATCTTTCTTGGCAAAGAATCTATTGAAGAGTGATTCATTTCCTTCTCCCATCACAACGGTTCCGATGTTTGGATCGATAACTAAATATTTCAAATTACTATTTCTAAGTCTTTGATATGATTTACACATATTACCATCACTATTTTGTTCTCGGAACCAACCAAGCATTCCATCTCCTTTGATATTGTGTTGGTTGTCTAAGAAATATTGTATATAGGTTCCTTCAATCAAAACCCCATCCGTATCTTTTCTATTTTTAACATAATCTATGAATTTATTATAGTGAGGGAACTGAAGATTAAATACATCCTGTTGTCCATATCCTACTTTTATTACTTCTTTTTGTTGGAGTGTAGAAGTAATTTCCATTGTTTTTCCATTACTCATTTTGTATCGAAGGAAAGGACCTCCACCACCTTGTGAAGATATTCTCACAAAGTTAAGAACGAATTGTACCAACCCTCGAACAACAAAAAGGAAGATAATAATATATATCATAGTTTTTTCATTTTCTTCTTTCGAATGGTCAAACATATCCTTGAGAATCATTGCCACAGCGATTATCGTCCATACAATAAGTCCCATTCCATACCACACGATAGCTCATCCAATAATCCACCAGATAGCTCGTCCTATGATAGTTACACTTGAAAGTACTACTAAGTTAGTATCTTGAGAAAAACGTTTTGCATTGAATAATGCGTATATTAATCCAAGTACCAAAAGCATAAATACAATCATCCATACAAATCCGATATCAGTATAATAACTACTAAGATTTTGTAATGATCGATTGAAGGTAACATTGAATGGAACTAGATATCTATATGGAATATTTATTTTTCCTGCTTGCGTTTGAATTGCATGATTTTGATAGAACTGTCTCAGTGACATAATCTGATCTCTATATTCTGTTGGATTGATTACTGTTCCGCTTCCTTTTTTTGCATATACAGCAAGTGCTCAGCTCAAAAGATTATATGCAACACCTCCTTGTTTTACTTGAGTAAACATTTTTTCAATGACTGGTACATTGAATGCTTCTATAGCTTGTGCATTTGTACAAAGTAATTTTGCTGCACCATTGGTACCGTAACATACATTGTTTGCTGGGTAGAATAATCTAAGCAATCCATATCAAAGATTAAGTCCTCCACCCTTGGTAATTTCTTTCCATCCATATCCAACGTATCTTCCTACATCCTCATTACCAGCTATTGCTGGTCTAAGACCACCACTCAATTCTTCTTTGGTGAAGCTTGTTGTTTTACATTGTTCTGGCGATAACACTGCAGTGTTGATAACAGCTTGGTCTACGGCTGTTTGTTCAGCCAATACTGCTGTATCTGTAGCTGCCAATAATTGTTTTGGAGTATTTTTTTCTACTAATAATGTAGTCTTAATAAAGTTTCCGGGGCTAAATGTTCCTGCTTTGATTTGATTGATAAATATATTTGGTCATTTGAAGACCAACATAGTCGCTACCAAAGTAGCTATCCAAATAAGGATATACGTAAATAATCTTTTTTTATCTGCCCAAAATGATTGAAGTTTATTTTTACTCACAACCATTTTTACTATTCCAAGAATGATTACGATCAATCCTATAAGCATAATATATTTTCCTGCTACAGGAGTCATCATATCTGGTGCATTAGAAATTTTAAGCACACCTGTCATACCTACGGTCATAATACCCAATCCAATAGCTATGATACTATCTATCCATAATCCAACAAGTAATAACCCAAATAATGCTACATCAATAAATGCTGTTTGTTTAGACATAAGCGCCCATGCAAACATTGATCCAGAAATAATAATATATTTCAATGAATCTCGATGAAGTTTTAATCCATGTTCACGAGTATCAAGAATATGTTTGAGAAAGATAAATCCAGAAAGCATTGCTAAAACCGTCAATGCCATTACTCCAAGATCAGTCTTATTATCTACAAAAACTAAGAATGCTCCCATTCAGCTCGTAAGCCAAAAAAGCAACATCATCCATCCACTATATGTACCAATTGCTGTAGTAATATCATTTTCTTCACTTTTTTTTGGAGAGAAATATCCTATTGCTTCTTTGATTAATCCTGTTCCGAAAATAAGTACGAATATTCCACTAAGGAAGTTCATAGCTACAGCAATAGTATCTGGAGCTAACCAAAATCGATCCTTAATAGGTTGGATGAGCGCAAAAAAGAAAGCAATAAATATATGCCATAATCCTGGAGCCATAGCCACTATTCCTCAAACATCTCACCATACTACTCCATGACTTTGTGCAAGCACTTTTGGAGCATACATATATGCATGATTAGCATCCCACGCTGTTGAATAGGGAATGAATGATAATTGGAATCCATAAAGATAATAGATAATAGAGATTGCTAATAAAATAATTCCTATTCGTTTTCGTCGATTAACTTTGAGTTTAGCTCATTTAAATTCGTCGGCGATATCACTTATAATAGTTTGGTAGGGAAGCATATCATCTTTCATTTTCCAAACCATATATCCAAGTCCCAAGAAAAGAATCCAAATAATCGCTCCTCGGATCAAATGTACCATAGAATATATATATATAATAAGCAAGAAAATACCCAATCCCATTCAGAAATTGAGAAGCATTTCTTGTCGTCTTGTCTCTTTGAATTTAATAAATTTTTTAGATATTCGTGTCCCAAATGCAGTCAGTCCGAGGATAAAATAGATACCCAAGAAATAAATAATCAAGGTGTTAATCATCAAAATAATAAGTCCTGCTGATCATCCTATAATATTATCTTTGACCAAAGTGAATGCGATGGTATGAAATATCAACGTCAATGGAATAATATAGACGAAGAATTTCTTCACGGAAAATATTTTTGATCTGATAATATATACGATAGGTATACA
Organism: Candidatus Absconditabacterales bacterium; assembly: GCA_041675025.1. Classification (GTDB taxonomy): domain Bacteria; phylum Patescibacteriota; class Gracilibacteria; order Absconditabacterales; family Absconditicoccaceae; genus CAJBLF01. Next base: position 131,900 of record JBAYUS010000002.1, read on the forward strand.
TACCGCGACAATACTCCAAATCACTAATTTCCAATTTACCCAACTTGCAAACATAGTTTGATAGTAGGTGTGGTTTACCATAAATTCGTTGTAAATAGTTACTCCGAAAAAACTTAAGAGTAAGATACCGATGATCAAAAAGATCTTTTGTTTCATTATAGGAATGGGAAATGAATAAAAAGTACTATACTTTTAATGATATAATTACTTAGTTATTTGTTTTTTTGGATCGTAGAATGCATGAAGAAGTATTTTTGTTAATGGCACATTGAAGAGTAAAGTAAGGAGCATAGTTACAATCAACATAGATCCAAATCCTTTGAATACATTGGTACCCATAGAAAACAAAACAAATGCTATCACACCAGTACTTATTTGACCATCTCTAATTGCTGACCAACTTCTATCTTTTGCATTATCGATTGCTCCACTTATGCTTTTTCCTTCTTTAAGTTCTTCACGAAGTCTTTCGTATATCAGGATATTTGCATCCACTCACATTCAGATTGAAAGAATAATAACTGCTATTCCACTGAGTGAAAGTGCATAATCAGTAAGCTTCATAAATGCTGCAAGAACTATCAAAAATGAAATCAATACCATACCTGTAAGAATCATTTTTTTGATTCCATACATACTATAGAGTAATACCATAATTGCTATAAATCCTATCAATCCTGCTCGTAATGCTCAACTCAAGGCATTATCTCCAAGTGACGGACTAATCTTTTCTTCTTGCATAAGAATCAATGGTGCAGGTAATGTTCCTTCATTTAATGCATCAGAAAGTTGTTTAGCAGATTCTGATGTAAATGAACCATTAATTTCTGCGGTTCCTCCACAAATCTTACTTTGGATATTTGGAGCAGTAAGTAAATTTCCTCCTACGAAAATCGCCATAGGTTTTCCTATATTTGCTTGTGTTACATTACAAAATATTTCTTTTCCTTTATCATCCAAATTAATCACAACAACGGGTTCTCCCATCTCTGATGCGCTAGCATTAGCAAATTTGAAGTATGCACCATTTAAGATAGTTTGCCCATCAGTTGCTGGCACCCAAGTTTCTCTATCTTGTACAAATATATCTTCAAATGCATAGATAGTTGTAACATTTCCTGAAAGATCTTTTCCTTCTTTTTTATCTACTACACGAAACATAGTATATCCATCTAATGCAACTCCTGTTCATTGAGTGAGTACATTATCACTTTGTTGGTAAATAGTAGTATAATTACCTTCTATGAGTCCATATATTTTTCCTATCTCCGCATTATCAAGAAGTTTTGGATTCTTTTTATACATATCTGGTAACTGATCCAATGAATTTCCTGTGAAGATATTGTTATAAATATTTTCTGACATTCTTCCTTCAAGGGTCTTTTGAATATTGGTTGGGTCTTTTGTTATTTCAGTCAAAACTTGATTGGCCAATACTTTTCTTTCTGCAAAAGTAGCTTTGGTAGGGCTGTTTGGGTTTTGAAGTTTAAACTCAAGTTCAAGCGTCTTTCCGATAAGTTCTTTTGCTTGATCAAGATCCGCAATACCTCATATCTCTACAACGATATAATTTTGATTATCAAGAGTCTGAACATAAGCTTTATAATCACTTACTCCAAGTTTTGAAATTCTACTATCGATATTTTTCATGATAATAGTTTCGATAGTTTTTTTGATGGCAGCAAGTTCAGTGCTATTGGTATATACTTTTTCATATTTATCATATGAGATTTTGTAGACAAGATTTGTCCCTCCTGATACATCAAGCCCCTTTCTAAAATGAGAAAGACCATCTGTAGTGAAGACAAAATTTCTTGCTCCTGTTGTTGGATCAAAATTTCTTCCTACAAAGAATATAAATACTAAAGATACGATAACCAGTACCGAAAAAATCATTTGTTTACTAATTTTCATCTGCTACTATAAAGGTAAGTAAAATAACTGAAGCATTTTTTTCAAAATAACAAAAAAGTTTTAACACCATTTTCTATCTTTTTGGTGTTTTAATGCAAGAGGAAAATAAAGATAGTTTGCCCGTATGACCTGGACAAATTAATAGACAAGGTGGACAAAGTTTTTAATCTTTGAGGACAGCGATTTTATATTGCTTTTTTCCTTTTCTGAGTAGAAGTACCCCGTTAATGAAATTATCGGATTTTATAACTTGTTGAAGATCGGTAATTTTTTCTTCATTACAATATAATGATCCTGAAGCGATAAGTTTTTTCGCTTCACCATTTGATTCTGTAAGTCCAGTTTGAGTAAATATATCTATAATTTTATTTTCAGACTGTAATAATTCACAACCACCCGTTTCTTTTTGAAGTGCCTGGAGATCGTTTTTTGACATTGTTTTTATGATAGCTAATTTATCATTTTGGCCAAAAAGTATTTCTGTAATCTTCTCTGCCTGCTTGACGGCATCTTTTCAAAATAATACTTCTACGACTCGGTTAGCAAGCTCTTTTTGTCAATAACGAGTTGATGGATCTTTCATATGTTTTGTCACAATAGCATCTATTTCAGCTACTGTCTTAAGTGAAAATACTTTGAGTAATTTCTCTACTAAAGTATCTTCAGTATTCATAAAAAATTGATACACGAAATATGGACTATTCTTTTCCTTATCCACTCGAATTGCATTTCATTCTGACTTTCAGAACTTCTTACCAGATGCATCTGTTATGAGCGGTATAGTCAAACAAAATGCTTCTTCGTTTAATTTTTTTCTGATAATTTCCATACCTGTCGTCACATTTCCTCGTTGATCTGATCATCCAAGCTGTATCTTTACACCGTTATTTTGGAATAAATGAACAAAGTCGTATCCTTGGATTAGCATATAACTAAATTCTGCGTATGTAATACTCTTATCTGGATCTTCTACTCTTTTTTTTACTGATTCCTTACCTATCATAGTATTTACCGTAATATATCTTCCTATATCACTAAGAAAAGTAAGATAGTTCATATCTTTATAAAAATCATAATTATCGACCATTTCATAATCGAATTTTATATCATAATTCTTTTTTATATTCTCCAAAAAACTTTTGAGCTGATCATAAATACGTTGCTCATTATGTCTCAGTTGTTCTTCAGAAAGAAATGATCTTTCTGCATTTTTGAGACTTGGATCACCAATCATACCTGTAGCTCCTCCCACGAGAAAATAACATTTGTTACCATATCTCATAAGATGTATAGCTGCCATTACAGAAAACATATTTCCTAATTGAAGGGAATCTGCAGACGGATCAAATCATATATAAAATTTTTGTCCTCACGCATTCAAGAGATCAAAAACTTTTTCATTTGAAAATTGATTTATAATACCGCGTTGTTCTCGTTCTTCACGAAGTTTCATTCTATTGAACTAATAAATTAAAATATATTACTTTGTCATCCTGTGCCCACGTCATTCCCGCGAAAACGGGAATCCAGTTTACTGAGTATGGATTCCGTATCAAGTACGGAATGACTGGACGCGTTCGCATTTTTTACATCCTTTCTACAAAAATCATACCTATAAGATTCATCGCTTGTTTCAATGTTTGTATAACTTTTCGTAATAAAGCGGCTCTTGCTATTTTAATGTTTTCATCATCAACTATTATCTTGGTATGGGCGTAATAACTATTTACCATCTGTGCTATATCAAAACAATATTTTGCGATATGATGAGGTGCCAACTCTGTTTTTGCTTTTGAAACTACATCGTTAAATAAGCTTATTTTTTTGATGAGTGAGAATTCTTCCTCTTCTTGAAGTAATGTATAATCTACTTTTCATTTGGAAATATTTCATACACTATCAATTATACTCTGCATTCTCGCTCAGGTATAAAGAATGTATGCTCAGGTTTCACCTTGCATATCCATCGCCTCATCAAGATCAAAAACAATATCTTTGGAAATATCTCCTCTAATTAAAAAGAATCTCAAAGCAGAGATAGCTAAGGATTCAGCGACATGATGTAATCGTGTATCATCCTTATCTGGATTTCTTTCTTTGGTTTCAGAATATGCTTTTGTATGCAACATATCTAACATTTCATCTATAGTTACTGTTCGTCATTTTCTGCTCGCAAATGGTAATTTTTTCTCTTTTTTTTCTTCGTCACTCAAGGTGTAATTGAGTTTCAAAAGTGTTTGCGGAGTAAGATAAACAACTCCATATCCAAGTGGTAAATATTGTTTCTCTTCTTGATTATGTCCGATCAATTTCAATGCTGATCTTACAATTTCTTGTGGTGGAATCTGTCTGTAATCGATAACGGTAATAGCAATATCGTAGTTTCAAAATGTATGTTTTTTTCACTGCTGAGTATCTGCAGTCGTCGTAAACATTTTAATTCCTCTAGGATCTTCTCGTGACTCTTCGTATCAGAAATTTTTGTTGAGATATCAAAGTTTCCACATCGCGAAGGCGATATCTTTGGCAACATAGGTTGCTAACCCATCTGACTTTATCATAATCTGATATTTTTTTTCTTCTTTGGCATATTCAGGAAGTGATGAAAGATCTAATATTCGACATCATTTTGCATCACCATCATCGGCGAATTTTACAAATCATTTTTCTTTGAGGATATCCATCGCTTCAGCGAAGAATTTCAGATGAAGAATGTTGGTCTCCCAGGCAACAAGCTCGAAATATGCGCCCATTCTTCGGCAACTCACCATTTGTTGCTGAGTACAATCCTGAGTATATTTCTGATGTAATTTTTTGATTTCTGGATCAGTATCGTCTTCTATTTTTATAAGAGTCTCGGAAAGTTGTTTCATAAAAACAGGATCTTCTTCGAGCTTTCTCATCTTACTATAAATCTCTCCGCAATAGTGATCAAACTTTTTGTCTGTCTCTACGGGAATATTGTAATATAAATGCCCTACTATATTATAGCCGACATTTACTCCGCTATCATCACCATAATCACAGCTTGTAACGTCGTATTTGAGATATTCATACATTCTTCTTATACTATCACCGACGCAAATATTTCTCGCCTGACCGATGTGTAATGGTTTATTTGGATTGGCGCTCATATATTCTATCAAGACTTTTTGAGTGGGAGCAGGGAGCAAGCCTGCCTGTCCGGTAGGCAGGTTTCAAGTTGTAGATTGAAAAAATTCATTGATGAAAATTTGTTTATTGATATGAGCATTTATGTATCCACCAACTGCTTGAAATTTTTCAAAAGAAGGAGAACTGAATTTTTCTGCGAACTGTTGTGCTAATATGTTTGGAGCTTTTTTTGCTTGTTTAGCGAGTTGAAAGCATGGAAATGCTAAATCTCCAGGAATATTTTCTGGTGGAATTTCTATCAATGTAAAAATATCCTCCAAGGGCAAATCAATCTCCTTGGCTAAAATTTCAGCAAAATATTTTTTATATATTCAAATCATTATATAATAACTAAATGACTAAATGATTAAATGTTTTTTATTTGTCATTTCGACGAATGAAGTAAGAAGAAATCTTATATAATGGGAGAGATTTCTCTCCCGTATCAAGTACGGGATCGATCCCATATTCCTACTTTTTATTCTTCTCATTTTGGACTTTGTCTAAGCTGTTTAATTTTACCAGTAATTTTTTTGTCTTGAATGCGAGCTTCGCGTTCTTTTTTTGGTATCTTGGTAGAGATTCTATTTTTTGGTTCTATAAATACTTCGTTTAATAATTGTCTGAAATGATGAATAACTTTTTCTTTGTTGGCGTGTTGATAACGTTCTTCCTGGCACGTCATAATGAGAATTTTTTCTTCGTGATGCACTCTGTGTTCACCTAGATTTATTAATCTTTTTTTTTGTTCTTCAGTCAAATATTGTGAATCATGTATATTAAAATACAGTTCTGCTTTGGTTGCTACTTTGTTTACATTTTGACCACCATGTCCTCCACTTCTTGAAAAATGAAAATGAACCTCACGCTGAAGAATAGTATCTATGGTTTGATTTGGATCCATTATAATATCGAACAAATAAAATATTATTTCTTATTTTTTTCTATTCTATGATTTTCATATTTATCAAGTTCCGCAGAAATTTGATTTTTGGCTAAACTCTCTCATTTTGCACTAGGTTTTTTGGTGCCGCTGACGGTACGTGAAAGTTCTTCGACTCCCAACCACAAACTACTTCCTATGGTATTTGCTATATTTGTTTTACGTTTTTCTTCAAATTTTTTGAGGTCTGTAGTCATCCAAAATACTAAGTAATAAAATTACTTTATACAATATAGTTTTAAAGCTAAAAATCAATGATATTTACTCGTATGTTTGCAGGTTACAGGTTGCAGGTTACAGGTTGAAAAAAACAAAAAACCTGCGCCTTATTCCTTGCTCCTTGGTCCTCGTCCCTAAGTTAATTTTCATTTGATATTTTTGCGTCCATTTGTATAATACAGTCAACGAAAAGATATTTTATTTTATTAGCCAAATTAATGGCAAAAACAAAAAACATAATTACACTATGACTTATTGTTACAATAGGACTGATGTGAGTTGCAATATGAGCTAAAGTCACTTTACAACCATTGTACTCTGATGTAAGATTTCAACCAACCGACAAACTTCATGCCGGATGTACAAATTCCGCTGATATTTTGTTTTCTCCTCAGGGACAGAAAATTACAAAATTTACGTTAGTACTCAATTATAATCCAGAAAATGTAGAAATTCTTCGCATATTGCCAAATACAAACAATGGCCTTGCTAGTTCCAAAATAGAATATGATAAGATTATCCTTGAAGTAAAAAATCCTACGTTTGATTCAACAACAGAAGCAAGATCTTTTTTTCAACTCTCTTTCAAAAGCGATATCGTAGGTAAGGAAACTATAGTATTGTGAACGGGTTCTGAAGCGGTTACAGAAAGTAAAAATTATCCACTTCAATGAATATTTGATTTAAATTTTGCTAAAGTACCAGAATGTGAACCAGATATTATTCCACCAAATCTTAGTCTTATTTATCCAAAAGATACTCAACAAAAAATAAGCTTAGATCAGTATTTTATCTTTGATATCAAAGATATCGGAAAGTGAATAGATAAAAATAGTGTTATGATAAACTTTGATTGAGAACAATATTTCTATGGATCAGACAACCTCAAACGAAATGGAAATTATCTGACCTTTTATCCAAACAAATGGATTCCTATCAACAAAGGATTAGATATCAAAATATCAATCGCAGATAAACAAATCTATGGATGAACAAATAAAACTGAAAGTGTATATACTTTCAAAAGTGCTACCGGTATGACATTCAATAAAACAATTACTCCGATGATGTTTAGAAGGATAGCACAAGAAGCAGAAAAAATAGCTGGATCTGTAGATGAATGTACTTTATTGGCAGATTTCTATGGTAAATCTGAAGTAAATTATCAAAAAGAACTCAAATCTATTATACAAAAAGTTGGATGTGATTTAACTTCTATAGATGGTTCACTCTCAGTGGCTGATGAAAAAATAATCCCTGATATGAATATACAACAAAAACAATATAGAAATATTTCTGTCTTCGCTACGCTTGGATGGATACTCTTCTTCATTACATTTACACTTAAAATACACTATATGCTTGCATATAGAAAACATAAGAAAATGAATGAAAAATGAAGAATGAAAAATGAATAATATATGACTTGTATTGTTATGAATTATTGTAAATCACAATAGTCTATAAAAAACAAATTCCGACATCATTCATTATTAATTATTAATTTTTAATCAATTAGTAATATAGTATGGCACTCGAAATTGAAAGAAAATTTTTGATAAAAACACTACCCATGGATATTGAACAATTTCCCCATACAGAAATAATTCAATGATATTTAAACGATCCTACTACATGAAAAAGCATCAGAGTAAGACATATCTGAGATGAATATAAAATTACCAGAAAAAAGTGATTTGGACTCGTTAGAGAAGAGATAGAAGCTACTATAACTAAAGATGAATTTGATCAATTACGACGCGAAGTAGAAAATCATTTCTTAGAAAAAACTCGTTATAAAATACCATACGAATGATTTATTATTGAACTTGATATCTACAAAAACCTTCAAGGATTTAAGACTGTAGAAGTAGAATTTACTAGCAAAAGAGATGCTAAAAAATTTGAAGCACCTGAGCGATTTGGTGAAGAACTCACCATAAATAGAGAAGCCACAAATTCATATATAGCTAATCATGGATTGTCTGAAGAACTCATCAGTCTTATGGTTTAAAAATTTTCATCTGTTTAATTATATAGTATGAAAACTGTTTTACATTTTGGAAATACGGATTGGATACATCTTTTTGAACCACAAAAAGATGAAATTCGTAAACTTGTAGAAACATATGATTTTCATGAATTGATTGAAGAAGATTTATTTGAACTTACCAATCAAGAAAAAATAGATATCTATGAAGACTATATGTTTATCGTTCTTAATTTTCCCAAATATAATGCAGTAAAACAAAAATATTTTTTAAATGAATTTAGTATTATCCTAGGGAAAAACATTATTATCACGATGACAAAGTTTGATACAAATCATATCAAATCAATTATAGATGAATATTCGGAAGAATTGAAAACCAGAGAATCAAATGAAGAATTTAAAATTTCTCCTTACTATATATTATATAAAATTTTAGATACAATGTATGATAAGGGAATAAAAATGCTTACACAATCATCCAAAGATGTTATTAGTTTAGAAGAACAACTTTTTACATCAAGCAAATTGGAAAAAATATTATTGGAAAATCTTACTATCAAAAAACGTAATATCGTCTGATTGAAACATACCTTTGCGCCTCATAAAGAGATTTTGGATGAACTCCAAAATGCATTACCAAAATTCTATAAAGAAGATCTAGATGTATATTTTGAAGATCTAGTATATAAATTTGATAAAATTACAAATACTATCGCGATTAGTTTTGAAAATATAGCATCACTTGCTGATACCTATAATTCATTGATGAATATCAAAACAAACTCTATGATTACCGTACTTACTATTTTCTCTGCAATCACCTGAGTACTGACATTAGTCAGTGGAATTTATGGAATGAATATACCATTACCTGGACAAGAAAGCAATAATTTTTTTCCTATCCTTATGGTAAGTATGTGAATCCTTTGTATCGCCCTTTTGTTAATTTTCAAAAAGAAAAAACGAATCTAAAACTCAAATACTTGGAAATAATTATTATAGGGGCGAATACTATTCGCCTTTTTTTATTAATGTCTTTGCGAGCGTAGCGAAGCAATCTTATATTATTTTTCTGGATTGCTTCGTCATTTTATTCCTCGCAATGACAATAAAAAATAATAGAAAATCCATCGTTTTTCACTTTTAGTTATTAGTTGTTAGTTGTATTTTAGAAGTTTCTAAATATTTCTTGTAATTTTCTTCTTTCTTGTTCTGCAGCTTCTCTTTCTTTAATTTCTTTTTCTAGTTTTCTTACTTCTTCTGAAGCCAAGAAAGTAAACTTATTAAGCTTGTCTACGACTTGCATTTTTTTCTTTTGATCTGCTGTGAAATCTTTTATTTCGTCGAATAATAAAATATCATTTATCGTTACCTCTAATGATGAAGTCTCTTCGTTGAATGTAAATCTCAATTCATTTGATGTTTCTTCTTCTGTTTCTTTATCTTGTTCTATTTTGGTAATAAACAATATTGGCTCGTTAGTTTCATCAAGTAAGAATCTATATGAAATAAATATCTTATCATTGTTTGCTCACAAGATATCAAATGTTTCTTCACCACCAGTTCCTATTTTCTCCTTGAGAAGATAAATATTTTTGGTAGTAAAAAATAATTCACCAAACTTTTTTTGTACATCAGTTTGAAGTTTTGTATCTAATAATTCTCCTACTTGTGATTGTTGTGTTGATGATTCTTGTTCTATTTCTTGTATTTCCTTTTTAGCGACATCTTCAGCTACAGCACCTGGTGTTGGTTTAACAACGGGTTGAACCACTGGTGCGCTAACTGGCTGTGCTTGCACAGGAGCTGGCGTTAGTTTAACAGACTGAGCTTGTACTGGTGCAACTTCAGGAATAGGATCAAATTGATATTTTTTTTCTAATACATCACCATAAGGAAGATCATCATCTTCTGTTGTTGCTTCAGGGATTGTAGCAAAAATATTTTCTCACCCCAAAATATCATCAGTATATCACTGTTGTCCTTGTTGTGTTGGGTTAGTTCATTGTATAGGATCCGTCATAGTTGTATATGTATGGAATAAATTTTTATATACTTAATTATATTCAGATTCAAAAAATATGCAAATTTATCGTTATAAAAAATAAAGAAAAATTCATAAGTCCCTTATTTTCGTAAAGACAAACAAATTCAGTTGAATTTAGGCAGTAATATTATACATATTCACCATATAGTCTTTATTTTGTTTTTTAGATACATGTGAGGAGAAAACACTATTGTCAGTCAAACAAAACTCTTTGTAGGTGGATTAAATTGGAAATTAAGAGGGAAAGAGCTTAGAGAGGAATTTTCAAAATTTGGTGAAGTTGCTTTTGCTAGAGTAAAACTCGATCAAGAAACGAATAAAAGTAAGGGGTTTGGTTTTGTAGAATTTATCAATCCTGAAGATGCTGTCAAAGCACAAAAAGCCATGGACGGTCAAGAAATCATGGGAAGAGCTGTAAAAGTAGATTTCGCAAATGAAAATCCTGATAGGATCCAAGCAAGAGAAGATGCCAAAAAGGCTGCGGAAGAAACTCCTGTATTCTAATATATTATATTATTTCTTATAAAAACACGCGAAAACCATTGGTAAGCATGTTTTTGTGTTTTTTAGTTTCGCACCCGGGTGCAATAATTAGCTGAATAGCTTATAAAGCTGAATAACAAAAGTTAGCACCCGGGTGGAACTTTTACTTGAAAATACAATATATACCATTAGGTTTGAAATGACTACAGGGCGCGTACGTGGGGTGAGGAATATTACTTCCTATCTATCTCATGGGAGCCATAAAGTTACAGCTTATGTTGTAGCGGAGCTACCCACTTCTAAGTTTTTAGGAGCACTACTTGCCTTCTACGGCCATGTGGTTTTAAAACGAAATATATAAACATTCAAACGATATTTTTTAAGTTCCCTCTTTATTTGAAAGAGGGGGGGACCCGCAAGGGTGGGAGATTTTACTAATAAACACCACATGCACCTAGACTATAAATCATATCTAAAAAAATATTCACAAATCAACAGGAAAATTTCTACTAAATCTGAATGATTGTTTTGGAATACTATCTTGAAATGAGATAGAACTTGATATAGATTTCTCAGACAAAAACCTATTGAATGATATATTCTCGATTTCTATTGTCCTAAGCTTAAATTATGTATAGAAATAGATGGTGAAAGTCATGAATGAAAAGGTGAATATGATGAACAAAGAGATCAAATAGTACAATTATTATGAATTAAAATAATTAGATATCACGAAAAAGATGTACTTAAAAAACTTGAAGCAGTAAGTATACATATCAATGCAGAAATAGAAGAAAGAGTTAAAGAATTGAAGTTATAAAATCCTCCGTCCTTCGGACACCTCCTTTCAGTAAAGGAGGAACATCATTTAATGATATAGTCCTATAATATGAAAAAAATAAATGAATCATTTACTTGTGCCCGTTGTGGAAAAGAAATTTCTCAGGCCGCGAAAACCTGTAGAAATCATTGTCCCTATTGTTTTTTTTCTCTTCATGTAGATGGCGATATACCCTGAGACAGAGCCACAACTTGTGGATGAGCTATGTATCCTATTGTCTATGAAATGAGAAACTGACAAATCAAAATATGTTTTCAATGTAAACAATGCGGAAAAATTCATCGAAACAAAAGAGCCGATGACGATGAAGTAGATCAGTTAGATAGCTATATTAAACAATATAAGGAAATACTTTATTAACTAACAGTTAACAACTAACAGTGAATAGTGAAAGTATTTATATATAGAGACTATTGTAATATTACAATAGTTTATGAATAAACGATTCGTTCGTTGTTAGTTATTAGTTTTTAGTTTTTTTGAGTATTTCTTCCATATATCCTACGAATGTAGGATCTTTTTCTTTAAAATTTTTCATAATTTCTTCTGGTGTATCTCACATTTTTGCTGTCTTTCCTCGTTCGATGATTCATTGCTTGTTGAGCTTATTTTTGAGTGTTTTATTATATTCTTTTTTGAACTCTTCTTTTTTTTCTTTATCTAAAGTCTTCCATTCTGGAAAAGTTTTTTCGTGCTCTATTTTTTCTTTTTCAGCAGATTCTTCTGTGCGTTTTTTCTTTACATCATCGATAGATTTTGGTTCATCTGGGGCCTTTTTTATTTCTTCTGGTTTCTTAACTTCTACCTTTTTTGATTCTTCAACTTTTTTAACTTCTATAGACTTCTTCTCTACTGGCTTTTCTTCTTTAGAAGATTTTTCTGAAGATCATCCTTTACCAAGAAATCATTTTCTCTTTTCTGTGATTTGATTTACTCGAGTATCTCATTTCGTGTCGTCAGTATCATATTTTTGGAAGTCGAATCATTTCTTTTTGCTGAATATTCTCGTAGCGTTTTTAAGTCCTTTAAATAATTTACCTGGAGCTAATTTTTTAAATGGTCTTCGTATTCATTGATTTAACGCGCTAAGTACTCATGCTCCTGCTATCATAGCTGGTCTTCGAGTTATTGCAGACACTAAATTTACTGTTCATTTAATTAATCTCTGATATCGTTTTCCTTCTACTTTTGAAAAATTGAGAAAATTATCTACCAAAGCGTCTAGAGTTTGTTTTCCTACTTCAGCAACATTTTTAGCAGAACTTTGTCACTGTCTAAGGATATTTGCTAATGCATTAGCAGTCTCCCCTCATCGTCTAGCGGGAGTAGCTATGGTATTTCATAGTCTCAATGCACCGATATCTATCGCATTTATTACTTTTCCCATGGGTACTATTATAATTTAAACACTATCACACGACTATCGTCGTGTATAAATCTCACATCCAAAAACAACTTCTTGAAAACTCTTTTGGTGGTCGATATATATTATAACCATATTTGTAATATTGTCAAATATACAATTTATTGTATTTATAGATCAAATATCTATCATAGATTATGAAAAATGAACGATTAATGATGAATAATTAAAGAATTGTTTTTATTATAAACTATTGTAGATTACTATAGTCCATAAATAAACAAGTCATCCATTATTCATTATTAATTTTTAATTATTAATTAATTTTAAAGAATGGATTTGTCTTGATTTAAGACCACCTTTGACGGAATATTACAAACATACGTTCAAGGTAAAATAGAACAATCACAAAAACTTATTAGTGACAAAAAAATAAATAGTTTTATCGACTATATCACTACGTTTATTTTTTCTGGTTGAAAAAGAATCAGACCGTATGGACTACGAATAACCTATACAGGGTTTGGTGGTGATAACGAAAAAGCTATTTTGAATTTTGGAATCATTTTTGAACTCCTCCATTCTATGGCACTTATTCACGATGATATTATAGATCAAGCAGAGAGAAGACATAATGCAGCTACGATGCATTCTTATATTGAAACTCTCCTTGGAGACAGTCCCAATGCCAGACATATCGCAGAATGACAAGCTATTCTTCTCGGTGATTTATTACTCTCTCGAGTGTATGAGCTTCGATACAAACAACATGACTTCCCCGAAGATCTCCTTTGGGAAGCGAGAAAAAACGTACATAACATGATTGAAGAAGTAATTCTCTGACAAATGATCGACGTCGATATGATGATTTCTGGACCAGCTTCCCTATCACTTATCGATAAAAAGAATATGTATAAAACCGCTTCTTATACATTTGTAAGACCTATGCTTACTTGAGCTATCTTGGCAAATGCAAATAAAAAACAACAGGGACTTATTAAAGAGCTTGGAGAATATATGGGGCTCGCATTCCAGATGAGAGATGATTATCTCGACATCACCTTCGGCGATAAAACCAAGTCCGCATTTACTGACATTCAAGAATGACAACAAACATATTTCACTAACTATATCTTTGAAAAGTGAACACCACAGCAAAAAAAACTCCTACAATCTTCTATGGGACAAAAGCTCAATGACAAACAAATCAAAGCATTACAAGCTATGTTTGAAGACAGCTGAGCTATAGAATTTGGTAGACAAGGAATCTTAGAATATAGTCAAAAAGCCAGAGAAATATTAGAAAAAACTCAACTCAATGATGAAGCAAAAAATAACCTCTTGGTATTGATCAAGAAGATGGAAAAGTTGGAACACTAATATAGTCATTGCGAGAAGTGAAACGACGAAGCAATCTTAGTATTATTATTTAGATTGCTTCGCTACACTCGCAATGACAGAGTAAAGAAAAAATCCCCAGAGCGGGGATTTTTTTGTTATATATGGATATTAATTAAATTGATACTTCTATTGGAGCAGGATCTGAACCACTACATGCTCATAATACAATATATGTATTTCATGTCATAATTACGCTTGGATATGCCGCTACTGTTCCACTCTGTAAACATCACATAAATGATGGTGTATATATTTTATTTGCTCAAGAATTTACACATGTATTAGCATAAACAATTTTTCATGCATCAGAACCAGTTGCACATCGACCATCAACATATCCTACTTGGACAGCTTGATCTACTTTGGCTGTTCCTCCAGCAACATGAAGTCTTTCTGTTGGTATAAGTATTCCGATACCGACATTACCATAAATACTACTATCGCCCATTACAGAAAGTTTTCTTAATGATGATGGGGACATTCCGATACCTACGTCACCACTAAAAAATGAATTTCCATCAACTTTAAATTTATTTGTTCATGGAGTTGTTCCGATACCGACATTACCATCTACAAATAAACTGCCAGCAATATTTCAATCAGAACTTACATTCATATCTCCATTTACATCAAGCTTAACTGATGGTGTATCTGTTCCGATACCAACATAACCACCATTTACACCAGATTCACTTAATATAACATTTCATATAGGATCTGCTATTCCATCTCATCATCCTATTATCTTTACATTACCACCTCATACATTATCATCACTATTTCAAGCAGCGATTAATAAATCATTTCATCGTCACAATAAATTTTGACCAACACGAATTGTTCTTGCTACATTACCAGGGAACAAAATATTTCCACTTACAGTTAATTTTTCTGTTGGATTACTTATTCCAATACCTACGTTACCATCAACTACTACATTATTTGTAAATCTACCACTACCAGTTACATCAAGTTTATATGTTGGTGTATTTATTCCGATACCTACGTTACCATCAAATACTGCCTTTGGTCCATATACATATAAATTAGAATCAGTACTTAAGTCATTAGTTACATTCGCAGATCCAACTACATCAAGATCGTATGCTGGCGTCTCTGTTCCGATACCAACGTTACCAGCGAAATATGCGTTTCCACTTAATCCATCAAGAACGATGTTTGATGTACCAAGATTATTTCCATTAGTACTGAAGATCATTGTTTTCCAATATCCTAATGATTGGTTTACTGTTGGAGTAATATCAAAAGCTTTTGTTATAAAAAGCACGCAAGATACTCAAAGGAAAAATAGGGTTGCTCATTTAATGAATCCCATACCACCTCTCTTTGCATGTAAGTTTTTACTTGTGAAGCTCATTTTTCAAGTGTAGAATGTAAAATGTATAAATAGTTTTTGGAGTTTCTTCCTTACTATAAGTATACCCCTGATATATAAGAAAACAAAAAAACTGGGTTTTTAGGTCCAGTTTTACTTGTCATTTTATAATTTTGTGATGTAATAATACTAATCATTACTACATTTTATTTTAAGCTCTAAATAGCCAGCAGTTATAAACATTTGAACTCACTTCATTACCCCATTATTAGGACATTCATACAATGAAGAAGATGCATTATTTATAGTTTCTTGAGCACCTCATCCCACAGCATTTAGCCATGCAGAATTATGCGTAACAGAGAATGTCCCACTTACCGTTAAGTTTTCTGTTGGAGTTATTCCGATACCTAATCTTCAATTTGTATTATTCCATACCAAATTAGGACTTGCACCAAATACTCATGCATTGTTGAATTGTACTTGAGTATTAGAACCAGCTGGTGTACCAGCTCATCATGATGGCCAAACATTTCTACAGTCGCCCAATAAACATATTTCTTTAAAGCTTCCTGTTCCATTTACATCAAGTGTATATGCTGGTGTATTTGTTCCGATACCGACATTACCACTAAAAGATGAATTTCCATTAACTTTAAATTTATTTATTCATGGAGTTGTTCCGATACCAAGACTGCCATCAAATAATGATGTTGAATTACCTACGAATATACCAGCATCAAATAATCAGTTTCCATTTGTATGTATGCTTCCATTCACATCAAGCTCGTATGCTGGTGTAGTTGTTCCGATACCAACATCACCACTAAAAGATGAAGTTCCATTAACTTTAAACATATTTGCTCATGGAGTTGTTCCGATACCAACACTACCATCAAATTTTGATGTTGAATTACCTACGAATATACCAGCGGCAAATAATCAGTTACCATTAACATTTATAGTTCCATTTACATCAAGATCATATGCTGGCGTAGATGTTCCGATACCAACATCACCACTAAAATACGCCTTTGGTCCATACACATATAAATCAGAATCAGTACTTAAATCATTTTGTACATTCATATCTCCAACTACATCAAGTGTATATGCTGGTGTAGATGTTCCGATACCTAATCTTCAATTTATATTATCCCATACCAAATTAGAACTTGCACCAAATACTCCTCAGTTATTGAATTGTACTTGAGCATTAGAACCAACTGGTGGAGTTATAGGCCATGTAGTTTTACAAGTACCATTAAGACAAACTGTGGGCGCACTTACTGTAGACGCACTTACTGTTCCGTTGAATGTTCCATTACCATTTGTTCCATCAAGACTAATTCTTTCTGAACCTGGAGTATTTCCCCCATCTATTGTAAGAAATACTTTTTGGATATATTGTAAAGTATTTGTAGTAATAGGTTCTATATCGAAAGCTTTTGTTATAAAAAGCACGCAAGATACTCAAAGGAAAAATAGGGTTGCTCATTTAATGAATCCCATACCACCTCTCTTTGCATGTAAGTTTTTACTTGTGAAGCTCATTTTTAATATTTTAAATAATAAATTTACAATTTCTTCATTACTATAAGTATACTCCTGATATAAAAGAAAACAAAAAAACTAGCTTTTAATGGCTAGTTTTACTTGTCAAGTTATAATTTTATGATGTAATATTATTACTCTCCTAAATCCTCTCTATTTTTTACTCCCTAAATCCCTCTCCATTCCCCATAGACGTCATTCCCGCGAAAGCGGGAATCCAGTTTGCTAAGTATGGATTCCGGATCAAGTCCGGAATGACGTCGACACAATAATAATGAGGAGGTAAATTCGTTTTTTATATAAAGATATCTCTTGGCTTAGCACCGTCTTGTGGACCGATGATTCCTTTTTCTTCTAAAATATCCATTATCCTTGCAGCGCGAGCAAATCCCACTCCAAGTTTTCTTTGGAGTAATGTAGCTGAAGCCTTTCTTGTTGCAGAAATAACCTGTATTGCTCTTTCGACTAATTCATCGTCATTGTCTCCATTACTACTTCCAAAAAGTTGTTGTCCCGCTTCAAGTTTGTTTTCTAATAAAGCTACTATTTCTTGGTTGTAGATATCTTCTTCTGTAAGTCCTCACATATATTTCGTTTTCAATGTCATAACGACTTTTTCAACTTCTTCTGTAGAAATGAATGGCGCCTGTATTCTCGTGGGTGATTTCGTCGATGGATCCATATAGAGCATATCTCATTTTCAGAGTAATGTCTCTGCTCATTTTCTTCCGAGGATGGTAGTACTATCTATTGATGAAACCATTCAGAATGCTATTCTCGTCGGCATATTTGCTTTGATAAGTCCGGTAATAACATCAACTGATGGTCTTTGAGTTGCAAGGATTAAATGAATTCCTACAGCACGCGCTTTTGCTGAGATATGAGTAATACAACTTTCCACATCTCTCTTTGCTTTGGAATGCATCATAGATGCTAATTCATCAACCACGAATACAATACGGAACATTTTTTCTGGTGGTTTTTTGCTATTATATTCATCTATATTTTTTACTCTCGCTTCTTTTAAAATCCCATATCTTCTCTCCATTTCTTGTTCTGTTCGCTTCAAAAGTTTTAAGGCTTTCTCAGATTCAAAAACAATTGGTGCTAATAAATAAGGAAGTCCTGTATAGAATGAAAATTCTACCTGCTTCGGATCAACCATGAGGAATTTGAGTTCAGAAGGTGTATTTTGATACATAAGAGATAGAATGAAATTATTTACACCGACAGATTTTCCTGTACCAGTTGCTCCCGCAACGAGTAAATGTGGCATTGACTCTAATGTTTTTATGATAATAGATCCATCAATCGCTTTTCCCAGTGCAAGATTATTATCAGATTTTTTCATATCATTGACGAATTCTGTCGTATTCAACACATCACCAAGATGCACCATAATTGGCTTTGGATTTGGCAACTGGATACCTACACAATCGGTCCCAGGAATAGGCGCAACGATACGAACGGATTTCGATTTGAGTGATAATGAGATATCATTTGATAATCATTCTATAGTAGAGAGTCTGATTCCTTCGTCAGGTTTGATTCTTATTTGTACGATGGAAGGCCCGATATCGAATCACTCAATCATGATCGGTACGTTGAATTCCATCAATTTATTTTGTAATGCTTTTGCTTTTTCCATAAGAAATGCTTCATCAATCGTTACGGATTGTTCGGCATTAGTATCGAGAATAGTATAATTGAATGTTGGTTTTTCTCCAGAAAAATTAATTGTCGGTCTGATTTTTTTTTCTCTGATCTGTTCTTTTTCTTGGATTTTTCTTTCGAGTTTATCTTTGATTAATGATTTGATGAGTGAACGAGAAACAGGTTGTCAGAAGTTTGGTTTTTCTTCTTCCTCTTCTTCCTCCTCTTGATCTTCCTCTTGGTATCTAGAAGATTTTGATTTGGTTGCAGATTTTGGTTTTTTTTCAGTTTTGAGACTAATATTTGGAAAGGTAAAATTGAGTGAGTAAAAAACCCATACAATTGCGAGGATAAGTAAAATAATAATAAATGATTTGGTTGCTATAGATTTACCGCCAAACATCACTTGTAATAAAGCGATTATTGGTCGTGAAATATATCATCAGAGTTTTTCATATTTTCATAAATCACCATCAATAATTGGGAAGTTAATCACTGCAGATATAATAACCATCATCACCATAAACTGTCTGATAAGTAATTTCATCAAATGTCCTTTGATCATAATAACAATACCCACAAAAAAACAGAAAGCAAAAAAAACGTATAATCCAACTTCTCCAAATGCTATACTTGCATAAGTTCTGAGAAACATAATCACAGGAGATCCTTCTGCAAAATATAAAGAAAAGAAAAATAGTGACCCTAAGACCGTAAGACTTATTCCGAGCTTGTATTTATTTAAGATGAGACTCTTCTTTTTTCTTCTAGCCAAAACAAACTATTTAGTGATAAATTTTTGATGTAGAGTGTTGATATATCAATAGATATAATACATTTTATTACGCTTTTGTATAGGTTTTTCAATGCAAAATCTTCGTCAAAAAAAGAATTATCGCCTTAATGTCTATAGTATCTATTGACATTTATGCTAATATACCTATATTTATAGGCACTTTAATTTACAAAAAAACGAGAATTATGGCAAAAAATAATGGTATGAGACAATTGAAAATAACGAAAAGCGTTACTGTCCGTGATGAAAATTTTGATAAATATCTATCAGAAATGTGAAAGATAGAACTAATCGATGCCTTAGAAGAAGTAGAATTAACACAAAAAATAAAAGATTGAGACCAGCAGGCTTTGGAAAAACTTGTCAAATCCAACTTGAGATTTGTTGTTTCTGTAGCTAAACAATATCAAAACCAATGAATGTTCCTTCCTGATCTTGTCAACGAAGGAAATCTTTGACTCATCAAAGCAGCATCCAAATTTGATGAAACAAGATGATTTAAATTTATCTCGTATGCAGTTTGGTGGATCAGACAAGCTATCTTATCAGCACTTGCTGACAAAGGAAGAATAGTCAGACTCCCTCTCAATCAGGTCAATACACTTAGTAAATATAATAAAACATTTTCTCAATTAGAACAAGAACTTGAAAGAGATCCTACTGAGCAAGAAATTGCTGAAATCATGGAAGAAGAACCAAATTTTATGAACAATTTGAGATGATCTACTATGAGACCTGCTTCCTTGGATCAATCAATTGCTGGATTTAATGACTCTGATGATATGACACTTATGGATTTACTTGGAACTCCTCCAGAAGAAGATACTGATAAATGACTTAATATAGAATCACTCAAAAAGGAAATAAAATTAGTACTTACTCAACTTAGCATTAGAGAAGGTGAAATTGTAAGATTATTTTTTGGAATAGATGAAAATCATGAATGGACACTCGAAGAAATAGGGAAAAAATTTGAACTTACACCAGAAAGAGTAAGACAAATCAAAGAAAGAGGACTTAGAAGATTAAGACATAGATCGCATCATGGAAAACTCAGAGAATATCTTGGATAAAAAAAACCTGTCATCCTGAGCTTGTCGAAGGATATCGTGAACACTATATTCTTCACTAAATCGTTCAGAATGACACATAATTTTACTTGAAAGCAAAAGGGGTTTGTATAATATCAAGCTCCTTTTTTTATGCTGAAAAAATATTCTTATAAAGTCATTGCGAGGAACGAAGCAATCTAGTAATGGATTGCCACACCTCATTTCATTTGGTTCGCAATGACATCTTCAACATTTAACATTTAATTTCACGAAATGGAGCTTAAAGACATAAGCAAAAAACGACAAAAAAAATGGAAAGATACTGATCTCTACAAGGTCAAAGAAGATATTTCTAAACCAAAATTTTATATTCTGGATATGTTCCCGTACCCCTCAGGATCGGCATTACATGTAGGACATCCAAAAGGATATATTGCTACCGATTGTCTTGCTAGAAAAAAAATGCTCGAAGGATTCAATGTTTTGCATCCTATGGGATTTGATACCTTTGGACTTGGGACAGAACAATATGCAATTGAACACAAAATGAAACCACAATTAGTCTCTAAACAAAATATAGAAAAATTTATCAGTCAATTGGAAAACTTTGGTACTACCTATGATCGAAGCAGATCAGTAAATACTGCTGATCCGAAATATTTCAAACGAACACAACGAGTATT
Source organism: Candidatus Absconditabacterales bacterium (assembly GCA_041675025.1). GTDB lineage: Bacteria > Patescibacteriota > Gracilibacteria > Absconditabacterales > Absconditicoccaceae > CAJBLF01. Next base: position 153,331 of record JBAYUS010000002.1, read on the forward strand.
TTTGCAAATGTATAATCATTATTACGATGAGAAATTATGAAAAGCGATGCCTATTGCTTCGCTCAAGTTACAAGTTGAAAGTTGAAAGTTGAAAGTTCCGGAATGATTAACTACAGAACAATTTTTAAATTCACAACGTCTTGCTTATGTTGATTATAAGCCGATAAATCGATGTCCAAAATGTATGACAGGATTGGCCAACGAAGATCTTGATGATGGAAAATGTGAAAGATGTGGAAGTGAAGTAGAACAGAAACCGATGAGGCAACGAGTATTGAGAATTACAAAATACGCAGATAGATTATTGAAATGATTAGATACTCTTCAACGAGATGAGTCTATGAAAGACCTGGAAAGAAATTGGATTGGGAAATCAGAATGAACAGAGTTTGATATGCAGATTGATTGAATGGATGCTAAATTCAGTGTCTACACTACGCGTATCGATACTGTTTTTGGAATGTCCTTTGTCGCTATCGCACCAGAACATCCGCTTGTGGAAAAAATAACTACAACTGAAAATAAAACTCAAGTAGAAACATATAAAGAAGCTGCTAATAAGAAAAGTCAGTTGGAAAGGACTGAATTACAGAAAGATAAAACAGGAGTTTTTTGTGGAGCCTATGCAATCAATCCGTTCAATGGTGAAAAAGTAAAAATATTTGTCGCTGATTATGTCTTGGCAAATTATGGTACAGGAGTCGTAATGGCAGTGCCTGCGCATGATGAAAGAGATTTTGAATTCGCAAAAAAATATGATTTACCTATCAAATGTATTATTAAACCAAATATTTGACCAATATATGTAAGAACCACAAATAAAATTTTTTCAGAACAAGATAATAAAGATCGACAAAAAGAAGTTGCAGAAAATTTTGTTAAATATTCACAAGATGTTTTAGATTGAAAAGAATGCTATACTTATAAATGAATACTTATTAATTCATGAGAATTTAGTGAATTAGAAAGTGATGAAGCGATTACACAAATGCAAGTATGGTTGGAAAAAAAGTGAATATGATGAGTAAAAATAAATTATAAAATGCAAGATCGAGTATTTTCTAGACAAAGATATCGAGGTGAACCATTTCCTATCCTTCGGATAAATGAAGAATGAAAAATGAAGAATGAAGAATGAAATGAAATAATTCCACTTGATGAAAAAGATCTACCGTTGGAATTGCCAGATGTAGAAAATTATGCACCGACAGGAACGGTAGAATGACCACTTGCGAACATTACAGATTGGGTGAATGTAACATTGAAAGATGGCAGGAAAGTAAAACGTGAAACAAATACCATGCCAGGTCGGGCAGGGAGTTCTCGATACTGGCTCAGATATATGGATCCAAACAATACAGAAGCATTGGTAGGAAAAGATAAGGAAAAATATCGAGGGAGTGTAGACGTATATGTCGGAGGTGCAGAGCACATTACGAGACATATGATCTATGGAAGATTTTGGCAGAAATTCTTGTTTGATATCGGAACACTTACGCATGAAGAACCGTTTCAAGAATATCATTCTGTGGGACTTATCATGGGAGAAGATGGAAGAAAAATGTCGAAGAGACGATGAAATGTAGTCAATCCTGATGATATCATCAACGAGTTTGGAACTGATGTCTTGAGAGCCTATGAAATGTTTATGGGACCATTCGACCAATCAATTGCATGGAGCACCAATGGGATAAAGGGTATAAAAAAGTTTCTGGAGAAAATAATAGCACTTAAAGACAAAATTGAGAACAAGGAGCAAAGAGCAAGAAACAAAGAACCTGGAACTTGAAACCTGGAACCTGTGACCCTTACAATAGTAAACCAGACGATAAAAAAAGTCTGAGAAGATATCGACGCGTTTAGATTTAATACGGGGGTTTCACAGCTCATGATCCTCGTAAACCACTTAACGGATTGTACAACTATCAGTAAAAAAACATTTGAAGATTTAGTGATTTTAGTCTCACCTTTTGCACCACATCTCGCAGAAGAATTACGAGAGCAATTGGGTAACGACTACTCAGTATTCACGAAAGCAGTATGGCCAAAATATGATGAAAAATGCCTTGTCGCCGATACCGTAACCATCGCTGTACAAGTAAATGGTAAGGTTAGAGGAACAATTACTATCAGTAAAGAAGCTGAAGAAAGTGAAGTTATGAAGTTCGCAAAAGCTGATGAAAAAATAGCGCAACGAATTGTTGATGAACCAAAAAAAGTGATTTATGTGAAAGGAAAGATTTTAAATATTGTGATTTAGCTTGATGAATAAATTAGAAGACATGCAACAATATATAAAACAATTATCCAACGAAGAACTTTGGCTATTTTACGCTAATTATCAAAAAGAATTAAAATTAAGAGAATTAGTAAGAACCAACAATATTGTGTGAGAAAGATGAGAATTTTTAACAATAGAAACTTATAATAAAAACACATCATTACCAAATTTACAAGCAGCTCCCGAAGGAACACAAAATATTGATGTTATAAGTAGAAAATGAGAAAGATATAGTATTAAAACAATAACAGAGCCATGAAGCACAACGTGAGTATTTTACGGTTGTTGAAATCTAGAAGATAAACAAATTCCAGAGAAAAAATTTGAATATGCTGTAATTGTAAGAATTGATAAAGACTTTCAATTAAAAGATATGATTGAATTAAATCGAGAACAATTCTTAAAATTTAGGAAGTGGCATAAAACCATGAGAGCATGGAATCTTTCATTAACAAAAAACTTATTACAAGAAGCTAAAAAAATTATATAGTATTTTATCTATTTGAATTATTTTATGGTTGAAGCAAAAGATTATAATGCATTATCAATCGAAAAACATTTGGAATATAAATGAAAGTTGTGAACATATTCTAAAGTGCCATTGAAAGATAAAGAAGACCTCTCAATCTATTATACACCTGGCGTTGCTCAGCCTTGTAAAGAGATTGCGAAAGATCCAGAAAAAGCGTATGATTATACACGAAAAGGAAATACGGTTGCTATCGTAAGTGATGGATCAGCTGTTTTGTGATTGGGGAATATTTGATGAATTGCTGGCTTGCCGGTAATGGAAGGAAAAGCAATTTTGTTTAAAGAATTCGGTTGAATAGACGCGATTCCATTGGTGCTTAATACCCAAGATCCTGACGAAGTGATTCGTGTCGTAGAAGCTATTTCACCGACATTCGGATGAATTAATCTGGAAGATATCAGTGCACCAAATTGTTTTTATATCGAAGAGGAATTGAAAAAAAGATTATCAATTCCCGTATTTCATGATGATCAACATGGAACTGCTATCGTAGTTCTTGCCTGACTTATCAATGCATTGAAGTTGGCGAAGAAAGAATTCGCTACGGTGAAAATAGTCATCTCGTGATCTGGTGCCGCAGGGACAGCTATCGCGAAATTGTTGCATGAATATGGAGCAAAAAATATCGTCATGACAGACTCTAAATGAGCAATCTATCTCGGAAGAGACAATATGAATAAATATAAAGACGAAATCGCTGCGTACAATATCAACAATGAACAATGACAACTCAAAGATATTATCAAGAATGCTGATGTATTTATCGGTGTCAGCCAACCAAATCTTTTGCTTGGAGAAGACATCAAAACTATGGCTTCACAACCGATTATTTTTGCTATGGCCAATCCTAATCCAGAAGTCATTCTAGAAGAAGCGGAGAAATGAAATGTATTTATTTATGCAACAGGAAGAAGCGATTATCCCAATCAGATAAATAATTTATTAGCATTTCCTGGTATCTTTAAGTGAGCATTGAAATGGAGAAAAACAGCTATTACGGCTGCACATAAATTGGCGGCTGCAGAAGTCTTGGCGAATAGTGTTGACAATGTCGGGGTATACAATATTATTCCCTCTCCTTTGGATAGATTACTAGCAGACAAGATATCTGAAGCTATGAAAAATATTTAGTTTTTATTATATTGGAATACTATGAAACCGTGAAAATGAACAGTTATTATAACTTGATGATCAAGCTGAATATGAGCATGATTTGCGAGAGAATTTGCTGAACAATGATATGATTTATTGCTCGTTGCTAGAGAAAAAAATCAAATGGATACCTTTGTAAAATATCTAAAAGTACTCTTTCCTGTAAAGATTTCTACGATGCTTTTGGATTTGTCTGACAAAAATCAGATTAAACAACTTGAAGCACAAGTAAGAAAAACCAGTGATTTAGAAATATTGGTAAACTGCGCTGGGTATGGTATCAACAAGGATTTTATCGCTGAAGATATCGAGAGACGAGAAGATATGGTGACTGTCCATGACTTAGCAGCTATGAGACTTACCTACCAAGCATTGAAAATTATGAAAAAAAGAAAACACGGAAATATTATCCATGTCTCGTCGTTAGCATCAATGTTGGCATTAGGAAATAATCCTATATATGCAGCCAGCAAAATATTTTTAAATAGTTTTTCACAGAACTTATATCGAATATATAAAGATTATGGTATCTATATACAATCACTTTGCCCAGGATTCACCGCGACAAATTTTGCTAAGAGCTGAGGATATGCCAACAAGTCTAGAACTATGAAGGTCGAACAAGTAGTAAGCGCAAGTCTCTCTTGTATGAGAAGAAAAAAATTACTCTGTATCCCATGACGAAAAAATAAACTTCTTTTGATGATCTATCATATGCTTCCAAGAGCATGGTCACATATTATTTTCAATCACATAAAACACTAATCTACTATCAATACCTGTGGCGCATTTGCCGTTAATGAATCACACAATTGCGTCTTGATGATATCTAATTTATGATGCTGAGAACTATACACCATATCTATGGTTGGCGCTGTTACTAAGTATGAAAGCACTTCCGCATACAATCACGGTATCCTACAACATCCATGAGATTTTTGAGTTGAAGAAACTTTTCATTGATGAATAAAAACATTATTTACAACATGCAGCGCATAAGGCATAGCTGCATTTTTATATTTCTTGGATCTTTTATTTGTTACTCTATAGTCTACGCGAAACAGTCATCTCGACGTAGATTTTCCTCTACCTATCGTTGCATACGTAGCAAGCGTCAGTTTTCCTTTTTTGTAATATAGTAATGCATGCTGTCCATTTTTTTGCTTCATAACTATAATCATGGTGTCATCTACTTTTATAGTATCACGGTATTTAGCGAATCTTTCATCTTGAAGCAATCACTCAAGCGTATGGGAAACAAGTGTATCGAGCTCATCATAAATAAGTGGAAAACGTATATGTTCAAATTTATCTATACCTAAATCTCCTGATTTTTTGAGTGAGTTAGGAATAGTGTCATTATTATATTTTTTTAAAATATTATTATACTGATCATATCACAGATATCCCCCTATATGTTTATTGATATGTAATTTGACGAATGGTGTCTCTTTCATATCTTCCCATGATCTAGAAAAAACCACTGGGCAATTGACATCCAAAGACATTGTACTAATCTCTTGCAAATTTTTTTGTGATATTTCAAAATCACAATATGGAGATGTAATTTCTTCTTGCGATTGTAGTGTTGTATATAAATTATCGGCAGTTTCATTTTTATGATGGGAACCTTCTGGCGATTGTAACAACAAAGCTCATGCTAATAAAAACCTTTTATAGTCCATCTAATATTTTCGTATAAAATATCTATTTTTTTCTTTCTTTTTGTTGGATATCAACTATATCTTTTTTTTTGGGAAAGGCAATAGATAGAGAATGCGTTTTTTTATGGTTGAAAACACTAGGTAATCCCATACAACCAGTGGACATGGAAAGCTGGCAGAGTGGTCGATCGCGCACCCTTGGAAAGGGTGTGTACCGCAAGGTACCGGGGGTTCGAATCCCCCGCTTTCCGATGTAATAAAACTAACATGTTATATATAGGGCGCCCGCCATGGCGGGTAAATTCTAATCCCCCGCTTTCCGTATTTTTTTAACTATACTATACACAATGAATATCCTCTATGTTTGTATATGAAATATTTTTCGTAGTATGTCTGCAGAATATCTCACCAAAAAATATCTTACCGATAATGGTATAGAAAATATATTAGTAAGTTCTGTATGAACTACAGCAAGACCAGAAATACCATTTTCTCGAACTCTGGAAAGATTAGAATTTTATGGTTGCGATGTCTCACACCACCAACAAAGAAAAATATCACCTGAAATATTGGCAGAGCAAGATCTTATTATCTGTATGTCAGAACATCATAGAAAAACTGTAAATGCTTTATGATTTGAAGCGGTATTGTTTAATGAAATAGCATATAACAAAACTGAAGATCTCTTGGATGACACTGAATATATGCAGATTAACGGCCCAGATATCGAGATTGATGAATATGTAAAAACAATTATTGATTATATTCATGAAGCTATTCCGTTCATTGTAAAAAACATTGTAAAATAATATACTGAAAAAAACCACAGCGAGGTAGCCATGGTTTTTTTCAGTATTTTTTATTAATTTGCTGTATCTTCTTTTGCTTCTTGTGCACTATCTAATATATCCTCCTGTACGTCTTGAATATCTTCTGATACTTCTTGTTGTGTATTGTTGTATACATTTCTGACAGCATCTCTATAGAAATAGAGAATTCCTCAAGCTATAAGAATTACAATAACTAGAACAGTAATAATTGTTTTTTTCATGAGAATTATATTTAATAATAAAATTAATATAGATTATATCTATTAGAACTAACTAATCAATGGAGTAAAATTATATAATTATTCTTTGTTTGGTTCAAGATAAATAGATTCTATTAATTCTTTTGCTCTTTGAGGTTTGTCATTTACTACAAATAACACATCCATCTTATCCATAAGTTTCAATACACTTAAGAATTCTTCATGTTGTCTTTCTCACAATACTGTATCCAAAAGAGAGTCAGCAGATTCTCATGATGTAAGAGATCTTTTTGCTAGTCTTGATGAGAGATTGAATATAATAGGATCAGGTGGTAATATGTATATTAACACTATTCTACAATCATCATCTATTTCTTTTAATTTCTCTGATACTTGGAAAATAGTTTCTGGATTTTCTTCTATCACGAATGCTTTGTTGTCTTTCATGGTACCCAATATATCATTTTTTCTTATTCCATAATTTCATCTTCCTGGTCTATTTGTTGTAGAAAGAAAATCTCCATTGTCTTTTGATTTTTGAAACTGTTCTTCATTCAAAAAATTGTAATGCACTCCTTCAGTTTCATTTTGTCTTTGGGCTCTTGTCGTTGTATTGATTACCATTTTTACTTCAGACAACATTTCTTTTACCGTGTTTTTTCATGAAGCTCCTGGTCCACAGATACCCATAATGGTTTTTCATTTTTTTTCTTTTTCTATGATTTTACTATATGTTATATCTTCAAATGCCTTTGGTAGATTGTTGTAATTTTCAGCTGGCACATCAATTTTTTGAGCGAACTCTTTGAGTGAGTCTGATCGTTTTTTATTTGCTTGTTCTATTTGTGCTTTGAATGGTAGTAAAATAGTTAAAATTTCTTCTGGAAACAAATCTTTGTTTTGACCCTCTAGTATATTGTTATTTGTAGGAGTCTCGTCGAATGTAGGCGCGTTGTTCATACTATTTTAGTAAATGATATAAAATATATGTATATTTATTATACGAGTAATGTCAATCCTTACTTACCATAATCTAAAAAAACCATCCCTGTGTTTTAGGATGGTTTTCCATTATTGTATTATTTCTTATTCAGTAACCGTCAATGTCCCCCAGTGACCGTTTGCTCTATGACCTGGTTTAGAACAGTAGTAAATGAATGTACCTGCCTTATCAGCAGTAAATTCTATCACTGTCTCTTGGTCCAAAGGTGTTTCACTATGTACATTGAATTCATCAATATTGAAGTCATGCATACCTTTTGTTACCGTAACTTTAATTCTCACAAGCTCTCATTTTTTTACTGTCATCTCCTTTATTGAATATTGTGGATGTGGTTTTTCATCAACCATTTCTACAAATGAAGTCATAGTAAATTCTTTTGCTGGTGCGTTTGTAGCTTGTGTTCCTGTAGTTGTAATTTCAGTTGTGTTTGTATTTTTTTCATTCATCTCTTCAGAATTTTTTCTACCACATCCCGCTAATGCAGAGAGGGTTAGTGCCATAGCAACAATTGCGATTGGCATCAAAACTTTTTTGTTCATAATTGTCTATTAAATAGAATATAAAATTTTATTATCCTTTGTAACAAAGGACGTTCATTATATGTATGGTACATATACAATCGATGAGATAATATCTGTACGGTTAATTGTTTTTCCATCCTTCAAATTTTCGTCCTATACCCGCAGTTATAATAGCGATACATGCACCTAATGTCCATAGTATATTAGTTGCATATACAGGATCTACATCTATTCTTTTGAGGATAATACCTATAAATGCTCGGATAACAACAAGAGCAAAGATAATATTATTAGTCTTTTTTAAGCTTCGAATCGTAATTATTGTAGCTATAATAATAACAAGATTTGTTCGGAAGATATCTGATAATCCAAACATATTCCATTCATAATGGACAAGTACAGCGCTAGCGTTTGCTATAGTAGCCACTGAGATTCGTCATAAATATATACTAAATGGAACCTGTACCAAATATTTGTTTCATAGACTTCCTAATTTTTTTCCTAGTTGGATCTTGTTTGCGATAACTATCAATATACCTAAAAATACGAGCATAATAATTATTGATAGAAGTACATATTGATATTGTCGAGCAAACATTCGTCAAATATTAGCTGCACATGAAAGCAAAAACCAGATTCATATTTTTTTGGTAATTCCTGTGCTTTGTTTTTTATAGAAATCTACTGCTTGCCAGATTACGAATACAAAAAGCCAAAGATAAATAACTCCCCAAATAGAAAACGTAAGTCCTGCTGGAGTGAAAAGATTTGGATATAAATCTGCCAATGCTCATGTCGTCATTCCACCAAGAGGTAAACTAACAGCTAGGTAATTTACTATCAATACTGCGATGAAAGCGATAATATTCCCGATAGATAAAAGACCAAGCCATGAGGATTTTTTTGATTTACTTACTACCTTTACTGGTAACTTTTTCTTTGCTACTATTTTTTTAGTAGCCTTTTTCTTAATGGTTTTTTTCATTAGCGAAATATTTTTAATTTACTAAAAGAAACAAAAACAACACCTGCTAGAAGTGTAGTATATAATTGTAATAATCACATAAGTTTGAGAAATACTGCTGGCAGTATTCAGAGCTTAATGAGAATATATGCGATTACAAAAAGAAATGTTGTTTTCAAAATTCATCCGACAAGAATCGATAATCGTTGTGTTTTGATATGTTGGATAGTATAGATTAAAATGAAATTTCCGATCCAAATCGCTGGCATCATATACACGAGGAAAATAGTAAATGGTCAAAAAACAAATCCTCTCAATACCACAGCAAGACTTGGTAACATCAGCATCGGTATGATAGCATAATAGTTTTTAAATCTCACTGCCATCATAATAAGAAGAAGATTTACAATACTTCCTACGAGTAATTGTGGTCCGCCAAGAAGAAACGGAATGAAGAATAAAGGAATCAAAAAAATAATTGTCTTAGTTGTAGCAGTGATACGAAGTCAGAGAATTGTTTGTTCGCTAATTGTTTTTACTTCAACTTCTGCCATGAGTTTAAAAAACAAATAAAGATACTATTATGTATATCAAAGCCTGTGATAGTTTCAATAAAAAATATATTTTGCAATCGTTTGGTACTTATATATACTAATCGTATTCTTTTATCCCTTATTTTTTCTAGCATGAAAGCACATCTCAAAACTCCTGTTGCGGTTGGTTTAGCTCTAGGAATTTATTTTGGAATATGATTATTTATTTTCGCTTTAACCGCTTCACGATTTGGATATTGTAAAATTTTTGTAAGCTTCGTGAGTACATTTTATATCGGATATGCGCCAACATTGTTGGGAGCTTTTATCTGACTTCTTCGAGGATTTACAGATGCATTCATCGGATGATTTATCATAACACGATTGGTAGAATATTTTCAAAAGAGAATGCATTAAAAAATCAAACAATAACAAAAAAATACCGACCATTTAAGGTCGGTATTTTTTATAATAATATTATTGTTGGTCGGTTGTTATTGTAGTTGTTATTACATTTGTATTTAATAATGCATCTACTCCTCATCCGATAATATAATCAATTATCGATCTTTCAGTAACCAATCAAAGATCATCAGCACGCTTTATCATAAGTCGGACGAATCCTCTTGTTTCTGGATTGAAAATCATTGGTGCTTGTGTATACATCATAACATTTTTGTCTTTGAGTGCTTGAAGATGATTTTTGTAGAAAACTTTCGATTGTGAATTATCTATCTTATAGGTATCTCCAAAAAGCATTCTAGAAAGTACTGTCCCAAATTCTGTCCTTGGTACCTTCTTATTTGGATCAAAAACTGTTTTGGGAGTAGTTCCATCGGGATGTAATCACATGATTTCTAATTGACATGCTGTCTTCATATAAAATTTCATCTCTGCACTTTCATTGGCTATATCTGTATATCAATCACATCCTGGTTTTTGATAGTTTGGTATCATTCACATTTTTCTGATAGCAAATTCTGATATCATTTTTGCAAGATCTTTTCTCACAAGTTGTCACATAACATTTGCTTTAATAATAGGAGTTTTTGTAGTGACTGCGAGATTACATGCATACATATATCCTTGTTCTAAATCTAAAGAATATGTACTTCCATCTAGAGAACAATCGTTTGGACTAAGATGTGGTGGAGTATATTCTGTACAACATGTATTATCATAATAACTTGGTGAATCATCTGTTCCTTCTACATTTGCGCAAGCTAATGTACTTGGAAGTTCACACTGATCTTTGCTTATAGTAATTACTCATCAGTTTCCACTTGGGCAATATTTTGTTCAGGTTGCATTTTGTGTATTTCCACAATTACTCGTTTGTGCAAATGGCACTCATGAACAAATTGTATTTGGATTTGGATTTCGAACGTCTACACACATTCCACTTCATCGAATCATTCCAATTCATCCATAATTATCCCGAAGATGTCCAGAAAGTGTATCTCCATCTATAGTGGGAATGAAACGTAAGGTTTGAGAAAAGGTAGGGAGATATTGATTGAGAGGAAATTGAAATTGTATTCAGGCAATAAGTTCATACTTATATCCTGATCGTGTATGTGTTATATTTCCATAAATATATGTATCGACACTTCCATTGCAGCCAAGAAATAATCATCCAGTAATCTGAAGGCTATCATATGCTCATGTAAGTGTTTGTAAGATAGTTAATGTATCTTGGTCTAATGGTCGGAACCTCATTCCTCTCTGATTATTATAATATACTCCTCTAAGTTTTTTGTAACAAGTTTTAGTAGAGATTCAAAGTTGAACTGTTTCTGGGATAGATAAATTTTCTGCTGTCCTAAGAAATACAAGTCATCAAAAATTATTTCATCCATACAAAAATCAAACCGTACTTTTATTGTTTTGTAGGTTGGAAAGCGTTCAAGTAAACAAGACTGAATCCTCCATATCATAATCTATAAGTTGTGCCTGTGCAGCGACAGGAACACAGAGACTAAGAATGAATAAAAGTATGATTTTTTTAATTTGCATATCAAAAAAATAAATAAATCAAAACTTACAATATATTATATATTACTTTTTTGGAAATCAAAAACAAGAAAATTATATTTTTAATAGAGTCAGTATTTCTACATCATAACTAGCCTTTTTGTCAATTCATTTTTTTTGAAATAGACAATATTGTCATGATTTTTTGAAAAAAATAAGTGAATTTTTCTTGGCTTCTTAGCTATTTTTTTTCATAAAAACTCTCTGTCTATATCGACAGTTTTATATTTCTTACTTATGTGTCTAACTATACATGGCTTGAAACCTTGTGTTTCTTTTATATCTTCAATATATATTTTGCGTAAATTTTTTTAATTCTTTCTGCTTAACAATGAATAAAAAATTAAGTTCTTGGATGTTATCTTGAAAATATTTCATGGTTTTTTTATTGGGAGTCATTTTCACTTTTTCACTTACTCACGGATTTACACTTATACAGTCCACGGTGGAAAATGCATTACAGTTTATTAAGCAAACAAAATTCACAGCTTCCGGTCTGGATACGGGTACCGTGTTTATGGATATCAATGCGTGATCTGGATATATTAATATCGATACCTGATCTCTCTCAGATTGAACCTGATGGAATTTAAAATTTTTATCATTGAATGATTCGGGAAATATAATCTATGCTTCAGATAGTTTTTCAACGAGTCCATTGTTTGGAACTACATTGAATGATATAGATAATTGGAATAGTTGATATAATCGAATTACTAATTCATGAAATTATTTACGAAACCGATATTCCAGTACTGGAATAAATATAAATACCTTAGCTACTACAACACTCAATTGTTCTGTATGAGAACTTGTAAAATATGATTGATCTGCTTGGGCATGTAGTGGTGATTTATTGTGATGAAGTAGCTTATGGACAGGAAATGGAATACTCCTTAGACCTATACAAATAGGTGAAGTAAAATTTCAAGTAGGAGAATGAACTCAAGCCAATGGGATTTGATCAGTAGCAATGGGATATAATACAGTTGCTAGTGGGGATTATTCTACAGCAATGGGAAATCGAACAGAAGCCGTTGAAAATTATTCTACGGCGATGGGATCTTATACAGCTGCTAATGGAATAACTTCTACGGCAATGGGACAAAGTACAACTGCTAGTTGAGATTATTCTACGGCAATGGGACAAAGTACTCATGCAAATGGAATAAGTTCTACAGCGATGGGACAAAATACTCATGCAAATGGGGATTATTCTACAGCAATGGGATATAATACAGTTGCTAGTGGGGATTATTCTACAGCAATGGGAATATATAATGAATGATTATTTACTAATATATTTGAGATAGGAATAGGTACTGGTTCTTCCAATAGACTTAATGCTATGACTGTAAATACGGGTTGAGATATAACTTTTCCTATGCTTCCTAGTATATCTTGTTTGGGAACCAACATCAGTGGAATGTTAATAACATGAACCTGTGGATTATGATGATGAGATACTTTATGGACATGAGATGGAATACTCCTCACTCCTATACAAACAGGTGAAGTAAAATTTCAAGTAGGACAATGAGCTTCAGCTAATGGAATTTGATCGGTAGCGATAGGAGAATGAACACAAGCAAGTGGGGATTATTCTACAGCGATGGGAATATATACATATGCATTTTGAGAAGCTTCTACAGTAATGGGATATAATGGTCTTGCAAGCTGATATGCTGCTGTAGCGATAGGAAATAATCCAAAAGCATATGGAGACAATTCTGTAGCGATGGGATATTATACATATGCAAATTGAAATACTTCTACGGCGATGGGAAATACTACATATGCTATTTGAAATACTTCTACGGCGATGGGATTTAACACAATTGCTAGTTGAGATTATTCTACGGCGATGGGAAATACTACATATGCTATTTGAAATACTTCTACGGCGATGGGATACAACACAACTGGTAATTGAGATTATTCTATAGCGATGGGATATAATACAGTTGCTAGTGGTAATTATTCTACGACGATGTGACGCAACACAACTGCTCGTTGAACTTATTCTGTAGCGATGGGGTATCTTTCAAATGCTATTTGAAATTGGTCTGTAGCGATGGGGTATGATACAGATGCTAATGGGAATTATTCTATGGCGATGGGACAAAGTACAATTGCTAATGGAGTAAATTCTATGTCGATGTGACGCAACACAACTGCTAATGGAATAGCTTCTACAGCGATGGGACAAAGTACAACTGCTAGTTGAGATTATTCTACGACGATGTGACGCAACACAACTGCTCGTTGAACTTATTCTGTAGCGATGGGATATCTTACAAATGTTAATTGAGATTATTCTGTAGCGATGGGATATAATACAGTTGCTAGTGGTAATTATTCTGTAGCGATGGGATATAATTCAATTGCTAGTGGATGAGGTTCTACGGCGATGGGAGAATATGCACATGCATATGGAACAGATTCTACGGCGATGGGAAGTACTACAACTGCTAATTGACACTCTTCTACGGCGATGGGAGGTTCAACACATGCAAATGGAGATTATTCTACGGCGATGGGATATGCAACAACTGCAAATGGAGAAAATTCTACGGCGATGTGACAAAATACAACTGCTAGTTGACACTCTTCTACGGCGATGGGATATTTTACTACTACTAATGAAACTGGTTCTACGGTGATGGGAACATGGAATGAAATAATTCCTAACAGTATATTTACAATAGGAATAGGTTCTGGTATTGCCCAGAAGTTTAATGCTATGACAGTTTTGATGAACTGAAAAGTTGGTATCGGAACGGGTACGCCATGAGCATTACTTACTGTAGAGGGTGGTATCAAAGCAAAAACTTGGTCTAGTGATCCTTGTAGTAATACAACAGATTATCCGGAATGAACATTATTTTATGATTCTAACATTAAACAATATTGTTTTTGTAATGATCTAAATGTTGCAAAAAAAGTAGAAGATTCTACGTTAAACTGCTCACCATAATCACTAAATTATATTATATACATATAATCTATAAATGGTTGTTAACCATCTGCTATATATAGCAAAAAAATGACAAAAATACCTTTCGTGAATATACTTAAACTATAAGATTTATTTGATCGAGATATTAAAAATGTATCTGTCACAAAGGAATATACGTAACACGCTTTTTGGGATAGTGGGAATAACTTTTCTTTTCCTATCTTTTTTGTTTTCTGACAATACTATGGTCGGTTTTTCTGAATTTAATTTCCTCTCAGGAACCAACGAAACAGATACCTTAAATATTACTACAACTTGATGAGACACAGTAAACTTTACGGTTGTTATAACAAATAAAGAACCTACTAGTATGACCTATAGATTATGATTTGTAGATGCAGGAGTAACAAATGATACATTCGCACAAAGAACCTGTCTCAGTACAAATGAAAATCAAAATGTCTGACAGTATATTACTGGTGATATTTCACCGTTTACGCTGACTGCATGAAGCAGTGGAACAAAAAATCTTTCCGTAACATTTCCCAATACCCACAACTGACCATACACAGGCTGTATAACCATTAGTCCTGTGACTGTCGATGGAAATACTGATGTAAATACTCTTGCTACGAGAGGAATTTTTTTGGAAGCACTTGTATATGGAGATATTTTTACGGTGAATGTAAAAGCCTTTCCATCAAACCGTGTCTACCAAGCTACAAATAATATGAACACATGAATACTCAAAATATATGACAGTAATAAAACACTTATCTTTACAAGTCCGCTCTTCACGCTTAATGATGCGGGTACAGGGGAAACGGATATTAGCGTACCCGTATGAACATATTACGTAGCATTTAAGTGACAATCACATCTTGCATCATATCTTAGTTGAGTAACTATCTGAGGAACATGAAGCGATGTTTTTGATTTTACGACAGGAAGTAATTTGTACGGAGCACAGAATCTTGATAGCCAAACTGACAATGGTAATAAATATCAAACTGCATGAGATTTGAAAAATATTAATGGAGATTATGATTTTGTAATCAATGGTAACGACATCTCTGTTATTCTTTATAGTTCGTTTCCTCAACTCTGAGTTGATGTTTTGGAGCCAAGAAATCTCAATGGAGATAGCGCAGTCAATGCATCTGATATAAGTATTATATGAGCTAATAGTTCAATGCAAGATGCCTTTGCAACAGCAGGAGGTATATTTATCTGGTAATTATTAATTATGAAATTCAACAATTTCTCAGCTAAAACTACACTTTCTGTAGTGGTTGGTCTACTCAGTATCTTGGGTATGATAAGTTTTGCTGCAGATCCAAGTTTTAGTATCAGTCCAGCATCATTCACAGGAAAGCTTCATTGTGAATATGATTTGGGAATGATTATTAATCCTAATGGGATGAGTTATAATGCTTTCCAGAGCACTATAAGATTTGAAAGTGGTTATGTGCTTATTACACCTGTTTCTATAAATCCTATATTCAACGGTGTTGTTTCTGCAGGTATTACCAGTTGATTTCTTTATGAAGCATATGGAACTATGGCACCAGGAATGAGTTCTACTACAACTATAGAGGGGCTTACTTTCAAATTCAAAACACTTCAAAATCTGACTTCAACAAATCTTCTTTTGACTACACTCGCGGGAGGAACTATTTTCTTCGATCCAAATACTACAGATGATGGAGCCGTTCTCAATTCAAGTATAAATTCTTTTGATATACTCACATGAGTAAATGATGGAACATATACCTTTGTCCCATTACCATGTATACCAGACACAACTAATCCAACGATGTGACGAAATACTCCTACCAATGGATCAACGAATGTTCCAGATAACTATACAATTTCTTTTGTCTTATATGATTTTATTTGATCAATAGGTGGTGGTTGACCAGTTCCAATGACAACAAATAATGATACACAACATTATCGATATTCAGGAAATAATACTTCAATACTTAGTAATTATGTGCCTGCAATACCTTGAGTAGATAATCAAGAATGAGTAAATAGTGGAACTATTTCCGTAACGGTATCTTGCCCAACATGTTCATGAGCTTGGTCATTTACGACTCCAAGTATTCCTAGTGTGAGTATCACAGAACGAACAGGAGATGCTGGACACAATATGCTGACACGACAAAATAAAATCAGAGGATATACACTTAGCTTCCCTGCACCAGCTCCCTATGAAATAGAAAAATTGGTGACGGTAAATATTTCCGTGACTGATAATCCAAATGAAGATAATACAACTCATACAGGAACGCCTTCGTTCTCTTTCAATACACCACAAAATCCTACCATCGCAAGAATCTCACCAGCATGATCTAGTAATATCTCTACAACATTTTCTCCTCTTATATTTACATTTACCGATAATCGAGCAGGAATAGATACAGGAACTATCAGTATTACTATAGCAGAATATAGTTCATGAACAAAATTTTATACATGATATACCTATTCAGGAAATGAACTTAGCATTATACTTACTGGGTGATCACCAGGTACAGGAAATTCATGATCATACCAAGTTTCTTTTGCTCCATTACGAGCATTCCCATCTTTTGCTACGATAGAGATCACAGGATCAGTATACGACTTAGCAGGAAATCCATGAACATATAATGGAAACTTCACTACTACGAAAAGTTGTGCGGACTTATGATGTGCGGACTTTTTTACCGTAAATGTACTTTCATGAATCAATATATGAGTCTATCCATTTACATGAACGCTCATACAAATTACCTGAACAAATATCAACTCACCCTATCCATATCTCACAGGACTTAATAATGATATCCTGATGTGTGGATTTCCATACACGTGAACTATTCTTACAGGAAATGTTTGAATCTTTGATACTACAGGGACACAAATAAATGGTATACTCTATACATGATTGGAACTTTATATCACAGGACTTAATTGAATAGATTTTACATACAGTAATGGTGTCATCAGTATTCAATAATTTTATTTATTATTATCACAACGCAGATGAAAAAAATTATTCTCATAGGAATATTTGTAATGATGATAGGTATCAGTACAGCGACTGAAATCAAATTTTCTCCTGATAATTGAGATATTCAAAAATGATGTTTAATAGCAACAGATATATTTATTGATACAGAAGATAATAAAATAGCAGCGACCGATATTGTAATAGAAAGTTCACTTGAATATTTGGATTTTGTACCTTCTAAAAATTTATTTCCATATTTTTTTCCTCCTAAAACATGAGACAATATCATACATATCATAGGATTTATTTCTGATCCAAAAAATACTATAACAGGAAGTGGAAGTATTGGAAAAATATTTTTTAGAAAAAAATCCTCTACAGATACTGACGGATCAATTAAATTATTTTTTGCAGGACAATGAGAAACATACGATAGTAATCTTAGTATTTTGTGAGGGATAGACGTCTTACAAAATGTATGAAGTGGATATTATAACTTCACAGACAATTGACCTTGTCAGTATCCTGCCGATTATGAAATCGTTTGAGGGTTCTCTCATATGTCAGCTGAAGACGCACTTAATGAAACCATCAAAACAATTAAACGACAACAATTTATGGAAAAATTATTGAGTTGGCAAACACTTATAGGATTTGCTTGATTACTTATCATTGTAACTATTTTGTTTATTTATATTAAAAAAAGAAAACAATGAGTTATAAAATAATTCAGTATAAAATAGTTTCGTTATTCATTCTCATGCTATGAGGAGCATTTTCTTTTGTCGCTGGACAACACTATTATTTCAATGGTGGTACAAACTATCAACAATGATGTACAGAAACTCTTGAAGTGCGAGCTACGACATCAGGTAATGCTACCTGAGCTATAGCCGGACTTTTGAGTATAAAATTTGATCCTATTCATTTTTCATATTATACAGGACAAACTGCTGCAGGATTAGTAGCAAATCTTTTTAGTGCAAATTCTTCAACATTCTTAAATTATACAAATCCTTTATTATATCCTCAGTGGGTAGATCCAGGTACACAAACTATTTTACATATGGATCGTTATAATTCACTAAATCCTTTTCTAGGAAATGCACGTTATGGAACTATCAATAATATTATACCAAAATATAATCCTTCTGATTATACATGAACTTTTGCTTTGGTATATGCAAATGACACCACTCAAACTTCTTTGAGTTATGGAGGAATAAATATTATCAATTCTTGATATCAATTTGCAAATCTTACAGGATACTATTATGTCTATCAAAGACCTTGTATAAGTGATACTACAGCACCAGCTGACAATATCACTACACCTGCAGGATCAAATAAGATATCTTATCTTAGTGGAATAGAACTTACGCTTACAGAAAATGCTGGTGACACAGATGTACCCTATATACGATCAGGAGGACTTCCTGGTATAGGAACATGGACAGGAAATACTTGGGGACTTAATAATCAATACGGAGTAAATTTTGATACTTTTGAAATAACTATATCTGGAAATGGAAACGTAAAATATTTTACTGGAGGAATGTTTGCTCCTACATGAACACTTTCTGTAACAGCCAATGGAACTACATGGCAGTCACGTGATAAAAATTATAGTGTAAATATAGATTCATCAGAACTGTTTGATTATGGTATTGAAAAACTCATTACCATTACTGGAAAAGTATACGATCGAAATGGATTATTAAATAATTCAATTACTAAATCATTTAATAATCCTGCTGGACCTACACTTATTGCATGATCACGCAATCCTGCTGCTGGAGCAAATAATCTACTTCCTGCAGTTCCTGTTTTATTGTGAGTAGAAGATCAATGGGCGGGAGTAGATAGTGGAACTATTGTGGTAACGCTTTCAGGAATCAATGGAACGACTTATGGACCATATATATTTACCGGAAATGATTTGAATCTTTCTGGGGTACAATGAAATGCTAACGAACCTGATTATTATATAACTATATCAGGACATGTAAATTTTCCCACTTCATGACATATCCAAGTAAGTGTTTATGCTGAAGATATGGAAGGTAATGGAAGTAATATTAGTTCATGGATTTTGAATACCGCACCTTCATGTGCTGATCTTGGATGCTGTGATAATGTCTATCTTCAAACATGATTTAATCCATCATTTTTTTATAGCTGATTTACTCTTACTGTATCTGGTGGTATTAATCCATACTTTACATGATATGGAAATACAGGAACATTGTATTGTGGTACAGAAAATGTAACAGGAGCAAATCTTTACAAGTGA
>JBAYUS010000003.1:0-99411 GCA_041675025.1 Candidatus Absconditabacterales bacterium
GACCGAACTGTCTCACGACGTTCTGAACCCAACTCGCGTCCCGCTTTAATGGGCGAACAGCCCAACCCTTGGGACCTTCTACAGCCCCAGGATGCGACGAGTCGACATCGAGGTGCCAAACGGGGCCGTCGCTATGAACGCTTAGGCCCCATTAGCCTGTTATCCCCGGAGTAACTTTTATCCGTTGAGCGGATCCCCTTCCACATGGAAGATCCGGATCACTTTAACCTACTTTCGTATCTGTTCGACCTGTTAGTCTCACAGTTAAGCTTGCTTTTGCTAATATACGTCCACCACGGTTTCCATCCGTAGCAAGCAAACCTTTGTACGCCTCCGTTACTTTTTAGGAGGCACCCGCCCCAGGTAAACTGACCAACTGACACTGTTTCCCGTTTTCGCGAGATTAGAGATG
This sequence comes from Candidatus Absconditabacterales bacterium, assembly GCA_041675025.1. Taxonomy (GTDB): domain Bacteria; phylum Patescibacteriota; class Gracilibacteria; order Absconditabacterales; family Absconditicoccaceae; genus CAJBLF01. The sequence goes on from JBAYUS010000003.1 coordinate 413, forward strand.
CTATATGCGTTGAGTGGTATCTCATTGTTGACTCAGCCCGGACCAAAGTCCAAACATCAAAGTCTCCCACTTATGCTGAGCAACACATACTACAACCCAATATCAATTTACAGTAAAGCTTCACAGGGTCTTTCCGTCTAACTGCAACTACCCGGCATTTTTACCGGGAATGTAATTTCACCGAGTCTAAGATTAAGACAGTGTGGAGATGGTTGTGCCATTCATGCGCGTCGGAACTTACCCGACAAGGTATTTCGCTACCTTAGGACCGTCATAGTTACGGCCGTCATTCACCAGTGCTTAACTCTCGAGCGTGAACAAGAAAGCATAACATTCTGGCATTGGACAGGCATCACTTCCTATACATCCTCTTTCGAGTTAGCAGGAAGCTGTGTTTTTGATAAACAGTCCCCCCCACGTCATTCGCTGCGACCTATATTGCTATAGGCAGGGCTTATTGCTAACTTACGCCCGCTAATTTGCCAAGTTCCTTAATCATTAGTTATCTCGATTGCCTTAGTATTCTCTACTATCCTACATGTGTCTGATCTGAGTACGAGTTAAATATACATAAGTTTAGTGGTTTTTCTAGGCACCAGAGCTATGAGAATTATTCAGTCCGAAGACATCCTTCCCGATCGGGCTTGAGAATAAGAGCGGATTTGCCTACTCTTACCTCCTCAATTGCTTGAGGATCTCGCCATCTCGACTTACATTCTTAGTAAGCTCTCACACATCCCAATGCGTCACCACATCACTGTATAAATAAGGGCTGGAATATTAACCAGCTATCCATCGACACCCCGTTTCCGGGTGAGCCTTAGGTCTCGCCTAACCCTACGACGATGAACGTTGCGTAGGAATCCTTAGGATTTCGGCAGCAAGGATTTTCGCCTTGCGTCGTTACTTATGTCAGCATTTTTACTTCTTTACAGTCCAGTCGAAGCTCACGCCCGACCTTCAATCCAAAAAGAACACTCTCCTACCGTCATACTTGCCGAAGCAAATAGACTTTCAACTTCGGTATATAGCTTAGCCCCCTTACATTTTCGGCGCATCTTCGCTTGTCCAGTGAGCTATTACGCTTTCTTTAAAGGATTGCTGCTTCTAAGCAAACCTCCTGGATGTTTAAGCAAAAACACCTCCTTTTCCACTTAGCTATACTTTAGGGACCTTAGTTAGAAATCTGGGCTGTTACCCTTTTGACTACGAAGCTTAGCCCCCGCAGTCTCACTCAACAATATTCCTCATAGCATTCGAAGTTTAACAAGGTTTGGTAATGCCTTTCGACACCCCTAGCCTTATAAGAGCTCTACCTCTATGAGATCTTCATTGCTGGCTGTACCTAAATACATTTCGGAGAGAACCAGCTATCACGTAACTCGATAAGCTTTTCACTCCTACACACAAGTCATCGGAAGGTTTTGCAGCACCAACCCGTTCGGTCCTCCAGCATAGTTTCCTATGCCTTCAACCTGCCCATGTGTAGCTCGTCACGCTTCGGGTGTAATGATAGCAACTAGTCGCCCTATTCAGACTTGGTTTCCCTACGGCTCCGGCTATAACTGCCTTAGCCTCGCTGCTACCACTAACTCGCTGACCCATTCGTCAATAGGTACGCGGTCACTCTTACGAGCTCCCACTCCCTTGTATGCTAAAAATTTCAGGATCTATTTCACTCCCCTTCCGGGGTTCTTTTCACCGTTCCCTCACGGTACTATGCGCTATCGGTGTAAAAAGGTATTTAGCCTTACCCAGTGGTCTGGGTGGATTCATGCCGAATTTCTCGTGTTCGACATTACTCAGGAACTATTAAGGAGGTGGTTTATTTTCAAATACGGGACTATAACCCTCTACGGTATTCCTTTCCAGGAATTTCTTTTAACAAAACACAATATCCTAGAATTCTTGCTAGAGAATTCAAAATAGCCCTACAACACCTCTTATAGCAACGCCTAGCAGCTTACACTATAAAGGTTTGGGCTCTTCCCAGTTCGCTCGTCACTACTACGGGAATCTCATTACGATTTCTTTTCCTCGTGCTACTGAGATATTTCACTTCACACGGTTGTGGTCATTTACGACATTCCGGTATACGGAATAGGTTGCCCCATTAGGAGATCTCCGGTTACAAGCGGGTATTGGCACCTCGCCGGAGCTTTTCGCAGCCAATCACGTCCTTCATCCACCTTTTTACCCAAGGCATCCATTCTTAGCATTTAAAAAGATTCATTGTTTTTATAATAAACGTAATATATTATACTATTGTTAAATATCCACATCATGCATCATAACTTTTTTTAGTGTAAAAAAAATATGTGCAGGGTTCTTTATAGTAATAAATACGCTCATTGCAAGACTTTTTTAGGTGTTTTTCATTATATTTTTAGAGTAGGTAGTAAGAGCCAAAACTCACCAAAACATACCACATCTACAAAGATTTTCAAAAAAAAGTCAAATAAAATACTTTAAATAACATCAAAAAATAGAGAGGAAAATACAAAATAATAATGGTAATTATATAGTATACTATACATATCACATGCGGAGGAAAAATATAACCAAATTAATTGTCTACTTATGTCCAATTCATTAAATTTTTGGTGTATTAAAAAAACCAATTTATTATACAATAATTGACAAATAAGGGACTTATATATATACTTAATATAAGCTTTATGCTTCTATATATAGAATGAATAAAAAAATTGTCATTATTTTAACTATAATAGTATGTGCATTGTATGCAGTAGGAAATGCAAACATTATGCTTAATTTTCTCGATATTAATACTCAATCATTTCAAGATAAATTTTCTCTCATACATTTTACGGCGCCAGGAAATAATTTTGTAGGAAGTATTTTTCGATTGCCCACAAAATCAGTGAGTCCAACCCACATAACTCTAGGCGTTCATAGTAAAATATGTACAAAACAAATCAGAGGATTATATTTTAATTCACAAAGAGGAAAAAGATTACGACCACTTGATGAAGACACACTCACACTTTTACAACAACAAAATCCTTCGTACTCTAGTCTACAAATGACAGGATGATTATTTACTACCTGTGATAGTGGAAGTAATTATGGAATTTTTGGATATATAGAATATACACGATGAGGAGTGGTATCTCAGATCGCTGCAGGAACAAGATTAAATTATAATGATAATAAAATAATCGCTGCTATGGCAAATAGTTTTCAATATTTTGATAATAAAGTTCCTGTCGGATATCTCTATGATAGTAATGGAGGAATATGATATGTCGGTTGAGAACTGACCGGTGACGAAGATCTGATAAATTATTTAAATAGTGGATGATCAATAAATAGTTGATTTATATATTCTTGAGATACAATTATTTCACATAATCCAAATCGAACAACAATAATAGAAAGCTGAAATAATGCTATGGGGACCATGCGAAATCTTATCATTCAATGAAGTGTAGGATTATCAAAATCTATCGATGAAAAAGAAAGACTCTCACTCTTGGGTAATTTTGAAAACAAAACAGTGATATATAATGGAAGTGATATTAATTCTTCTACACTAATAAATTTTGCAAAACAAAAATGACAACAACTCTGCCAAGGAAAAGAATTATATTTGAATACAATATTATGAATAGATCCAGCAAACATTATCTGTATAGAGAACCATGATTTGACTATTGATCTCAATACAACAACATATGAAAACAAAACTATTATCGTAAAAAATGGTAATGTACTATTACAATGATGAATGAATACTACTTCACCAGCGCTTGATCTTTTTATCGACAAATGATTACTCTATTTACCAAATCCATTCAACACACGACAATGATTTGATGATCAATGATTTCCAGTAAACAATGGAGTAACCTCATGAATGTTTTTAAAATGAAATTTTATAATAAATGGTTTGATGTTATGAGAATGAGTAACTGCATTCGATCATAAACTTCATCTTCAAGGAAAAATAACAACCCTCAATACACCACTCACTCCAAATCAAAGCAGAATAGATCAAATAGAAGAATTACTTTGAACAACAACATATGAAAGTTTTATCAATCTCCAAAAGGTATTTACACGAACATGTTGATTTACCTGATCAGGTAGCGATGGAACGTCATGTACCACAGGAGGAATTATTTCTACGACACCATTGGTAATCTTGAACGGAAATTATCCATCAAATATAGTGCAATAAATTATTGGATTATATCACAAAAAGAGATATACTCTACAAAATATTTACCAACAAAAAAAATATGAAATATAAAATATATAGCAAAACAAATAAATTTTTAGATAGTTTGTGAGCAGACATCTATAGTGCAAAAAAATCTATATATATAGAAATGTATATTTTTTTGGATGATAACAAAAAACCATACAACTTCGTAGAAGCATTAATAGAAAAATCAAAAGAGTGAGTACATATCGTATTGATACTTGATGCATTTGGCAGTAGAGAACTGAATATATCTATCATACAAAAGATGAAGAAAGCGGGCATAGATATACATTTTTTTAGTAATCGACTAAGAAGGACACACAGAAAATTGGTTATGATAGATGAAAAAATAGTGTTTTTTGGTTGAGCAAATATCAAAAAAAGTACAAAACATCGATTGGACTTACAGATAAGAATCAAAGGAAAAATAATCGTCAAACCATTCCTCAAAACATTTGCCAACACCTACAAAATGTGCGGATGAACCAACAGAAAAATCAATGCTTATGCGAAAAAATGATTCTTCAGAAAAGTAAAATCTCTGCTTATGGAAAATTTGCCAGGACATAAAATGTACCGTCTCACAGACTATTACAAAAATAAAATAATCAACGCAAAAAAAAGTATAAAAATAACTACGCCATATTTTATGCCTCCACGTTGGATGATTGCACTTCGAGATGACGCCATAAGAAGAGGAGTAAAAGTAGAAATAATGATTCCTTATGATACAGATATCAAAACATTGAATAAAATAAATTATTATTATATCAGCAAGTTGACGGACATGGGAATACAATTCTACGCCATTAAACAAATGAATCACGCAAAGATGATGATCATCGACAATCAAGAATGATTTGTCTGATCACAAAATATTGATCACTTATCATTTAGTCATAACTTCGAGATAGGTGCGTTTTTTAAGCAGAAAATTCTAGTTAATACACTCATAGATGTCTTTAATGGCTGGAAGAAAAAATCAGTTTCCTATACAACATTGGATATAAGATTAACCTTGCGAGATAGATTTGTCCGCGCAGTATATAGAACAATTTTTTATATAATATAATACAACTATAAAAATATTTAAAAAAGAGGCAATTGCCTCTTTTCTTATAGTCAGATATATTAATTGTTATTGATGATAATATGTAGTCAGATCAATGGTCTGATTGAGGATATTTTTTGCTGGATCAGCAGCAGTCACCACGACAGGACCAAGAACGTCAATTTGGAATTCAGCGGTAGCTATACTATTTTTAAATTCATAGAGTTGAATTCAATTTCTTGTAATTTTTCCTGTAATGACAGCAGTAGCGTCTTGTAAAGGAATAGTAACTGTATATGTTGCGTCAGCATTTTTACTTACTCTAATGCCAGCAGTATTGATTATTGGAGCAGCGGTATCAGTTACCGTAGGAGCTGGAGTAGAAGCAGCACCAAGCGTTAAGATAACTTGCGAGCTAGCTTTGTTGGAGAATCCAGCGAAATCAAATGCCACAAGTTCTAAAGTATATGTTCAGTTCTTAAATCCTGTTCAAGTAATTGTTACTTGTTTAGTATCCGTAATAGATTTAGTATTTCATTGCGCATATTCAAAGATTCCTATTTGTTGTTTATCAAGAAGTACCAATACTTTTCTAATATTTTTAGGACCATTGACAGTATATGATAGACTAAAGCTGGAAGCAATAGCACTTGCTACATTAAGCGTAACTTTGATGTTAGTGTCGGGTCTTTCATCTCTACCTGGACACATTTGGACAGGTGCCTGAACAAAAATATTATTATATGTATATGTCACTTTTCCACTAGAATGAATAGCTCATATAGCGGTTGTTCATCCAGATATAAATGCGGTAGAATCTTTCCATCGCTGAGTTATTTCAGCGAGATCCATACCATTTGGCATGAAAGTAGTTGGAGTTATAAGATATCCATTTCTTACATCACCTGGTGCGGTAAACGGACTAACCATTCCATTACACATACTATCAAACTTAAGAGAAGATTCTCCCTCATCTTCAGATAGTCCTGGGGAGTCTTTAAATTTAATAGTACTAAGAGTAAGGTCGGCTGGTGTTCCAGCTCCTGCAGCTTTTCCAGAAATTTTATTGATTGATACACTCATCAAATCTACTTCAGGAATATTTTCATCACTAATATAGTTATTTTTCATCAACCATCAGAATATTGTTTTAACCGGAGTAGCATGAATAGTTCATCCAAACGCATTAACATTCATTGGTGTTCCGTCAGCATTTCCTGCTCGGAAAATCATCACTTTGCTTGGTGTATATGCAGCTAACCATCAATCTCTTGCACGATTTCCTCTATCTGTTTTTGCATTTGAGGTTCATGTCTTGAGTGCATATTTAAGTCCAGCAACATTATATTTATTTTCCCAACCTGGAATTCTATTTGCTGTATCAGATAATATTTTCCACATCAAAGAGACTATTCCTGGTTTGATTACTGATTTTTGAAGATTTGTTCCTGTTTTTTGATATAAGATAGAACCATCTCTTGATCTGATTTCTAAGATTGGATTGATCACAGCTGGAGTAGAAGTCGTAAGATGAGTATATGCATTAGCAAACTCAAGCATAGTAACTTCAGCAGCTCACAAAGCCAACGGATATCAATATTCTACATTGTCTGAGATACCACTAAGTCCAAGACTTTTAAGAAACGGTTTAGCTACAACTTCACCACCAAGGGCAGTAAATGTTTTTGCAGCGGGAATATTTCTACTATGTCCAAGAGCTTTTTTGAGTGGTAATATTCCTTCAAAACTATCGTCAGCATTGTTTGGCTGATCTACTCAAATTTTAAATGGAATATCATAAATCGGAGTATCTATAGTCAAAGGAAGTTTTTCCAAAGCTAATGCATAGATAAATGGTTTAATAGAAGATCCAGTTTGTCTTGGTCTTCTCACCATATCATTTTGTCCTTTTATAGTTTCATTGAAATAATCTATAGATCAAACATACGCAAGTACATCACCATTTTTACTATCCAAATAAATCATAGAACTATTGTTCGCACCATTGTCTTGTAAGACAGCATTATTTTTAATAATAGCTTCTTCAGCTACTTGTTGTGTCTTAAGATCAAGTGTTGTCTTAACAATAAATCATCATTTACTTAAAGTACCAGTTCCATAGGTTTTCTCAAGTTCTTCAATAATCCATTGAACGAAATGAGGCGCTTTGATTTCAAAAACATTTTTACGGAAAACAACATTTATACCCTCAATAATAGCATTTTTAAGCTCTTGTTCAGTAATATATCCATCTTCATACATTCTATCCAGAGCCAAATCTTTTCTTCCATTTATATATTTTACATCAAGATTATTTCATAAAATATTTATAGAAAATGCTCATATTCCAGCGATAAATTTGATAACCGCATTATTACTTTTCTTATTAGAAAGATCAGCATTATTAAGTATTTGAGTGAATTTATCAGTAACGATCTTTTGAACATCACCAGAGAAAAGTACAGGATTACCAGATCTATCTTTTACCGTAAATTCTCCTACAACTAAATCTCTATTTTTATACGGATTATACAATGACGGACCTTTAGGAATAGATGCGATAATTGATGATTCAAGAACCGTGAGGTCTTTGGCAGATTTGTCAAAATATGCTTTTGAAGCTGCTTCTATACCAAACGCATTATTTCCAAATGAAATATAATTGAGATATAATTCAAGTGTTCTATCTTTCATTTCCTTACGAAGTTCAGCAGCAGAAAGATTTTTTATTTCTTTACGAATCATTTTTTCCAATACTCCACTAAGTTTACTTGTCATAAGAATTTCTTTTATTTTTCTTGTAATCTTTCTGTCTTTGGTCAAAAGAAGATTTCTTACTAACTGTTGAGGAATTGTTGATGCTCATTGTACTCTTGAACCAGGATTGAGGACAGCACTAACTGCCGCTCTTATCATTCCCAATGTATCTAATCCATTATGTTCTCGATAACGTTGATCTTCAAGTGCAACAATAGCATTTATCATATTGAGAGAAATACCACTATAAGGAATATATTCTCTATTCTCTTCAAATAATCTATATAATACTTCTCCATTTCTATCTTCGATAAGTGTAGCTTCATTAAAAACCATATCGTTAATCTTACTTACATCAGGCAAATCAACTAAAATATTTTTTGTAAACCAAAAACCAAAAACAACAACAAAAAAGATAAATAAAGCAAGTAGCCAAAATACTACTTTCTTTTTTCTGTTTGGTTGAATTCCATGCTGAGAATATGATGACACTCTTCAACTAAAATTTGGAGAATATAATCTTTTTTGATTGAAATAACTCATGAAAAAATAGATATGGTATAAAAATATATTTGAAAAAAAGAAATCTACTGCAACAATGCAGTAGACCCCTTATAGAAATATATATGTTTTTTTCAAGGTAAAGGTTACAAGTTACAAGTTATAGAAACCTGCTCCCTGTTCCTTTCATCCTGCTCCTAAAATCTATTTACCATAAATATAACAACTAATTTTATCATTATTTGTATTTTCCCAACGTTCAGTTACTACAAATTTTCCAACATAGTTCATATCTCTGATAATCATCTTTCCGTCTTCTGGATAATAATTTATAACCTTTCCTACGTGTCCAGCACTTGATCTTAATTTACTATATACAACCACGGCTCCTACAGCAGGTTTACTACCCACTCTCAATCCAGCCTTTTTAGCATTAGCACACCATAAACGTGCATCACCACCAAACGGTCTTTCTTGAGTTGTTTCATTGATATATGGAAAGATATTTGGACTAATAATCGCTGCATACCATGTACAATATCCTACAGCAAATCCATTCTTAATCTTCTTGGTATATGTCCATTGTGAAATAATAGTTCCTTTGGCTTGTACATTATTTCCCTCATCAGCAGAAACAATAATTGTTGTTTTCTTGGTTGCTTTTACTGTTGGTTTACCAGATTTATTGATAGTAGGTCTATATGTTATAGTAGATTTTGGAATAATAATAGGAGCTGGTCTTTCAAGAAGAGCCAATTCATATGCTTTTTCTTTTGTGATATTAATAAATATTTCTTGTCCAGGAGTAAACAATTCTGTTTTGTCTTGAATGTAATTTAGCGTCATTAAATCTTGAATATCAAGACTATATTTATTGGCAAAAACAACGACATTATTTTTTTCTTTGATAGTATATATTATACCATCTACTTTATTAGAAACGTTTAAAATTTGTCCAGGTTCTACAGCATCTTTTTTAAGATTATTTTCTTTTTGAATAGAAAAAACAGTCGTTCAGAAAACGCCCGCTATTTTGAGTAAAGTATCTCAGTTTTGGACAGTATATTTGATGACACCATTATCGTTGTCATCTACATTTACATTAACATAGTCCAAATTGATTTCGTAAGAAATTCCATCATCCCCTTGGATAAAGCTTGTGTTAATAACTAATTGTTCTTCATTAGTTTCAAACAGATCTGCGTTTGCAATAACAAAAATAAAGAACACAATAAAACATAACGATAAAACGAACTTGAAATAGTTTACACGATTAAATTTTATCATACAAGATAAGAGTGATAAATGGCGGAGAGAGTGGGATTTGAACCCACGGTCCGGTTGCCCGGACGGCTGCTTTCAAGGCAGCTACATTCAACCACTCTGTCATCTCTCCACAGATGTTTTAAGGGTTTCTTACGTGATTGAATACTTGCAATAGAAAAGACTAATGATTTGCCACTAATTTTCAAGGAATAATGTTTTATTGAGATTATTAAAAAAGGACTATATTTTATCTGACAAATTATTAAAAGGAATTTATGACGACAACATATCCAATCAAACGCATTCAAACAGGTATGAATAATCCTATACTTAGGAATATTTCTGGCGAAATTGAAGAAATCACACAAGACCTGATTGTTTTTTGTCATAAATTAATGGTTTTGATGTATCAAAATAAAGGTGTAGGATTAGCTGCCCCACAAGTCGGAGAAAATATCAGAGTCATAGCTACCAGTCAGCGAAACAGAAAAAAAACCAAAGATAAGTTCTTAGGAGAAACAATCATGATCAATCCAAAAATTGTAGATAAATCCAAAGAAATGATTCTTCGAGAAGAAGCATGTATTTCATTACCAAATAGCACAGGCATAGTCCAAAGACATCATACTATTATTGTAGAATTTTTAGATCTCAAAGGAAAAAAACAAATTAAAAAATATAAAGAATTTAATTCTGTGATCATCCAACATGAAATAGATCATCTCGATGGCGTGTTATTTATGGATAAACTCGAAAAAGAAAAACCAGAAAAAAAGAAGAAAAAATAATTTAAAAAAAAGATCCCACGCTGGGATTTTTTTTATACTATATAATAGTTGTTTAATTTATTAAATCATCAGTCGGCAAGAATCCGAGCTGAACGGCATTAGGGATTTTTACGATTTCTGCGCTTACATCAACCACATCTCTCTTGAAAGTTGTAGATTGGATAGAATTCCAGTTTTGTTGTTTATAATCAAGCAGTTTAGTTTTAAGGATTTCATATTTAAAAGTAATTGTAGTCATATTTTGGTTTGCTTGTTTAAGAAAATATCCACGAGTAGAAGAAAGGTTTATAAAATAGAGATAGAAGAAAGTACAAACCAAAAGAAAAAAAGCTAATGCTCCAACCTTAAAAAGTTCAACGATATTATCATAACGTTTGTATCTGCTGACGATTCAATTATAGGCCTTATTTACTTGACCTGGAATAAAAGCAAATGTTTTCATACATCAAAACTAATTAAAAATTAATAATTAACAATGAATAATGTTGGTATTAGTTTCTTAATGAACTATTATAATTCACAATAGTAAATAAGTGAACATTTCCGACATTTTTCACTATTCATTTTTCATTATTCATTAATCTTCTCAAGTATTCTCATTTTAGCACTTCTTGCAGCCCTATTAATTGCCACTTCTTTGTAGTTTGGCATAACGGGTTTTTTAGTTACTAATTTGTAATTTCATGTAGCAACCAAATCTTTGAACGCTTGTTTTACAAATCTATCTTCGATGCTATGATAGGTAATTATAAGACATCTTCAAGCTGAATTCAAAGTTTCTGGGAACTCAGACAAAAACATTTTCAGATTTTCAAGTTCTTTATTGGTTTCGATTCTTAATGACTGAAAGATTACAGTACATGCCTTATCTCAAAGTCCACAGTCATTTAATACTACTTTGAAGTCTTGAGTAGTAATGATCGGTTTTTGTTTTCTTGTAGTAACAATATGTTTTGCAAGTTCAAGGGCTTTTGATGGAGAAAAATCTGCATAGATCTCAAACACAGTTTTGAGCTGATCTATAGTATATTTATTGACAATATCAGCAGCTGTTGAGCCCGTTGAGGTATCAAATCTCATATCCAATGGCGCATCTCCTCTGATACTAAATCCACGTTCTACAGCTTTGAAATGTTCAAGATTTACTCACAAATCATTCAAAATAAAGTCAGCTTTCCTTCCATTCAAAACATTTTTTATATCTGAATAATTTCCATGAATATATTCGATTCTATCTCCAACTTTCAATTCTCAACTTTCAATTCTCAATTTAGCCTTATCCATCATCAATTGATCAACATCAAATCCTACCAATCTCGCATTCTTCGCCAATGATAAAAGCACCATAGCATGTCCACCATGTCCAAGCGTACAATCAACGATAAGTTTACTTTTTGGGTCCAAAAACGAACAAACCTCATCACGTAAAACTGGCGTATGAATTATCATATCTTAGCAAGAAATAAAGTGAGAATTACTATAAGTAAAGAGAGCAAAATAGCAAAACAACATCAGACAACAAGACTTGACTTTTAATTTAATATGTATATGGTTGAATTGAAAAAAATAATAAAAACAAAACTAAAATATTATGGACACAAAAAAAATAATAAAACGGTTTTTAAAAAAACCAACAACAGAAAACTTTGAACAAATTAGACTCAATTCAATTGCTTTATTATTGGTTTATGAAAAAATTGAAGATAAATCACAACTAACAGTATTTTTTGGATTTGAAGAGTGGCACACAATTTGTAAAAATTCATCAGGAAAGTTAAAAGAATTAGCTCTTAAAGAGATGGGTAATTTTGAAAAAACATTCGAAGAATGGGAAATAGTTTGTAAAAATTCATCAGGAAAGTTAAAAGAATTAGCTCTTAAAGAGATGAGCGAACTTACAAAAACATTCGAAGAATGGGAAAAAATTTGTCAAAATTCATCAGGAAAGTTAAAAGAATTAGCTCTTAAAGAGATGGATCAATCTGAAAAAACATTCGAAGAATGGGAAGAAATTTATCATAACTCATCAGGAGAATTAAAACAACTAGCCTTTAAAAAATTGAATGAATTTAAAAAAACATTCAAAGAATGGCACACAATTTGTCAACATTCAGTAGATGAGATAGAAGAATTAGCTCTTAAAAAAATGAGTGAACTTGCAAAAACATTCGAAGAATGGGAAACGGTTTGTAAGGGCCCATCAGGAAAGTTAAAAGAATTAGCTTTTAAAGAAATGAGTAAATTAATTTAAACAATACAATTAATAGCTCCACGAATTCGTGGAGCTTTTTTAAGCAAAAACAACATCAGACAACAAGACTTGACTTTTAATAGAAAATAGGTATAAAAAAATAAACAAACAAAAAACAAAACTAAAAATTATGAAAAAAACAAATTTAATAGGTTTAATCGGTGTGATATTGATTCTTTTATCAATGCAATCATGCAAAGCACCTTCTGTCGGTATAGCAGAAATGCATGAGGTAAATTATGATGGTATTATGAAATTTAGAACAATTCTTGGTCCTGGTGCTTGGGGAAAAGATACATTGGATGCTGATTCATTAGCTGAACATGCGACTCAAAATTTCAGAAATGCTTATTATAAATACATGATGAAAGACTCTACCAAAATGAATAGAACTGGTTTTATTCCAGATATCATTGAGGAATATGTTGTATATCTTGTAAATATAAAAGATGGTATGACCAATCTTGAAGAACCAAAAATTGGAATACCAGGCAAAATCTATCGAATATCTCCACGATTTTCAGAAGAATTATTTTCTATGTTTATATCTTATGTCACTAAAATAGGCAATAGAACTGCACTTAGAGATCTAGAAATTGAAAAAACATTTAGAGATCTTTTTGATGCACCAGATAGTACATATAGAGATAGTTTAAATTACAGTTCAACAGCAGCAAAAAGATTCTATGAATATTACAGTAATGTATATTCAGCAGGTGAGGAAGTTGAATATCTTCAAAAACTCAAACCTACAATCCCAATAGCAAAAATTCAAAGTCTTTATGCCAAGTTAAGATATAAAGATGCTGAACAAAAAGGGTATCTTGAAAGTTATGAAACTAGATATTATGAAGAACAGGATGTATATTATATCCTTATGCCTCTAGAATAATATTCGCAAAAAAGTTATAAAGTGATGCATTTTGTGTCACTTTTTTTTATAAAAAATAAAACATTGATTGATTTATCAAGGCTTTTATATAAGCTAAATAAAGCAATTTTAATTATATCAAACATATGAACATTTGATTAGTAGGTTCGACCAATGTCGGAAAATCTACGCTCTTCAATAGACTTATCGGACAGTTTAGAGCGATAGTGACAGACATTCCAGGGACCACCAGAGATATTATTGAACATGAAACTTTGATTGACGACATCGGTAAGGTAACTTTTTTGGATAGTCCAGGATTGCATGATTTTACAGAAGAAGAAATACTTATCAAACAAATAATAGATCATTCTGATTTGATTCTTTTTATGATCGACGACAACATCGGGATTACTGCAAAAGAAGAACATATCTATTCCTATATCTTAGAAAAAAACAAGAAAAATAAGACTATTTTGATCGTAAATAAAATAGACATCAAACATAAAGAGAAAGAATATGATATCGCAGTAAACGAATATTATCACCTAGGTTTTGAACACGTTATAGGTATCAGTGCAAAAAAACAAAAAAATCTTGTAGAAGTAAAAGATCTTATTACCAAAATAATAAATACTAAAAAATTAAAAGAAATAACAGATACTGAAGCATTAGTTACCAGTGAAACACAAGTCCAAGACAATAGAATCCATATGGCAATCATAGGAAAACCAAACGCAGGAAAATCTACACTACTCAATACATTGATGAAAAAAACAATTTCCAAGGTGGAAAATATTCCAGGAACAACGCGTGATTATATTATAGGAGAATTTACACTAGAAAGAAAAAAATATGTTGTTTATGATACCGCAGGAATCAGAAAAAAGTGAAATATTCATGGTATAGAAAAGATAGCTTTCGACAAAACATTAGATATGTTAAAATATAAAAGACCAATTATCTTATTTATGGTAGATGGTATTGAGGGGCTTTCTCATAGAGATATGACACTAATACAAGAAATTAATAATCTCGCGTTACCAATGATTCTTTGTATCAACAAAATGGATTTATTAGATGCAAAACACCAAAAACTACTTGTTGCAACGACGAAAGCAATGATGGATTTTGCCAAATATATACAAGTTTTTCCTATCTCTGCAAAAACAAAAACAGGAATCAAAGAGATATTTGCAGTATTGGGAAAAATCAAAAAAGAAGCAGAAAAGAGAATTGATACCAGTGAATTAAATGATATTGTAGGAAAGGAATTTATTAGTAGACCACCAAGATTTCCAAAAAATAAAATCTGTAAAATTTTGTATATTACTCAAATAGACGTAAATGCACCAACATTTATTGTATTTGTAAATCACAAAGCAAGAGCCAATTTTGCCTTCAAAAGACGGTTAGAAAACACCATAAGAATCCATTTCTGATTTATGGGAACTCCTCTCGTGATTAGATTTAAAGAAAGACAAGATTCGAGAATAGAAAGAAGAGATGCTGAATCTGCTGCAGACAAAGAAGAAAACGAAGAAGAAAAATCAAGTTTATCCTCAGGAACAAAAGAAAAAAAGCAAGAGGCGTATGGACATAGAACAAAAAGCAAAGAAACAAAATAAATTTACCAATAATCATACATATGAGACACTTAAAACTTCGAATATGAACAATTATCTTCATAGGACTTGATCTCTTATCCAAATATGTTTTCTATAATTTTAAATATTTGAACGAAACAACGCTAATCCGACCGGTATTAAACAAAGGGATTTCTCGATCATTACCGGTTCCCTATCTCATCATCATAGGAATAACCATAATAGGTATAGTAGCATTTTTTTGGTTATTTATAAAGAAAAAAATAAATCGAATTATAGCATCATTATTAATCGCTGGAACAATAGGAAATTTGGTAGATAGGATAATATATGGAGGCGTAAGAGACTTTATAAATGTTAATATATTTAATTTTCCTATCTTCAACTTAGCAGACACTATGCTATGTATCGGTGTATTTATACGAATATTAGTAGTTATGCTTGAAAAAAAGAAATAAAAAAATAGAATTGTCCTCACACAATTAGTTTTATTCGTTATTATTATATCATGCAGTACACAGGAACCGTAAAATTCATTTGACCAAAAGAAACCATTGGAGCAAATGCGATAGAAAAACAAACTATCGTATTGGAAGAAGAAACTGATAGAGAATTTAAAGGTGGACTAGCAGTAGATTTTTTCAAAGACAAAATTGAATTAGTAAGCAATCTAAAGGTTGGTGATACTATCACTGTTTACATCAACACAAGAGTAAACGAATCCAAAACACAACCAGGAAGATACTTCAATAGTATCACAGGATGGAGATTGGAACAAGGAGCAAGCGAAAACAAAGAAGCTAAAAAAGAAGAAGCTAATGATGATTTACCATTCTAAATTACATACAATAAAAAAAACCCCGTAAATACACGGGGTTTTTTATTTTAATATTATTTGTAATCTTCAAATTCTGATTTTTCGAACAATTGACGAATAATAGTACCTAATACAAATAATATAATAGTAACTATTAATGACAACCATTGATCTTTCATAAGACCAATATACAGAAACCAGCCTATGGCAGCACCAATCAAAGAACCAGCTATAATACTAGTACCAACATCAGTCTTAATACCAATCAAAGAACCAAGCCAAATACCAACCATGGTACCAATACCAATACCAAGAAAGGTATTATAAGTCATAATAGGAACTAAAGTGTAAATTAAAATACAAACTAAAGCACCCAAGACAACACAAATTAAAATCGTTCTTATCTTTTTTTTAAAACTTTTTAATAAGAACACAGGAATAAAAGATAACAACCAAAACAATATTGTCTCTGATGCAATTTTCCAAGCAGAGACAACAGGTGGTTTCGTCTTTAATTTAACTAAACCCCATTCTCTAACAAGAAAGATGGAAGTGGTAGTAATTTGTTTTTTTATTCCCCACAAAGAATATTCATAAGAAACTTTTGAACCAACTTGTAAACTATCCTGCATATATGCTTGTAAGATTTGCTCATCGTTATACACACCAAGCAAGACTCTATCATAAGTATATGTCTCCAAAGAACCATTTTTTTTAACCTGTTTCTGTACTATTTGTGCAGAAGTGGGTATAGCAAAATAAGATAAAGCTATTACAAAAGGAATAATAAATTTTTTCATATCTATATAATTTTAGGTTTTGTTTATATTTTATAAAACTATAATTATATATTTAATAGAAAAAGTCAATAGAAAAAGGGCATTAAAATACCCCCTCAGAAGGAGAGGGGGTGAGGAAAGAAAACTAATAAAAGAGGGATTTGTTTATTTCTTCTATTTATTCTGAATTCTACATTTATTTTATAGTCTTTCCATTCACATATACCTTTATTCTAGATTTTAAACTAGAAACTGTAGTATACCATGGTGGTCTGATTGTAATAGTAAAAGAGGAAATTTCTGGATAAGAAAAGAATACATTTCTAGTCTTTTCTTCGCTAAGCCCAACAATACGTTCTTTCATATCAGGCAAAATACTATTAATATCTTTGGCAAAATCATAATATTGTTTGATATCGACTTTGGTAGGAATAATAAATACATGTCACTCTTCTTGTTTTATATCTTTATATAAAACTATCGACGAAGTATCTATGGTAAAGATTTTCATCTTATCATACAATCTTTGTTTTACATACCTATCAACAACACCTAACAAATCGACCCTTTTTATATAATTAAAATGAAAACGAGCAACAACAGATCATTTAAGAAGGGGAGTTTTTTCGCCAGGAATATTTTTAATCTGAATTTCTTTGACTTGGGTTGAGACCAAAGAATCAAAATTGAGAACCATATTTTCAGGTGATTTGAAATTGGAAAAAATAATATTTGATTTCTGTTTGTATAAAGCATCTACAAGTTTTCCTGAAAGAATTTCAATATCTTTGAGCGAAACAGTTCCTTGGGAGTGAAGATTTCAACCAGTGAAATCTTCGATAACTTCACCATAAACATTTTGAGCATAATAACTATTCTTCATATTTTTGATAAATACCTTAGTTCATTTGGAGATATTTCCTCTTGATCCCATAAGTACTCATTGGATATCTGTCTCCATTGCCTTGATAACAACGAGAGTTTTTCAAGGGTTGTTTTCTGTTCCCTGAAGTACATTAAAATATTTTACAGCGACAAACTGACGTCCATCCTCAGTAACAAATCTTGTATCTTTAATAAACGAATATTCTTGAGGAAGTTTGTTAATAATTTCCACTGTTCCTTGAGAAGGTTCTTGTATATATTTAATATTTGAAGTACTCACAGTCATATCGTATTTATAATCAATATATCCTGTATAATATGGGATGTTGAGATATCTCGAATCTTTTGCAAACTCTGTATCAACAAATGGATAATAACGGAAATTATAAACTACGCTTTCTATCTGACTTGTTGGAATAATATTTATATTTGTACTAGGAAGAATAAGTGAATATAGGAGAAATAAAATTACAAAAACAAAGAGCACTTCAAAACCAAAAACTACATAAAAAATATAGTTTTTTTTGGTATATACCTGAAGATGAAATTTTTTTATATTAAAGAAAAAATCATATACCAATCTAATATATTTGATAACTTTATGTTTCTCTTGATGAAGAACAGTGAGCCCAAGACTAGAAAAAAAGTATTTAGATTTATCTGTTTTGGTTACAAACATACCATTCAAATTCTTTTTTTGAAGAAGCTCTTTAATTTCTTTCCCCCATCGTTCATTATCAAAAAACGAATGTTCAGGATCGATATAAATATAGATAGTTCTACCGTTAGGCACTTTCTCTATGGTTTTAAATATTTTGTATAAACTATGTTCTTTGAGAAAAAACAACTTCATATATAAGAACTAGTAAGCTATAAAAACCAAGTTTTAGTCATTGCGAACCAAATGGAATGAGGTGTGGCAATCCAAGATAAGATTGCTTCGTTCCTCGCAATGACTCTTTTTATTATTGTAAATCAGGTACTTTTTGCCATTTCTTGTATGCTAAATAACAAATCAGAGCAAGGATCCAGGCAGAATATTGTTTTATATCAAACATAATAGTTCCTATTGAAAATACAGCGTGTCTAGCATATTGTTGTAAAAGCAAAATCAAACTTAATAGGATTAATAGGATAGCGAACCCAAGCATTCAATAACCAAATTTTTTCTTCTTAAGAAATTTAATAATAAATACAACAAAGAAAGATCCCAAAGAAAGAAACAATCCAATAGGATAAATCAGATTAAACTTATTTCGTTGACTATCAGAATGAAGTGATTTTATACCAAGGAAACTATTAGTAGATGTTCCTATAAAATTATCTCACATCAAAAGAAAAATTCATAAAGGAACTATAGCCAAAGCTAGAGAAAAAAACAATATATCTGACCATACTTTTTTATTTTCTACTCTCGTGATCTTTTGAAGAAATACAGATATCGAAATAAACAATCAAATAAGAACACCTAGGAGATGAAACTTATATCCATAAGGAGAAAGTATTTGTAAAAATTCAGACCAATTAGTAGGGAATATACCCACCTCAAAAATAAAACTTACATATGATCCCAAAAAATAAGTTAATACAATCAAGAATGGTAACCAATAAAAAAGTTTCCAAAAATTTTGATGATATTTTTTAGTAAGATATCGAGCGATAATAATAAATACAAGAAAAGAAACAATAATACCTATTCCTGTCATATAAAATTTTGATCACCATAAGATGAGATAGGGATACATAAAACCAATTAATAATTTAAAATTAATAATGAATAATGTTGGTATTTTTTTTAATATAATATATTATTCCGACATTTTTCATTCTTCATTATTCATCATTCATTTAGTTTGTTTATCTAAGAAATTCTATAATCTTTGTTTCTCTAATACCAGTAACTCTGATGATACCAGGATAATCAAGCTTTTCTTCAATCTTTGTACCAATAGTTTTGAGTAATGTTTCAAGTTCAGTATCTGAGATTTCTTTTGGATTAACGTATACCATAATCTCTCTACCTGCTTGCATAATATGTACCTTATCAATACCGTGTATTTCATAAATAAGTTTTTCAAGTTCTCACATCTTTTCAATAAAGAGGTCTTTGGTATTGAATCTTGCACCAGGTCTAGAAGCAGATATTGCATCAGCAGCAGTTACTACCCAAGCAATAGGATGCGTAATAGGTACATCGTAATGATGTGCTTCAGCTGCATTGATAATAGCAGGATCCATACCAAGTTTTTTCAATACTTCAGCTCCGATAAGAGCATGAGATTCTCCAGTAGTTGCTATAATTTTTCCAATATCATGAAACAATCCAGCTTTTTTAGCCAAGATAGGATCAAGACCAAGTTCACTAGCGATTGCTTCAGATATTTTAGCTACTTCGATACTATGTCTCCAAAGGTTTTGTCCATAACTAGATCTAAGAGAAAATTGTCCAATCATTCTTACTATTTCAGGTTTCATCATAGGAATATTTAACATAGCGAGTGCCTCTTTACCTTTTTCTGTAAGAAGGTTTTGAAGATCAGCAACCACCTCATTATATGTTTTTTCGATATAGAAAGGATTTATTCTTCCATCTTTAATAAGTTTTTGAAGCATAACTGAAGCAATATATCTTTTTTCGCTATCAAACGAAGAAACTCTAACAGTCAATGGAGTATCATCTACAATAAGTTCCACACCAGTCATTTTTTCAAAGTATCAAATATTTCTTCATTCTCTTCCAATAAGTTTTCCTTTAATATCTTCATTTGGTAAATCAATACTTCTTGTTGTAAATTCATCTACAATATTTACGACAACTCTCGGTAATGCTTGAGCAACAATAATGGCTGCTTCTTTATCTGCTTCTTCTTTTTTAAGAGTTTTAAGTTTTTCAATAAAGACAATCATGTCTTTTTGATATTCTTTTTCTACATTAGAAAAAAGTTGTTCTTTTGCTTCTTCTTTTGTTAATTTATCAATATCAGAGATTTTATTCATTTGTTCTTTGATAATTGCATCCATTTCCTTTTGTTTATCGTTAAGTTTTATCTTTTCTTGTTCTAATTTTTCAAGTCTTTCATCCATTTTTTCCTCTCTAGCGAGAAGTCTATTTTGGATTATATCCATCTTCTCTAATCTTTGATTTTCAATTTTTTGTGCTTTTTCTTCAGCAATTTCTAATGATTTTTCAGCCTTTTTCTTTGCGATCTCTAACATTTCTTCTTCAATTTCTTTTACTTTTTCTATTCTTTTTTTGAAATCTAATGCTTTCTGAGTTAGAGTTTTCTTATATCCATAAAACCCCCCCAGTCATCAAGCTCCAAGAGCTACGACAATCAAGATAATGTTGAGTATATTCATCGTAATAAAATTATTTATAATAATAAAAAATAATGTCTGAAAGTGAGTATACTATTTGTCCTATAACTTTCAACCGAAAATCGGTCTCTTAGCACCCGAGTGGAATAATTAAAAAAATAGCTTCTAAAGCTAAATAACAAAAGTCAGCACCCAGATACTAAGGTTGAAATTGCATATCAATAATCTTTTATTATAATGAAGCCATATTTACCCTCAAATAGTAATTAAATATGGAAGATAGAGATCAACAACTAAAAGTATATCTCGTAGATATCGTAAACAAAGATATTACTCCAGAACTTTTGGAAGACAGAATGAATGAATTAGAAAACCTACTCACTACCTATGGTGGGATAGTTGTTTTGAAGAAATTTCAAAAGAGAGACCAACCAGATTATCAAACATATGTAGGTAAATGAAAATTAGAGGAAATTATGGCAGATATGCAAAGATTGGACGCAAATCTTTTGATTGTAGGAAATGTATTGAAGCCATCTCAGATATATCATTTAAATGAATTACTTCGCCCAATAAATGCCAAAGCGCGAGACAGAGTCGATCTTATTTTGAAGATTTTTGACAAACATGCAACTAGTATGGAAGCAAGATTACAAGTAGAATTAGCTGCTATCAGACATATGGGACCAAGAATTTTTGGTATGGGAATGGAACTTTCTCGTCAATGATGAGGTGGAAAAGGAGCCATGAGAGGACTTGGAGAAACCAACACAGAAATTATGAAAAGACATCTCAAAGAAAAAGTTCGAAAGATAGAAAACGAACTCAAAGAATATGAAAAAATGCGTAAACTTCACAGAGACTCTAGAATCAGAAAATGAATGCCTACTGTAGGAATCGTTGGATATACCAATACGGGAAAGTCTTCATTATTAAATGTCATGACAAAAAAATGAATTTTGGCTGAAAATAAATTATTCGCAACCTTAGGAACTCACGTAGGAAAACTTTATATCATGACAAATTCTGAAACGGGACAATGAAAGGAAGTTCTACTCAACGACACTATCGGATTTATTCGCGATTTACCTCCAAAACTCATAAAATCATTCTCTTCCACCCTTGAAGATAGTATAGAATCAGACCTACTTCTTCATATTATTGATGCCTCTGATCCTTTTATCGATGAAAGAATATCAATCGTAAACGATATTTTGGACAAAATTTGAGCCAAACAAAAGAGAATTATGGTCTTCAATAAAATAGACCTCTTAGATAAAACCCAACTTGCAGAATTAAAAAAACATTTCCCAGAAGAAGAAAATGTTCGAATTTCAGTAAAAAATGGTTTGAATCTAGAAGAAGTAAAAAAAACTATAATGAAAAGTATTTAAGTTTGTTTCTGAAACTCATTAAACGCTATAATAATCTCGTCAGCAACTTGCTGGGGAGATTTTTCTTTAGTACTAATAATAAAATTGAAATTATTGGGATCTATAATATCTATATTATATAAATCTTTAAATCTTTTCACATTTTCTTCATTTCTCTTAATTGTAACATTTTTAACATCATCAAGCGAACTATATTCATCACCTAATCTTTCCTTGTCATTGAAAATTCTTCTCGCTGCCTCTTCATCAGTTATCTCCAAAAATACCTTAAAAGAATGGGGCTGACAAAAAAAGGCCATCCTTCCATCAAGGATAATCTTGGAATTTACATCCAGATTTTTTTGATATTCTTCATATTTAAGATCAAATGTTTCTTTATTTTCTGGTTTTTCTCATAAAATATCAAATTCAGAAATTGTAAGTCCCATTTTATGCGCAAGTTTTCTTTTTATTTCACCAATAGAAATATGTTCGTATCATAATTTTTCTGCTAATAGTTTTGATATTGTTCCTTTCCCACTACCTGCTTTTCCTGACATAGTAATGATCATGTCCAAATTAATAAACAATAAAAACATAGAGATAACAATATTAAGTGGACTTTAAACAGGATTTACACAAGCAAATTAAGAATCATATTCACGCTTTCTTCGAAAACTGGTTGATTAAGTGAATAAAAAACAAATTGTCCTCTTCTTTCATCCAAGACCAAATTAGATCTTTTGAGGATGTCTAAGTGATGAGACAATGATGCTTGAGTAATGTCAAAATGAGTCAGTAATTCGGAAACAGTCATTTCCTTCTGTTTCAAAAGCTGGATTATTCTTCTGCGATTCCTGTCAGACAAGGTCTTGAAGATGGTGTCCATCATTTGAATGATTGGTTACATAGATAAACATCTATATCTACCATAGATACTATATTTACTCCACGAAAATACAAGAGAAAACAATATAACAAAAGGAATTAAACATATTATATTTGAAATGTCAATTCTAAGTAATATAGACAATACACTTTGTTGTCACAAATTGTCGAGTTATTCGTATACTTAGGTGTAAGGATGCCCTTTTTCAAATATTAACCCTATTATGAAACTTCAAGAATTCTTCAACACACAAAAAGATACAAGCTTTACTGATGTAGATAAATTAGATCTCTATCAGAGTATTTTGTATAAAAAAACAAAGCAGGCCTCACTTAAAAGGTCATCCTTTGTGCATGCAAAATATTTTGT
Source organism: Candidatus Absconditabacterales bacterium (assembly GCA_041675025.1). Lineage (GTDB taxonomy): Bacteria > Patescibacteriota > Gracilibacteria > Absconditabacterales > Absconditicoccaceae > CAJBLF01. The sequence continues at coordinate 24,166 of JBAYUS010000003.1, forward strand.
ATATACTATGGTGTTTGCAATATTGATGACAGGAATGTATGGGGTTTACTTTATGAATGATGGGAATTTCCAAGACAACAACCGATTCGCTATCAAATCAAATACAACAAATACCGTTCAAGCAGATTATATAGCTCAAGTCATAGATGTAAAAGGAAGTTTTTCTATAGAACATAAGGGTGTTTTAGCCACAACAAATAACATCGGTAACGGCGACACTATTTTACTCAAAGAAGGGACTCAATTAGTATTCGAAATCAACAGTGGGACCAAGTCAAAAATTATCGGACCAGCTAAACTTATTATCCAAAAAACAACTGATGAAAATTATAAACTCAATCTGATCTATGGAAACTTCATTCAGATGGAAGGAAAACAAACAACAGCACAGACAATTGAACTCGCAATCAACGACATTACCGTAAAACAACAAGACAAATCTCAACCACTTAATTTCAAATTTGTAAAAGAAGGAAAAAATCAAATCTTCCAAAACAATGGTGCAGACATAATTGTTACCAAAAGTAATGGAGAAGATAAGGTGACCACTATCAGCAATAAACAAGTAGTAGCAATTCAAAGTAACGACATTAAAGTATTCGCAAATATAGATACATTTACCAAGGCAGTTCAAGAAAAAAATGTTTCTCAAACATTTTCATTAACTAAAGAAGAAACAACAACTTCAGGAACAGCAAAAGTAGAAACAATAGAAACAGCATTACTTAGTCTTCTCAATACTCCACAAATTGGAGAAAACAAAGAAGAAATAACAAAAGAAATATCTTCAGTACTTAGTGATGAAAAACAAATTTTAGATCCAATCCAAGACGAAAAAGTAAATTCTAGTCTTTATGTAGATTTTTATACTCCAGAACTCAAAGCTCTTGAAAGCGCATTTCTAGCAGGAGATGACGAAGAATTCAATAGTAATTTTGTCAAAATAGAAGGAAGAATACAAACTGTTTATCAAAGTTTTGGTATGTTATATAGTAAAATATTATGAACTCCAAATGAAAAAATTAAAGCATTAGAATCAGCTATCATAAGCCTAAAAGAAAAAATAACTAATAATTATAAAGTTCCTCCAAAATACATAGAAAACCTTCAATCTATAGAAAAAACACTAAGCAATATACTTTCACAATCATATGGTAGTACAGCTGTTCAGGAAACAAAAACAGATATGCAAACAGATACACCAGCCGAAAAAACAATACAAGAATAATATATAACGCAATAATTTTTTTTAAACAATAATAGAATTCTATGCTTATTTTTTTTTATAAAAACGACGGCAGAAAACTTAAACAAATCATTACCTGATTACTCAAATCATGAGCAGCTACAAAAATCAGAAGGATTAATTATGCTCAATCCTATACCCTTCACGACACCAAAATCCAAAAAACTGAAGAAAAAGCAATTATCATAGAATATACTCCAGAAAATCTTGGAAAATTAGAATCGTTATTGAAAAAATCAGAAATACATCGAATCATGATTAAAAATATAGATATTTCAAACCAAGCATAGAGATACAAATCTTCACATCAAAAGTATTTGCTCGTACCGCAAAGCGGTGTCAAAGAATATAGTATATTACCCAAATAACTCCAATTAAATCGCTTTGCAAAGCGATTTTTTTTAAGTATAAATTTTACTAGTTAAAAAACTTTACTCCTTATTATCATCATGATCAAAAAATTACTTACCGGGGTTATTTTATGATTAATGGCTTTTTGAGCACTTTATTTCTACTTTTTTTATACTGGAGACACAAGTACTTTACTAGACTGGATCCAAACATATAAACTTTATACAGCAATATTTTTTATCTCCGCTGTGATACTCTATGCACTCCAATGAAGAAATAAATTATTTAATTTCTTGATGTTTATCATTGTATTAATCAATCTATTTATCTTATGAAATGTGTTTTTCAGAAACAACATAGGATTAAATAGTGGGCAATTTCTTACTCTATTTGGACTCATTCTGGTTGCATTAGCAGTAACATATATCACACATCGAGTACGTTTTATTTTTATGGGTATTGTTGGTGTTGGAATCGTTTTTGTGTTATTGACATGAGTACTACCTCTCTATGAAAATATGCCAAGTATAAATGATTTTATCTTATCACAAAAAGCAAAAATAATTAACCAATGAGCATCTGAAGGAACATTGCTCATCAAAAATGCCTTATGAAGTAAAGAAATATCACTCAGTGAACTAAATAGCAACGATATAGATCTTTCTCAAAAAACTCAAATAAGTTTTGCCTCTAAGACAAAAACAGAGACAGAAAAAGTGTTTATCGATCTCTGAAACGGTTCATTTGTAAACATAAATCCTCAATCGGCAATTACCTTAGAACAAATAGAAGGTAAAACAACGATGCAAATCCTTCAAGGTAATGTAGAATATTATATACCTTCAAATCTCTCATGAGCACTAGAACTCATAGGAAAATATAAAGGGAAAAACATTCAAGACATCAAGTCTGATGTACGATCAAACTTAAATAACCAATTTGAACAAAGAAAAGAAGAATTTTTTATCAATCAAATAGGTGGTAGTCTAGTTCTTAATCCAGCCATAAACAAAGTAATTAAATTTTTTATAAATACACTATATAGTATCAGTCCAGAAACTTATCAAAAAAATCTAAACAACTATAACAATATTCAAGAATATTTTGGAATATCTATAACAGGAGTTACTATCTCAGCAAGCACAGGAGACAGTATTAAAAGTATATTTAATGATATTATGTCTCAAGCAAAAAAATGAGCTGAAGAAACTAAAGTCAATCAATGGTTAGGTAACTAATTGAGATACAATAAAAATAAAAAAAAATTCGAACAGGTAATACCAAGTTCGAATTTTAACATAAAATAATGTAATTGTTTTTCATTTACTTGATTCTCCTTTTCTTTGATAATTTTTTTAATTTGGATCGTTTTTTACTTTTGCGATTTTCAACGGCTCTTTTGGCTTTTTTTCTTAAATTACATTTTCTCATAATGACCTCCTTTCTAGTCTTTATTTGGTTTATATTTTCAGTGAATATATAGTTTAAAAGAAATTAAGCAAGATTATCTCACATTACTTCATGAGTAATTTCATGAACAACTTTTGTATATCCAGAAGCAGTTAAATGTCTTTTATCTATTTGATAGTCACTAGCAGCCAAAATAACATTTTTGTTGATATCTATAATAGGTAATCAATTTTCTTGTGCAAAATTTTTGATAATAGCATTTACCTGGTCTACCTTAGTATCTGGAACCATATTTTTATCTGCATAATACTGTAAAGTAGGTAAAACCAACTGAACAGGAGCTATTTCATCTTTTATAGCCTGGAGGTTATTTTTCATATTTCCTACTAAATTTTTAGTAATATCATTTGCTCAAGTAATCAAAATAAGTGATTGTATTCAACCATTTATTAGAGTTGTTTTTTGTTCTTTTATTTTCGCAAGTAATTGAGCCGTATCATTTCCATTAAAATAATGAAAGTTTTTTGTTTGTTCTATAGACAATCATCACATAGATTTTATTCCTCCAGCATGTGAATCCCCCACTAATGCTAATTGATCAAAGTTTTTTGCCAAAATATCTGGATTTCAAGCATATTGTTCAGGATTTGTTACTGAAACATCGAAAAAACTAAGATTTTTGGTAGTATCTCTCACGGTCGCAGTAATTTCTTCTACCGTCATTTTACCGTCTTTATTGGTATCAAATCATATATTTTGTGTATAAGCAGCACTTCATTTATAATACCCAACGTAGCTTAGTGGTTTTCCAATAAATGCTGGAGAAAAGACAGCTAAATATACATCTTCCAGAGTATGTAATTTATCTTTATAAGGCAAAAAATATTGTTCTACAAAATCCAACTGTTGAAGAGAATACATGTTCTTTAGTTGGTTTGTTGTTGTCCCAAGATTCACAGCTGTTGAGTCCATAAACTGAATCAATCAAGTAGCTGATGATAGTGGATTTTGTATTTTTGTATTAAGTGTACCAGCACTTTCAAAGGTCATAACTTTCATAAGATGTTCGGGGTCTATTCATAAATTAGATGAAATCTTTATTACCTTTTCAGTAAATTTTTTATATTCATCGTTAGATAGTTTACATTTTTCTAAATCTAATCAGGTAGTTGATAGAGTTTTTGGGGTATATCATAAGGTCTCATAATTTTGATTATCAGGGGTTTTTAGTGTAGAATCTTGATAGATAGAGAGGTTTTCTATACCCAAAGCAACTCATCAAGCAAAAAATGTTCCACACACTAATCCTCCAGTCAATGCAAGCATAAAATCATCAGAAGTTTTTATTCCAGTCATAAAATCAACATTATTTACAAGAGATGGAATCGTAATCTGAAGATATTTCGTCATAGTATCTTCTGTAATAATAAGCTCATTAAGTCTATCTTTATCAATAATAATATTTTTATCAGCATCTTCTTTTGTAGGTACAATTACTCACAAAGACTGAAGAACTCAAATATTTAATGATGCCTTTTTATCATTAATATTATCATATAAAGATTTTTTAATAGTATCAAGATCTGATGGAATTTTAGCTTGTAAAGCAGGAGCCAAACCAGTTAAAGCAAAAACATCAATAGTTTTTGCACCAGTATATCATCAAGTTGTTATAAGATTTTTATAGGTCTGTAAGCTATTTTTAATAAATTCTTTCCCCTCTGGGGTCATATTTTTATCAATATTTTGTCTAAGATATTCTTGATATAATCATTCTATTCAATTATTAAATCACATAATTTTTAGAGCGAAATTAAGGACTCATCATTTCTTCTTTCCATCTTTTCCACGAAAAAGCTCCATTGGATTTTGAATTCATATAATACTTCATAAAGATCAAAACCCAAAAACATTAATATCAAGAAATCATCAAACGGTAGCCATAAGATCTACTGCTTGATTCTTATATCAAGATCTTTTTTCAAGAAAATTTTGAGCAATAGGTAATGAAGCCATAATAACTTCTATACTTTTTTTATTAATAGGCATTTTATCATTATCAACTATTTTTTTTAAGTCAATTTTATCTTGTTCAGACATATCTCCAATTTTTTCATTGGAAACAATAAGTCATAAATCTTTAGGAGTTTTTGATAATAGTAGTGTGTCATCGGTCCAAGCAACATCAGTCAATAATTTTCTAAAATCATTAGGATTGGAAAGCTTCTGAACCTGAGAACCATCACCAAGTTCTTTTCATTCACCTGAATAACGACTTATAAAACCAACACAATTTTCTACTTTTTTTGCAAGAGTAAAAAAACCATTAGTTTTTCCTACCCCACCAAATAATTTATCAATCATTCATCCAGAACCAAAAGCACCAACAAGACCAGTTAATGTAGATGAAGCATCTTTTGTATCAGTTTTAGAAAAATTTGAAAAAAAATCTACTCCCTGAGCTCATGAACGAGTAAGTTCATCCATCATAGAAAATTGTGTTCCTATAGAAAGAGAAGAAATAACACCATCAGAGACATTTAATACCTCTGTTCCTGATTTTTTAAATGATTGCTTAAGATATGTTTCTACTGTAGTAGAAATCTCAGTAGCGAATTTTTCAATAGTAAAATTTTTTATCTCTCATGAGGTCTCTAAAGTCTTAAGTTTGGTTTCCATAACGCTTCATTCAATATATTTTAGAATAGTTTTGTCTGTAGTATTTATATTTTCTTTTAGTTTTTGTTGTTCTTTATTTGTTTGTTTATTTGTAGTATCATTTTCTATTTTTTTAAGATCATCTAATTGTTTTTGAAGATCATCTCTATCTTTTTCAAGTTGTTCTTTTTGTTTTTTTTGTATATCAGATAAAACATTAGCCTGTAATGTAGCTAATTCATCATTTTTCAATTTTAAATCTTTTTCAAGTTGTTGTTTGTCCATAATTATTAACTAATAATAAATAACTAAAGACTTATTATAATTATATTCCTTTTCTCTAAAAAAGCAAAAAATCTGACCCAAAATCAGACTTTTTTATATTATTATTTAATACTATAGTATGGAGCAAGCGACGAGACTCGAACTCGCAACCTTCCCGATAAATCGGGACGTTCTAGCCAATTAAACTATACCCGCACCAATTATTTTAAATATTTATTTATTCTGAATTATAAATTCTACATTCTGAATTCGATCTACACTTCTATAATTTCTATATTTTTATCTTGTTTTTGTTTTTTTACTTTATCAGTAATCAATAAATTAGTCCAAGCTAATAATGTCAAAACAACTCATAATACCTTAAAAATATCACCAATATAGACATATGTTGTCACATCATTCAAAAGAACAGTATCTCAAATTATTATTAATGCTAAACCAAGCACAAATAAAGTAGCCTTAGTCATTCTAAAGTGTATTGGATAAATTCCAAAAAGTATAAATAAAAATAAACAAATTAATATTAAAATAAGAAAATATAAAGCATTATATTCAAGGTAAGCAGACTGAACTATAATAGTATTTTGAAAAAATAAATATGCTAAATATCCAATAAATCATCAAGAAATTACACTTATAATAATTCTTTTAATAATATCTTTCATAATTTTTAAAAAAAAATAAATAATCTAATTTAGATAAACATAAAAAGTATATATATTCAAAAAAAATATTCAATCTCTAATTTTAATCCAAACCCCTTATTAATATTTATTTAATAATAAATTAATTTAAATTATATTAATAATATATTATAAAGAGGTTTTATTGATAAAATGTTAAATTAAATAAAAGAATAAGTAATAACCTTATTTTTAATAAATTAATAAATAGTTTCTAATGTTAAATTGTTAATAAATCATAAATATAAATAAAATATAATATATAATTTATATTTTTTTAAAAATAGAGTAAATAAAAACAAAAAACTCCCCTATAAGGAGTTTTAGCTATTTTTAAAGAAAATGGTATATCAAATAAATGTTAAAAACTTTAACTTATAATAAATTTACAATAATTCTTACTATCGCATAAGAGAATATAGCTATTAAAATACCGATAAGAGCTCACATTAATAGTTTATTAGCTTCTTTCATTTTTGATGCATCCCCTTGTGCTGAAATTAATTTTATTCATCAAAAAATTAACACTCACATACATATAGCTCAAATAGAAAATCGTAAATATTTATTAATTATTTGAATAGTTTCAAAAAAAGTAGATTCATCCCCCTGTATTTGGCTTGGTCATGTTACTATTACGTCTTCTTGTCATTGGCTTGGTGGTACTTCAACTACAATAGCAAAAGTAGAAAACAGTGAAGTTAAACCAAGAGTTGTATAAATTATTCAGTGTAAAAAGTTTTTAATCATAAGAAAATTTATATAAATTAAAATTATGGAGTTCCTAATGAACTTACTGTAAGCGAACTAATAATATTTATAATACTTAAACTCATAAGAGATATTAATATACCCACTATAATAAGTGTTATATTTTTCTTTGCATCTTTTACTTCAGCTCATTTAGCTGATTCTATAATCCACATAATTCCATTAAAGATTACCATAGTGATAGAAAGTACCATAGTTATTCTTAAAAGAAACTTAGCTATCCTTACAATAAGTGGAGCCTCAGTCTGCATTACAGTAGTATTATAATCTCATCCAAGGATTTGTTCACAAAATTCACGATCTCATAAAGCAGATTGTCCTAATGCGTTTTTTTGTGATCATAAATCTCCATTAGAGATATGTTCATTATTTACAAAACATCACTGCCCAAAATTATCTTGTACATTTACTCATTCTCTCAAAATTTCATTTCCTACCGCATTTTTTCATTTTCCAAGATCAATAATTGTTTCATTACTAAATGCTGGTGCAAATGCTTTTTCTAATAAATCTTCAGCATAACTTCTACTACTGACTACATATATTATCATAGAGGTAATTAGTAAAACAAAAGTAAAAAACATAAAATGAAACATTCTGTTTGATCTTAAGTGTAGGATAAATTGTTTGTGAAGATTTTTCATAAATATTAAATTTGAGTAAGTAAATTATCTGCTTGTTGATCTTCAATTTTATCATGTTCAAATTCTTTTTGTTTAATTTCTTCCATTCTCTTTGTATAGACCATATCTTCTCGTTTTTTTGTGTATTTGTTTTTTAATTCATCTTTTTTCTGTTCATATTTCTGTTCTATTTCCGATAATTTCTGTTTTTCTCTTGCAAGAATATCTTTTAATTTATTTATCTGTTCTTGATTCATCATAGGCAAAAGATTAAACCACGATTGTTTTTCTTCGGGATTATCCATAGATTTTGAATTTAATACCAAAGTAATAATTTCTGGCATGGTAGTAAGAAATTCATCAGGTATAGTAAATTTTTCTGCTTTTTCTCGCAGTTCTTGTGGAAGTTTTGTTTTTATAAGATCCATATTTACCATCAGAATATTATGTTTATATATAAAATTTATTTTTCGTTATGAATTTTTTCCAATATTTTTTCTGCTTCTATTTCTTCTTTAATATGGTAGTTGTCAGATTTAGATTGGATAATAGGTACTTTTTTCATATTTTTTTTCATCTTTTCTATTTCTTTTTTTGAAAGATGTTTTGGATGAGATCATCATACATATGTTCATAATGAGTCCATTTTTTTGAATTTAGAATGTAAAGTGTAGAGTTAAGAATTAAGATATTTCTTTATATATTCCATATTCTTATTGCGGTCATGTACCAAATAACCACGCTACTTCTTTGGGATCGATAATTTCTTTATCTATCAATCTTTGTGCATATTTTTTAAGACTGATCATTCCAATGAGTGATGATGTTTCGATAATACTATCGATTTGATCAATAGCTCTTTTTTTAATATTATTTTTGATAGATGTTGTATTGATCATAACTTCAAAAATTCCAACTCTAGATTTTTCATCCTTGGTTTTTACCAGAACTTGTGATTGGATTCATATTAATGATTCAGCTAATCTATCACTAACACTTTCTTGAATTTCTGGTGGAAAAAATGAAATATATCTGTTCACAGTATTAGAAGCAGAATTTGTATGAAGAGTAGAAAAAACCAAATGTCCTGTTTCAGCAAGACTCAATACTGATTCAGCAGTTTCTCTATCACGAATTTCTCCTACGAAAATAATATTTGGATCTTCACGCATAGCAGATCTAAGCGCATTACTAAATGATCGTGTATCGTGTCAGATTTCTCTTTGAGAAATAATACATTTTTTTGGTTCGAAAATAAATTCAATCGGATCTTCTATGGTGATAAGATTTTCATTTCTTGTTTCATTCAGATCTTGAAGCATTGCAACCAGTGATGTTGACTTACCAGAACCTGTAGGACCAGTTACCAAATACAATCATTTTTTAGCGGAAAGAATATGTTTTTTGATGCTATCAGATATATCTGAGAAAATAAGATCTTCAAGTTTTTTGGCCATAGCATTAATTTTTCTCATTACTACACCAATTCTTCCTGTTTTGAAAAAAGCATTTACTCTGTAGGGTATTCCGTTTTTTGATACAAATGCAAAATCAGCTTCTTTGTCTCATAAGAATTTATCAAATCTTTGTGGATTTCCTTGAAACAACTGTCTAAGAACGATTTCCATAGATTCGTTACTTAATTTACCTGCTGTTTCTTCTCTAATAATTTCTCCATTATTTCTATAAGAAATACTTTCTCCTCATGATAAATGAAGATCCGAAATATTTGGATTTTTTTCTATTAGAACAAGGATCTGTTCTATATCAAATGAATTTGCCATTCAAAGCTATGTAGTAAAGTAAAATTCTTATATAATTGTATTCAGAAACGCAAAATTTGCAAATTTTGATAGAGTCAAAAAGAAAAAGATTTGACTTTTGGGTGATTTATGATTCTCACACAGATAAAACCTACTATTGCTTTGGTTCTAAAGCTACTTTAAATTACTATGTCGTTCAAGTCAAAAAATCAACAAAAAAACACCATTTTAGCTTGATGTTCAGCCAAAATATACTATACATGAAAAACACATTTGAGATGTAAAATAAATCCTTATGTAGAATATACATTTGTATGTGAAAACAATATGCTCGTACCACACAGTGGTATAAGGAATCTACAAGCAAAAAACCTTAGGGTTATTTTTTATTTTGACATGATTGAATATATGTTTTTGAAAAAAAAATCATTCAGAAATAAAACTATAGGAGAACTGAATAATTATAATTCATATAAACCATTTTCTTGATCTGCAGGAGTGGTAAAATTTTTTATAATTCTTTCTTGTATTTTTCTTGTATTTTTTGTAGGAAAATATGTACTTAAATGAGCACAAATAGTTGGTACTTACATTAGTAAGTGAACAATAAACATTGTGTCAAGCACAATGGGAGATGATATGATAAAAGATGAATTTTGAAATGTTAATGTTATGATTGTAGGATTCTGATGACAATGACATGCTTGAGGATATCTTGCAGATTCTATTATGGTTGCATCATTCAATCCAAAACTCTGAGCAGTAACCATGCTTTCTGTACCGAGGGATTTATATGTCTACAATAAAGAAACAAATATTATCGGTAGAATTAATGCTTTGTTTTCTCATACGGTTTGAAGAAAACTTGAGTTTGATACATGAGCTAAGGCGCTTTCAGATAAGTTAGAAGAGATGATGGGTATCAAAACACCTTATTATGCATTGATAGGTTTTGAAGGATTCCAAAATGTTATAGATACACTTGATGGTATAACTATAGATGTTCCTGAATCATTCACCGATTACACCTATCCTAAAAATGAACTCCAAGTCATGACGGTCCATTTTGATACAGGAGTACAGATTATGAGTGGAGAAAGAGCTTTACAATATGCTAGATCGAGACATTCTACCTCAGATTTTGCAAGATCACTCAGACAACAACTCATAGTTCAATGAGTTATGAATAAACTTAAAGAAAATGGATTTGGTAATATAACAAAACTAAAAAAACTCTATGCAGATTATGTACAAATGGTGACTACCAATATTTCGCTCAAAGAAATGTTAGGTATGGTAAAATATGCTGACAACATAAAACACATGTTTTCTTTTGGATATACCGTAGAATGTTCACATCTGGTATATAGATTTTCTAATCCTGCATGTTTTCTATATAATCCCGACAGATCGCTTTTTGACTGAGCATCAGCTATTATACCTGATTGAGGAAAGTCATGAGAAATATGATTTTATGACTACACCAAAAATTTTGCATTTTATGTTGCACACAATCAAGAATATTTGATAGAGAATCAAAAGATAGAAATACTCAACGGAATAGACAAAAAATTTGCCAAAGCTACCATCCATAAATCAGATGGTTTTGCAAACAATCTTGCAGTCAAACTCAAAAAATATGCATTCAATATAACTACGGTACAAAATTTTTCTCAGATATTATCATGAACGACAGTGTATATTTTATGAAGCGGAGAATATAAAAATACCATTAAAATACTCAAAAACTTCATCAATATTGATGAAGTAATTACAACGCCTGATCCTCTCTTAGTACAACAATATACAGGAGCGGATATGCTTCTCGTGATGGGAAATAGCTATATCACTCAGTTAGCAACTAAACCATTTAGTTATTATAAATAGACTCTAAAAATTACTATAGTTCATAATAAGACAATACATTCATTATACATTATTCATTTTTAATTATTCATTGATCTGTATGTTTGATCAAGTAATCAAAAAAAAAGCAGACATTGTCGCGTATCTAAAAACACTATGAATACCGACAGAAAAAATACAAAACGAAGAGCTTTTGATGCTTGCTTTTGTACATAAATCATTTGCTGCAGATTATAAAGATATATTTACTCACAACGAAAGATTGGAGTTCGTGGGCGATGGAGTCTTAGGTGCGGTGATTAATAAACTCTTGTTTATCAATCATCAACAGATGACAGAAGCTGATTTAACCTTATATAAAATAGCATTAGTCAGAGAAGAAATACTCGCAGAGATAGCCAGAGATATTAAACTCAATGAAATTCTCTTCATCAGTAAATGAGAAGAAAAATCACAATGAAGACAAAAAAATTCAATTCTTTCTGATGCATTGGAAGCTCTGATTGGGTATATCTATATTGATCTCGGAATCGACATTACAGAACAATTCATCATAACACATATCTATTCCAAATTAGAACAGATAGAAAAGAGTCCGGTAAAGAGCTACAAAACTATGATTCAAGAAATAGTTCAGAAAGAACACAAACTTGTTCCAGAATATAAAGATATCGAACATGTGGTTGATGAAAAGGGAAATGTCACGGAATATAAATCAGAAATATATATTTTACATAAAAAAGTTAGTGAGTGATTTGGTTCAAACAAGAAAAAAGCCCAAGAAGAGGCAGCAAAAAAATGTTACGAACAAATTAAAACTTCAGAGGCCTAGAAATGTAAATATCTAATAGTCCCCTTGAAAATTCATAGTAAATATATACAGTTTTTAACGTTTTTTAAACTATAATTGATCTATCGATGAAAGCACCATTTTCTATTATGAAAAGAGCATATTTACGAGTTGGTTTCTGAGCAATCTTATTGATTATTTCAGGATTTTTGTTTTTTGGTAATGCGAGATATTCAGAAGAATTTACAGGATGAGTAAAAATCAGTGTTGCAGGATCTTTGGATAAAACTGCAGTGACTCAGGACATTACTTCATATATGAACGATAAATGATATAAAGATAGTAACGTTGTAGTTGAAGTAGAAACAGACATTACAAAGATTTCATTGAGAACACAAGTAGAAAAAGACGAACAAGTAAATACTCTTTCTCAAGATATTCAATCAGTGCTTATCCAAAAATGATACATTAAAAGCGCAAATGAAGTAGTAGAACAATCTATTACATGACCAAGTGTTGGAGCATATATGCAAAAATCAGCAAAGAATGCATTGATTATATGATTGATTTTGATGGCAATTTATATGTTGTTTTCATTTGCAGGAATCAGAAAAGAAATTTCACCAGCGCTATTGGCAGCGGTGGTTATAGCTACTATGGTGTTTGACGTTGGAATACCAGCAGGAGCTTATGGGGTTTGGATGATGATTGATCATACTATGACAATAAATACAGTGTTTATTATAGCAGTACTTACTAATATGTGATATAGTATCAATGATACAATTATTATCTTTGATAGGGTAAGAGAAAATCTTAAACTTAAGGCAGGAAAGTGAATTTTGTTTTGAAAAATATTTGAAGACAGTTTACGACAAACTATGAGAAGGTCATTTGGAACAGTATTTGTTGTTTTTCTCGTTGTTGTTGCTATGTATCTCTTATGATCAGGTGCGGTAAAAGAATTTGCATTTACAATGGGTATCTGAGTAATCGCAGGATCATATTCTTCAATCTTTATCTCAGCTCCACTTACCTATATTATTATGGGTAAATACCGCAAAGAAAGAAAAGAGATGCTTGCACTAAAACAATAAAAATAGTAATAAATCGTAATTTGTCCCTACGGGACGTGATTTATCCTAACGGATGTAATGAATTGTAATTAGTAATGAATATTACGCCGAAGGCTTATTACACGAACGTAGTGAGTTCATTACACGAAGTAAATTACATTTATTTATTTACATCATACTTTGGATTTACTTTCCAAGATTATTTGTTACCACAATGATGATTTTTATGTAATGTGGAAACCAAATACTCTACCTACAACATTTGGTAAAGAGTTATGTTTTTTGGATATTTTATTAGGAAAAAATACGGACCCAAAGATTAACTTTTCTTTACCATCATTTCTTATACCTTATATTGATCTTCCGGATTTCAAAATATGTACCCTCAAACAAGACATAATTCAACAACAGTTGAATATTTTTGGAAAAGAAGAAGAGCTTTGATTGCTCAATAGACTTGATAATGAAACCGCAGGATTCCTTTATTTTGCAAAAACACAAGCAGCATTCGACAGATATAGACAACTTCAAACTGAAGGAAAAATAAACAAACGATATATAGCTCAGATTCAGTGAACACCTAAAGAATCAGCCTTTGAAATTAATATGCCTATAATGCACCACAAACACAAAGAAGATAGAATGATTTTTGTTCGTGGACCCAAAGATGAACTCAAAGGAAGAAGTAAGGTTCATTATCCAATTACCATAGTCAAAGTATTGCACACAGACAAAGATACCGATATCTCTACTCTACTTGTCGGTATTTATAAATGAGTAAGACATCAAATCAGAGTTCATTTGGCAGGTATAGGATATCCAGTTATATGAGATATATTATATGGAAAAGATACTCAATCAGGAAATTTATGTCTCTGGAGTGTAGGTTTTCAGATTCAATAACAAAAAATTGACTTTAAAAAAAAATTATGTATAATATATACATAATTTTTTTTACATTTTTTTTCACAAAAAATGAGACATTATTCCGAAAGCGCTGAAGATAGAGCCGATCAAAGACATAGAGAGCTTGTTAAAAAGATAGCTTGAGATCTAAACAGTTCTTTACGTCAACATGAGAAATATTTTTTTCAAAAAATCATAAAAAAGCTTCGTATTGATGAACAGAATTTTTCAAGTAAGATACAAAGGACTATACATAACGTATTAGTTAATGATCCAAAACAATATTTACAAAACACAGATACCTATAAAAACTATGCATATGTGGCTGGGACACAGAGTGATACTGTAGATTTTTATATAGATGAACTTAAAAAGAAGTTTGTTGAGTGATTGTCTGATGAAGAAGTAGATGAAATAGCAATTTCTTATATGAAATTTTTAAAGAAAAAAGATCCTTTTTTGAGAAAAAATGAAATAAGTGACAATAAGTCAGATATTGATAGTTTTATGGATACAATACAAAAAACAAATTTAGAAGAATATAAATTTAAAAAAATTAAGATATTTTTAGATAAGCTTCGTATGAATAAAAACATAAATAAACCATATTCCAATAAAATAGAAAAAATTAAGCTAGATAGCTATAATGGTATAAATCACATATTAAACAATGCTCCATTTAGTAAAAAAGAGATTGATGTATTTGAATTCTGTGAAAATGAGATTTCACAGAATGCTGAAAATCTAATAGAACAGTATTTTACTAATAAAGAGACAGGTAATATTATCAGTGAAGCTGAAAGAAAAGAATATATGCAACAAGCGTTGTCTGTGTTTTTAATAAAATATAAAGAAGCTATACAAGCAGGAAAGATAGATATCAAAAAACTAAATATATATCTATACAATAAAAATCTGATTTAATTACATATAAAAAATAAAAAAACAATAAAGTCAAGTAAGTGAGAAAAACATATAGGTTCCTAAGGAAAAGACTTAAAAACCTTTTATTTTTTTCTATTATATAGAAAGTCATCTATATGTCTATAAATAGTCTACATACTTATTAAAATTTTGCCAATTCACGGTTTCATATAATCACAGAATTATAAAATATTTTATATATGAAAGATACAATTTTGCAAATTCACTTGTTTATATAAATAGTGAATATTTTAGTGAATTTGAGAGAAAATATAATAATTTGTTATTTGAATTGAAGTTCACAGTTTCATAGAATAAGTGAAAAGACTTGATATTGATAAGAGTTTTAGTATAAAAGAGGAAATTCACTGTTTCATAGAACAGTATAATTGTTTATTTTACCAAAGGAGATAAAATGGAAAACGTACATCCAGGACAACTGCTCCAGCAAGAACTCACCAAGAGGTGATTAACACAAAAGGTTTTTGCTGCCATGATCGGAAAGAAAATTTCCGAAGTCAATGAGTTGATAAAATGAAAAAGAAATATTACCGTCCAGCGAGATATTTTGCTGTCGATAGTTTTTGGCGATCCAGAACAAAAATGGATCAGACTCCAAAACAATTATGATTATATCATCACAAAAGTATCTATGGCTCAAAAAATCCAAGAGATTTTTTCTCACAAACAGAAAACTAAAGAACACGAAGTATTTGAAGACTTCTAAAAACTAATGAAAAATTAAAAATTAATAATGAAAAATGTATGAATTGTGTGTATAAACTATTGTAATCTACAATAATCCATAAGAAAACCACTACCATTATTCATTTTTCACTATTCACTATTCATTAAATTAATATTTATTAGTAAACACATATAAAATGACACAAAAAACTAAGAAACTTAGAATAGCTATGACAGGGTGAGGAACCTGAGGTCATGTATTTCCTATTAGAAGTTTGCTAGAGTTTCTCAAAAATACTCCAGAATATAATGAAAAAGTAGAAAAGCTTTATTGGTTTGGATCAAAAAACAGTCTAGAAGAAAAGATTTGTCATGAGCTTCAAGATAATGATTTAGAACATAAACTTAGTTTTATACCCATTTACTCCTGAAAGTATCGCAGAGAAAGTTATCGAAAATCCAAACTCAAAAACATTCCTGACTTCTTTTTATTTGTTTTTGGATGTTTTCAATCATTCTTTGAACTCCTCTATCATCGTATCGATGTTGTCTTCTGTAAATGAGGGTATGTTGCTTTGCCAGTAGTTTTGGCTGCAGCGCTCCTCCGCAGAAAGATAATTGTTCATGAATCAGATACTCATTCAGGCTTGGTAAATAAGATTGCGAGTCATTTTGCTAAGAAAATATTTACAGGTTTCGAATGATCATTACCAGATGGAGAAACTATTGGTCAGATAATATCTGATGATATCATTATAGAAAATCGTCCTGAATTCACATCAAAGACCTTAGTACTTGTTGTTGGTGGGTCTCAATGATCTAAAAGACTCTATCAAAATCTTCTTCAAATATTAGAATTCACTCCAGATATAGCATCACAATATGAATTCTTTATTTGTTTATGACTCCTTAATGAAGAGATGTCGACACTGTTTGACAAGTTCCATCATGTACATACATATGGCTTCTTAAGCCAAAAAGAGATGGGAGAATTATATAATATGTCTGATATTGCTATTACTCGTGGTTGAACTACTTCATTAGCTGAACAGAAACTTTACGATTTGAAACAAATAATTGTTCCTATACCACGAACCCATGATCAATACGATAATGCAAAATGGTATGTAAGAGTTCATAGTGATGTTATGATCAATCAAAGGGATAAAGATTTTGAATCTCAATTGAGCGATGCTATCAAACACTTCAAAGGATTTAAAAAAATTCGCCAGCAAAAAGATAAGAAAGCAATTATAACTCAAGCTAAAAAGATTATTCGAGAAACATTGTTGACGTAAGCACCCGGGTGATATAGTTACAAAATCACCATTACAACTAATATATCTAGAGTTTGCACCCGGGTGCAAACTTTTTTCATAGTTTTGTCAGTTTTTTTCTTTTTTTGCTCCATTACAATCTTGGCTGTTCTGCGCGTAATATATTTAATACTCTTTTACTTACAAAACATAGACCATGTATAAGTGGCTTATTGTATTTTTTTCAGCGAGCATTTTACTTCTAGTTTCATCATCACTTGCTCAACTAGAATGAACATGATCGTTACCTGAGTCGATAGATTCCGGTACGATTTTGGACTCAGGCGGGGGAGTTGGTTGACAGGACATGACAGGTGTGGACAACGGGGGAGTTATGGGTTCGTGACTGGATTTATCTGGTATCAATATCCCATTATTATCAGGTGATATTCTACCTATTTTAGGATCCTGAGACTTTACGGGAGAAGCAACTTCATGAACTATTTCTGACCTCATTTCTCATCTGATTCTCTCCGAAGTATATTATGACGGAACAGACGAATGGATTGAAATCACGAATATTGGTGATGAAAATTTTCAAGGAAATATTACTCTGGTGGGAGTCAAAAGTACTCCACTTTTATTAACTAATATTTCTTTCCTTTCTGGAGAGTCAAAAATCTTTGGTGACAATCTTTCTCAGGTTTCAGGAAATCGATTTATAGGAAAAACAGGATTAGCATCCAATATTCTAGATACCGCGGCGATCAATATCCAGCTTCTTATTTCTGGTCAGATAGAAGATAGTTTCCTAGTAGATCAATATTGGGTCAATCTGTACAACGACAAAAAGACCTCATTTGAAAAGGTTGCGGGAATTTCCACCCGGGTACAAACTGGCAGAGTAGTAAATGCCCAAAGTGGCAATACTATAAACCCCGGTATGTATTTCAGGACAGGAAATTCTACCAACGTTATATTTCCGCCTTCATTATCTTGAGTAAATTCATCATTACCCGTCCCTTGTGATTCTGTAGACCAAAGAGACCTAATAAAAATCAACGAAATTTTCCCCGGAAACGAAAAATATCCTCCATATATCGAATTAGCAATACATTCCAATTTTAGCCTAAATAGCTTGTCTATATCCGGAGACCGTCTCAGCACGGGTTTGGAGTTTTCGTTCGGTAGTATAGGTACTACCTTAGAAAAGAACTCGTATTTGTTAATTTCCTCTACCGGCTTCTGGCAGAGTGAAGGAATCAATAGTGTACGAAATGGTGATTTTTCCCTGGTTAGTACCTGAAGTTATGTACTGATAACCATTGGTTCTTGACAAAGTAGACGAGTTTTGGACATTGTTATGATATCAGGGAATATATTAGGTAAGTCCTCATATGTTTGATCTACAAGTAATCAATGTGCGAAGATTATGGACGCATTTGACGACTTTTCGCCAGGATTCGATCAAAAGTTTTTGAAATATTTCTCAGGTACTACCGCTACTATAATTGAATATGTGTCGACAGCTACTGGGAATCAATCAGGAACTGGAGCTTGTCCACTGAGCTGACAAGGTGAGCTATTTTCGTGAGAAATCCAAGCTACTACCAATATTTCATGAGTAGAAAACAGTTATACTATTCACATCACAAATATCGATTATGATCCTGAAGGCTCGGATACAAATAATGAAAAGATTACTTTATTGGCTACCAACCTTTCTGGTGACCAGACGCCATTGGATTTAAGCAAGATATTCAGACTCAAGGTAAATGGAACCAATAAAACGCTTCCACGAATCTTACCGATGAATATTCCGACGACATTTACCAAGACCTTTGGATTTCCTAATAGTACAAAAGATTGAAGTGAGGTAGTTGTTCAATTAACTTATGGGGACTATATCTTTGACACGTATACTTATAATCCAAATATTCCTTTAGTATCGGAAGAAGTAATTACTGGCGATATTCAGACTACTTGAATTCTTTTAGATTTATCATGACTCCAATTCTCTATTACCTATGTTCTTCCCAATCCTACATGATCGGATAAATTTGAAGAAATAGGAATCAAAGTCGATTCTCAGAATTCAATCATTACCGGAATGAATTTGTCAGATAAATGGTATTTGAAAATTGGTTCAAAAAAGAAAAAGGTGAGCTGAGTATTAGAAGTTAATAAGGAAAATATTTTATCAGGAAGTTTAGGGTTAGTCAACAAAGCGGCATGTGTTTCATTATTCTACCAAGAAAATGAACTCACAAAATTCTGTTACAGGACGCCCAAAGAATGAGAAAAAATATATTCATCTGACTTATGACTCCAGCAGACTCCTCAAGAAAATTTGGACATCCTCAACACGCTCCAACTCAAAAAAATAGGAAATCAACTCTGTATTCGATATAAAGACGAATCTTTTCTCTGTAAACGTATTCCAGCTTCTAAAGCCGAAATAAAAACCACTCAAGAACAAAAATTATATAAATGACTGGCGAGTTTAGTGAAACAATACATCATCAATAATCGGAAGAGTCTGTATTACGATACATCACTCAAACAATATTTTGATCGTGTTGCTCTCGATAAAAAATTCATCGCTCAATGAATCGCTCAAGTAGACATATATGGACAATCTGTTCCGGTAACGGATGTAAAACAACAATTACAGATTATTCAAACCACATTACCATCAATTATAGCATTATTCGAGGGAGCTGAGGCTCTCTACTAATCTACTAAATCTCTTTTATTTTATTACCAATTTGTTATTATGAAAATAGAAAAATTCGAAGATCTTATAGCTTGGCAAAAGGCCAAAGAACTTACTACTAAATTATATGTTGTTTGCAAAAATTGCAAGGAATATGGACTCAAAGATATCATGACGAAAACGGGAATCATTATGATGAATCAAATCGCAGAAGGGTTTGAAAAAAGGAACAATAAAGATATCAAAGCAGCATTTCTCACAGCAAAATGAGGAAGCAGTCAAATGAGATCAATGTTGTATATGTTGCTTGAGCTCTGATGTATAACTCAAGAAGAGTTCAAAGATTTTTACGACATTACCTGGCACATTACCAAAATGCTTATGGCATTTGTAAAAAGTATAAACGCCAATGAAAAAAAAGCTAAAGAAAAAAAAGCTAATGAATAATGAAAAATGAAGAATGAAAAATGTCGGAATTTGCTTATAATTGGCTATTGTAAATCACAATAGTTTATAATATGATAAATACCAACATTATTCATTATAAATTATTAATTTTTAATTAAAATCATGGAAGGGTATTTGAGAGGGTATTATGGATATAAAAATTTTGGAGATGAACTCTTGTTTTTTTGAGTAGTCAGACGATTGTTTATAAAATATCCTCTCAGTAAACTCTTCGTAGAAGTCGGAAATAAGGCACGAATGGAAGACCGAATCCGAGAAAATTATCAAGGATTATTGACTGAGAAACAACTTAAAAATATAAAATTCATCAATACCAAACAACATAAATATAAATTTATCACCCATCTGATCACCTTTTTTGGGTTTTGAAAATATAAAAAAACATTCAAGTTTTTTGGATGATGAGAAGTGCTTTCTGATGAAAGATCATTTCCTCATGACGGACGAAATATTCCGATTCTTTTCAATTTCAGCGTGCAAAAAAAACAATTTGCTCTCCTTGGATGAATAGGGAAAATTCGCAAATGATGTACAGATATATTATATAGATACCTTTTACCAAGGGCTGAAAAAATCGTAGTAAGAGATAGAGATTCGCTTGCTATTGCCAAAAAATTCAACCCTGATAATACTTTATTACATCAAGATTTTGCCCAAGAAATTATAGAAAATGCAAAACATAAATCTTCACCGATAAAGTCAAAATATATCTTAATTAATATAAACAAACAGTCCGTAGACAAAGAAAATTTACAAAGAATTGTTGATTTTTGTATACACTATCCTGATCATAAAAAGATATTTTTTCCATGCGATATGAATGATGACAAGCTTTGTTTCCAGGCAATTAAAAAATATGTTCCTGGTCTTGAGATGCACGATTGGACTAAACATTCATTGATGGAATCATTATCATTATTCTATTATGCTGATGGCGGAATCTGAGCGAGACTTCATTTTCTTCTGCCATTAAAACTCTATGAAAAACCTATTGTGGCGATACCATACGCCGACAAAATAAATAAACTTATCATCAAGAAATAACCAAAAGATTGTCATCGCGAACGTAGTGTGGCGATCCATTACTGGATTGCTTCGTCGTTTCACTTCTCGCAATGACAGATGTAATTTTAGTCTATAGACGAAACAATGTTTCTCTTATTTTTTCTCGTATTCACCTTAATTTTTACGATTTTTGAAAATATTTTTCTCGCCAGTATTTCTGTTTTTCTTGTATGTACTATACTGCTGATATATCAGTTTATAAGCAGAAAAAAAATACTAGGTAGAAAATTACTAATATCATTACTATGATGATTTTTTCTAGCAGGAATAATATTTGGTATCAAAGAATATCTCTACTATTGATGAATCCAAGAAAATCAAACAACAATAATCTGAACGTGAATCGTGTCAGATATTTCTAGTCAATGAAAATATGTATTTACCTATTGAGATGCCGATTATTTGCTCTATTCAAAAAAAGAATATGGTATCGGAGATCAGATTCGGATAGTTTGAAGAATTCAAAATTCACAACATCAAGACTGATTTTCCTATCGAAAGATTTCTTCCTGAACATTCGCCGTTCCTTTATTTTCTGGATCCTTCGACTTCGCCAAACGGATGAAGATGAAATGACGAAAAGGAATTATTTATGAGGATAATTCAATCCGTGTCGACGTCATTCCCGACCTGATCGGGAATCCATACAAAGCAAACTGGATTCCCGCCTTCGCGGGAATGACGTGAACGCAGTCTAATCCGTCTCCATCAATTTGATGGATAAAACAGATGAAAAAGTGACTGCAAGAAAAGATAATTCAGGTCTACGGAAAAAATCGCGTTTCGGGATTGATATTATGAATGTTGATAGGCGACAAGTCACAGATTCCAGAATCAGAGTATCAAAGTTTTATTAATTCTGGACTTGTCCATCTAGTTGCCGTAAGTGGTGGAAACATTCTCATGATTGTCGTGTTTCTCCAATGTATATTACTATTTATTCCATTCTATCCTAGACTTGGACTGATATTACTCACTATTATTGGGTATAGCTTGATGTGTGGACTCGACTCTAGCGTCTTTCGTGCGATGTTGATGGGTGGATTGTCTATGATTGCCTTGTTTCGAGGAAGAGAAATCAATATCTGGAGACTTTTGTCTATTAGTGTTTTCATTATGCTGATAATTAATCCTTACTTTTTGGCATATGATACCGGGTTTTTATTATCTTATAGTGCATTGATTGGGATCATTTATTTTGATAGTTTACAGAAAAAAAATGAAAAAAAAGAAGAAAATAATGTCAAAAAATGATTACAATATATCTATAAAAGCTATATTGCACCTAGTATTTGAGCGAGTATAGGAATCTTCCCGGTCATCATATTTTTCATGGGAAAAATAAACCTCCTCGGAATCGTAGGAAATTTGTTCGTCTTGCCTCTCGTACCCTTCGTAATGATTTATGGATTTGTAAGTATTCGACTGTATTCACTTCTGGGATGGGAATGGTTACTCTGGATTGAAAAAATTCTCGTGCAATACATATATAAAATTTCTGATCTTCTTTCTCAGTATGGGCTCTATTTCACCGTTACCTGATTACGATTCAAATATCTGGTTTTGCTCGTATGTATAGCATTATTTATAATATGGCGCTTCAGAAGAGTTGAAACATTGAAAAATGGAAAAGTGGAAAAATAATAAAATAATAAGAATTGACAGGTATAGACAGGGTTTTTTTAACATTTTACTATCAAAAATGCTAAAACAATGTTAAAAAGTAATTTACCACAACATTCCAGCGTAATTCATGAGTTTTACCGTTCCCCGTCATTCCCGACCTGATCGGGAATCCATACTACAAAACTTTACTTACTAAACACATCATATGGAGTCATTTGTATATATATTAGCCAGTAAAAAGAATGGTACTCTCTATATAGGTGTTACCAATAATGTCGGTAGAAGGACGTATGAACATAGGGAATGAGTGAACGAAGGATTTACTAAAAAATATAATGTAAAAATATTGGTATACTATGAATCATTTGTTTTTATAGTCGACGCTATCATAAGAGAAAAACAATTAAAAAAATGGAATAGACAACGAAAAATAGATCTTATAGAAAAATATAATCCGACCTGGAAAGATTTGTATCATGAGTCATGATAGTATGGATTCCGGCTGTTTTAGCGTCATTCCCGACCTGATCGGGAATCCATACTTAGCAAACTGGATTCCCGCTTTCGCGGGAATGACGTAATAGAGTGGAAGACGCGGGAATGACGTGGAGTAGTGTGGATTCCCGCTTTCGCGGGAATGACGCTAGAGGGGTTGGGGGAGTAAATACCCCCTTATAGACATACTATACATATTTTTTATAAAAACGGTATATAATATATAAGCCAAGCAATTTACTATTATATGTAGGTAAGAAGCTATTTCTTTCTGTTTTAGGTACAAGATCCGCTAACAAAAGGTTGTCACAAAATAGACACTTATTCGTATGCCATATCAGAAGGATGGGATCTTTAGTAATAAAGAAAGGCAAGCTTGCTTCACGGTGAGCAGTGGTGTTTCTTTCCAAAAAAGTTAAGTTCTTCATAGTCAAATTATACTCATGAAGGATTTAGTATTTTTTGGAAAATCACCTCTATTAAAAGCAGTGTTGGACTACGTTTTAGCTGTTAGCATAGACTGTCCAATATTGTCTTGTATTTGTCGCTCAAATTATTAATGTAAAAGAAAGTTACCGTGTGGAGACACGGAACATCTTCATGTTCATTTGGAAAGGCTCCAATGAATATGGCTATTACATCCGCCTATTTGGCTGTGAGCCAAAAAACCTTTTTATATTGTATTTTATTATTACATGAAAAATTTTAAGAAATTGTTTGCAAGCGTAGCTATTGTAGCTATGTTGGCATCATCTATACCTACAACAGTTCTTGGAGCTGCTACGTATAGTGATGAATTACAAGGTGCATATGATTATGCTTACGGAAATGGTATAACTACTATGTCTTCTATTGAAAATGCTAATATGTATGGTTCTCTAACAAGAGTAGCTATGGCTAAAATGATGGCTAACTACGCTATTGAAGTATTAGGACAAACTCCTGACACATCAAAGGTTTGCGAATTCCCAGACGTATCAGCTGCTTTAGATGCTCAATATGACAACGGTGTAACAAACGCTTGTCAATTAGGTTTGATGGGTGTTGGTATCAACGCTTTCAATCCAAATGGTATCGTAACTAGAGCACAATTTGGAACAGTTCTTTCTAGAGCTCTTTATGGTGATGTGTACAATGTGGATACTAATCCATATTATGCAGAACACTTAGCTGCTCTTAAAGATGCTGGTATCATGACTATGATTTCTAACCCAGATCAATTGGAAGTTAGAGGATATGTTATGCTTATGATGCAAAGAGCAGACGAAGGTACTGCAACTCCAGAAATTTGTACAACTCCTGAAAATGTATTGTCTTGTTCATTAGGTTTGGATACTTGTCCAACTGTATGTCAAGCAGTTCAAGAATCTAAAGTTGGAACAATCAGTGTTTCTGCTGTAGGAGCTAACTATTCATCTATTCCTAACACTGGAGCAGTTAAATTTGCTACAGTTACATTTACAGCTGGTGCTGATGATGTAAACGTTTATGGAGTAACATTTGAAAAACAAGCTCTTTCAACTATACCTTCTGCAACAAGAATGTATTTTGAAAAAGAAGGAGCAAGAGTTAGTGGAAAAGCTAGTTTCTCTCAAAATAAAGCAGTTGTATCTTTCTCTACAGCATTGTCTGTAAAAGCAGGTGCTTCAGAAGTTGTTGATCTCTATGTATTGTTAAATGGATCAACAGTAGGTAACGAATATCAATTCGCTTCTACATATATAGATTCTTCTGCTGCAACAACTAATGGAACTATCGTAACTCCATTGATGAGAACACTTAGCTATGATATAGCAGCTCTCACTATGGCAGATGCTGGTGCAATTGCATCTTACAAAGTAGATGCAACTAAATTAGTTGAATTAGGTCAATTTAGTTTTGGTACATTCACTAATAGAACAGATAAAGATCTTAGCTTCAAAGCTATCACTCTTAATCAATCTGGAAATGCTAGCTTAAGCTACCTTTCTGATCTTGTTATTTATAGAGACGATGTTAAGGTTTCTACTAAAGCAACTGTAGACGGTAGAAATGTATCGTTCGTTTTAAACGATTTGATCACATCTACTTCTTCTTCAACAATCAATTATGTTGTTAAAGGAAAAATCACTAATGCAGAAAGAGTTGGATATATTTACCAATTTGCTGTAAGATATCCAGAAAATACTCTAGTAGAAGAAGTTGGAACAAACTTTAAAGCTACTATAAATAATGGGACAACTGTATTAAACCTTTCTACTATGACTAT
Source organism: Candidatus Absconditabacterales bacterium (assembly GCA_041675025.1). Taxonomy (GTDB): domain Bacteria; phylum Patescibacteriota; class Gracilibacteria; order Absconditabacterales; family Absconditicoccaceae; genus CAJBLF01. Next base: position 50,079 of record JBAYUS010000003.1, read on the forward strand.
CAATGGTGGTGATGTTAAATTTAACCAACCAGCAATGTCTTACACTAAAGATGTTGTACCTGGATCATTGGCAGTAGAATTCTACAAGGGAACAATTTCTACTCTTGAAGGAGTAACATTACAAAATCCTACTCTTGCTTTTGATGGTGGAACATTGACAGGAACAGACGTTCTTAGAACTATCTACATGAAAATCGGAAACACAGTATTATCTGCAAATCCTCCTTCAACAATTACAGGAAATGTAGTATTTGATGGAACTGTAACAATAAATGGAACAGTAGATGTATTAGTATATGCTGATATAAAAGATACAGCAACTGCTACATCTGTTAAATTCACAAACACTATTTCATTAAGTACTTTCGCTGGACCAAATGAATATAGTTCAAATGGACAAACAGTATCTTCTGCAATTGGATCATTATCTCCAGTTACTAATAATGTAGTTGCTGCTGGTCTTCAAATGGTTAACACATATTCTAATGCACAAAACGTACAAAAGGGAAATATGGATCTTAAATTAGCTGATCTTAAATTCTCTACTACTACTGATGTGATATCAAAAATATCTTCATTCCATGCTCAAATTAGTGGAATAAATATGTATAATTTCCAAGGAGGTACAGTAACAGTTTATGATGCAGCTGGTACAGCTCTCGTAAGCGACACTATTACTTCTGGAACAGATTTACTTACATTCTTATTACCAAATGTAGTAAATGTTTCTAAAACTACTCCAGCTATCTTCACATTGAAGTTAGATCAAGTAGCTAATGCTACTACTTCTGGAAATACATTTAAACTTCTTTTCGCTACAGGTGGTACTTATGGAGTAGTTGCTAAGAACTTTATTACTAACAACAATATCTATCCTACAGCTGCTGCTGTAAGTTCAACATTAACAGTTGTTGCTGCTGGTACAGTAACTAACGTTGCTACAAGCTTCTCTCCTAAATTAGTACAATTGAATGGAACAACTGTTTCTTTGGGAACAGTAAAATTCACTCCATACAATGGTAATGCATACCTAAAAAATATGTACCTTTCATTATCTGGAAGCAATACAGATATGTACACTGAATTAACTCTTCAAGATAGTGGACAAGTTGTTGCTACATTTATGGATAATGGTACTACACCATTCTTTACAAATCTTAGCGCATCAGCACTTGCTGCAGGAGCTACTAAGACGTATGATATCGTAGGTACACTTAAGACAGCTACAACAGCTGCTAACTTAAGTACTGGTTTCGTAATCAACCTTACATCAGCTGGTTTCGAAAGTATGAATGGAATAGTTATAACTGGTACAGTTGCTGCTCCAACATTATCTTCTATAATTGAATTTGTTAAAGCTAAACCAACTGTGAGCTATGTAAGTTCACAAAAAGGTGGAAATGCTGTATATACATTCAGAATCGCTGCTAATGGTGGTGATGTAAAACTTGATAGAGTTTCACTTGCTGTTTCTAATAATACTTCTGCTGCTACAACAACAGGAACATTATATCTTGGAAACGAAGGAGGAACTTCATTAGGAACTGCTACTATCGTTACAGGTGCTAATACTTTGGTATTTGGAAGTGGTGCAAGTCTTAGTGGAACAGTAAATATTACTAATGGATCATACCAAGACTTCACATTAGTATTCCCTGTATCTACATGGTTTGCTTGAACAGTTCAAGGAAATATCGGTATAGAAGTAAACAATATGTGATATTATGATACATTCACTGATGGTACTTCAATACTTCATCCTTCTATGTTCAATTCATACAAATGGGATATCGCTCCAGTTTCAACTTTAGTTACTCTTGAGTAATTACTAGTTAACTAGAGTCCTATATACTCCGCACTCGCGGAAACGAAAAAACCCTGGCCGAAAGGCTGGGGTTTTTTCTGTAGATAAATCTTTTTATAAATCCTCTCCCCGCCGTATGGCGGGGTATCTCCTTTTTCAAGGAGAACTTTAGTTAACTAGTGACCCCCTTGAAAAAGGGGGAGGAATCCGCCGATGCGGATGGGGGATTTATAAAAATATTTCTTGTTCTCTTATCTTTATTTGTTCTTTTAGGTCTTCTATAACTCAGTTCAGACGGTGTTCTATATCGTCATTAGTGTATCTAATTATTTTTATTCAACAATGTAATAGTATGTGTGTTCTGTGTTTGTCATATTCTTCTTGATCTTGATGATATCAACCATCTATCTCTATACCAAGTCTTAGCTTAGAACAGTAGAAGTCTAGAATAAAAGAACTAATTATTTTCTGTCTCAAAAATCTATATCAAAGCTTATTATGTTTTAAAACTATATTCCAAAAAAGAGCCTCGGCCTTTGTTAAATTTGGCTGAAATCTATGATGTTTGGCATAATCTTTGAGTGAAGTGTTATATGGTATGAAAAGGAGGATATCCATTAGAAGATTTAATTATAATACAGAAATTAATAGAACTTAAATGAGTCTATAATTTTATTTGCCTGAGGAAAATTATAACTATCTAAAACTAAATCATATATAATATCATTATCAACGAAACAAAAATGTGTTATATATGTATATCTATAAGGATCTATGTTTCATTCAGTAAAAAAAGTAAGTTGTGTAATGAATATATTTTTATCATTCATGACTCTAGTGGTTGTTTCTTTAGAAAAAGTAGGTAATCAATTATAATTAGTTTGTAAGAGACAGATATCTTTATCTATCAGAGATCTATCTAGTAAATTAGTATCTCACACAGTAATATAAAAAGATTTTGGATATGCTTTTTCAAAAAAAGCAAGATTTTCATTATTAGATGATTTAGAATTTAAATTATCATATGACCAAGTATTTAAATCTTTTGGTATATTAATAGAAAATAAATCTTTATACACAATATTATGTCATGAAATAAAGATAGTTTTTATGGCTCATGTAATAGATAAAAATCATGAAAGTTTTCATCATGTTGATATTGGTTCTATATTATTCTTTCAAAGATTTATGTTTCATGATAAATTTGTTCAATACAAATTTGTTGTATTTTGACTACATCATGTTAATCAGAGAATCAAAAGAGATAGCATAAATAAAGCTCATTTCATATTTCATTTATTTTAAATAGTAAAATAATAGGGGAGGAAATGCCTCCCCTATACATAATAGAATCAATGAAAGCAAGTGAAATTTACTATCATTGAGCATTCAAATAAAAAGGCACAGATACATTGTTGACTCGTAGATTAGTATGAGCATGAGGAGAAGATGCTCCACTTGATCCGAGTATTCCTATTTGATCAATGCCAGCACGAACATATTTACCTACATAAAGATTGCTTGGATAACTTTGTAAATGAGCAACATAAAATCGGTAAAGATTTCCATTGGCTGCCTTTTGGATAATAGCAACATATTTACTATAGCCATATCCAGATACATAATATTGTCCAATTGCATCAACATAGCCATCCAAAGGAGAACGAATAATTCTACCTAAATCATTGGTACGATTCCAATCATCTGAATAATATTCACTTGTACCTACGTGTGCGCCTTGTCCCCAACCATTTCCACTGCCACCTTCTTGTCCACCGTTCCAAGTACAACGATTATACCAACTTGATCCATCAGCACCAAAAGGCCAAACAATAGCAAATGGAGAACTATTAAACATGTTTTTGCTATTACAGAGTGTATAAGCAGTTCCGCTTATGTTGGTATGATTATAATTATAGACATAACGCCAGTCATACCAACCATTAATAGATATTGTTTTGGAAAGAGTCCAATAACTACCAGTTCTTGTCATAGGGAAATACGTAGTAATTCCCGTAGCTTTTTCATAAAGTTTTACTGCCAAAGACAATGTTCCCGAAGGATCATAAACTTTAAAATAGTAATACGTAGAATTTGGTTTCCCAAACGTGGGACTTACATTTAATTCTACTATGCCGGCTTTCAGATTTTCTGTATGTATTGGAACAGAATCACCAACACCATTTTCATCACTAATATTAACACTTGAAGACTGTTCATCCATCATTGGAGATATGTCTTCTTTTTGGCAGGCTCCTAAACTTAGTAGGAGGATTATTGCCATAAACATAAATTTTTTCATAACGAAAAGTTTTAAATTGGTTTATAATTGATTGTTAATTTCATCAATAAAATACTATCGGGAACAATCTCTTGATGAGCAAAATCGTTCCGTCTGCTTCCCGTTGCTAGCTTGGAAAGTATCCATGCGGTAATCAGTCGCATGTTTTTTTGTTTTCTGTTTACAGGTGTTTATATATGAGACTATACAAACCATAATTGGTTGTGATTGTCTGAATGGCTTTTCGTTCATTCCCCCACATTTTTACCTGCTAGACAGAATGTGGGAGCGAACAGTTGTGTTTGTTGCCATACAAACATAAGGAATGAGATTATAAGTTCGGCTGATAAACATATCGATGTTTCAAACAGACACGATGCTTGCTCATTACCGCAAGAGATTTTATCGAGACAAAACATGAAAAAAACTGAAGAAGTTAGGACAAAAGTTTGCACCCGGGTGCAGACTAGAAATACTTTAGTTCCAAAGCTACTTCGTAATCATCGCACCCGGGTGCTTACGAATAAACAAAAAAATACCCAATCCGGAGATCGAGCATTTTAGATTAGTCCGTACCTAGTTTTCGAGAGAAAAAGACAAAACAATATCAGATAAAAAAATGTCATTAGTTCACTTTGTTCACGTAATGTACTTCGTGTAATTCGCTTCGCGTAATGAAAATTTACCATAAATTACGTTCGCCTTAGCGAACAAATTACGGACGAAGTCCAAATTACATCCCGAAGGGATAATTATTTCTTACTTTTGAGTTCACTCCAGAGTTTTTCTTGGTCTTTAGATAATTTTTTCGGTATGTCGACCTGAGGTATCACATATAAATCACCCTTCTTATTTAAGAATCCACCAGCACCAAATCCCTTACCACTGATCTTGATCATGTCACCGACCTGCGTTCCTTTTGGTACCTTGATTTTTAGCTTTCCTTCTGGGTGCTCAACAGTGATTTCTCATCATAATACCATATCAAAAAGACTTACATTTGCCTTGGTATAGAGATTTTCACCCTTCCTTTCGTAGAGTCTAGAATTGACGACATTGATCTGAATATAGAAGTCACCAACATGATGACCAGATGATTCATTTCCTTTACTAGCAAATTTAATATATGCGCCTGCTTTGATTGCGGCAGGTATTTCTACTTCTAAGGTTTCTTTTACTTTTTCTAATCATCCATTAGCCAGTGGCTTGCCATCTTTCGTAAAGATTTTTCCGCTACCGCTACAATTTGGACATGTTGCTTGGCTTTGCATAACTCCGAAAGGCGTATTTACTTGTTGGACTACGCTACCGTGACCATTACAAGATTCACATTTTTTTTCATCAGCTCCAGCTACTTTTTTCATTCTGCTGTAGGCTATTTTTTTAGTTACTCCTGTGTAAGATTCTTCGAAACTAATGTCTATGGCTACTTGGATGTCTTCTCCGCCTTGTGTGCTTTTTCTTCTCGATCATCAGCCGAATCCCCCACCAAAAATACCCCCCATAAGATCACCAATATCAAAATCTCAGAAATCAACTCCTCATTGACCACCTCAAAATCAACCAAATCATCCCTGACCATCAAATCACGAATATCCACCTTTCCTATAAGCATCGTATTGGCCTTTTTTCTTTTCGTCGCCGATAACTTGATATGCTTCATTCATTTCTTGAAACTTTTTTTTATCTCCTCATTTATCTGGATGATGCTTAACTGCTGCTTTTTTAAATGCTTTTTTGATCTCTTCTGCAGAAGCTTCTTCTTTGACTCCGAGAATATCATAATAGTTCTTTTTTACATCAAAATCCATTAATTGAAATATTTAAATATTTAAAATCACTTTATCATGTACCCTCTTTGTTTTAAAGAGGGAGGTATCCTATGGATGGGAGATTTTACAAAAGTCACAAAATCCTCCGCCGGAGTTTATCCCGCACAACAGTTGCGGGGGCACCTCCTTTCAGTAAAGGAGGAACATTTATCTTAATTTTTTGGGTAGCACGATAGTGTCTAGGGTGATATTATAGGGAATTTTTTTAAAAATGCAAATTATTCTCAGATATAAAGCATAAAAAAGTCCCTAAAAAAAGTACTCTAAAATTTGACAGGATTTTTTTTCTGAGTATAATTGAAGTAGTTAAATTTAGTATTTAAACCTAAAAGTAATGGATATTAAAAAACAGGTAGAATATTTCAAATGACTACCATACGAAACTAAAAAAGAGAAAGTTATAGAAATGCTCAAACAACTCCAATGGACAAATGAAATTTTCGCTATGTTTTATAAAACATTAGTGAGTTTAAATAAAATATCAGAAAGTGTATTAACGTATCTTTATCAATCAGTTATGGAAATAGCTGTAGAAATTGAAGCAGGAAGAACAGATGAGGCACAAGATAAAATCAAAAAGATGGCAGAAGTTCTTATGATGATCAGAAAACAAGAAGAGATGGAAAGAGAAAAAGAAGGAAATCCAGAAGAATTATTAAAAAATATAAAATAAGTTTTATTGTCTATGTAATTAAAAATGGGAGGATGAGAAAATGCAATGGAAACAGTTATAAGAAATAAAGATTCACAAGAACAATTGTGAAATTCTAAATTAGATGTAACTGAAAAATCAGCACTTACACAAATAATGAAAGAAACTAAAAATATAGAAAATAAATCGAATAGTAAGGTTGAAAAAGCGAACAATATTAAACCTATTATCGATAAATATTTTAATATGTATAATAGGAAGTTTGATTCAGCAACAGGAAAGTTTGTAGAAACAAAAAAAGATATCGTATCAAAAGTAGAATCTAAGGAAAGATTAGAAATCCAAAAAAATGTAGAAACATTTTATTGAAATTTATTAGAAGATATTCGATCTCAATATGAGTCTTTGAGTTATGAAAAATGACAAGGAAAACAAATAGAAGAAACACTACAATTAGCAAGTTTTTTTGTAGATTTCTTAGCAGGAGCAAGCGATGCATGATTCGTAAGAAAAGATAAAACACCACAACAGACAGAAGAAAAATTTAAATTTGCTTTGAGAGGATTGAAAGAAAATGAATTTAAAATTACAAAAAAAATAAGTTCTGATGTAAAGATAAATGAACCAGAATATACCTTGGTTGACACAAAATTCGAAACAAAAAACACTTGAACAAAAACTAAAGAATGAAAATATAATCTGCCAATGGCCAATCTAGGTAAAGATGCTATGGATGCTAATTTCAAATGATTGATAGAGGAATTAAATCAACCATGAGTAAAAATTACATGATATGAAATTACTGGTATAGCGAGTACAGTAAATTATGAAGGAAATCAATCGATACAAATATGAGATGAAAATTTTATAGTAAAGGACAATACAACATTGGCTGATGGAAGATCAAGACTTACAGAAGATTGGTTGAAAACAAAATATGCAGAAAAATTAGCTGATGGTTATACATGAAATAGATCATTTAAGACTGATGTCGGGAAAGAAAATGGTGTAGACTATAATGATCCTGCTCATCCAGAATATAAGGAACGATCTACTACTGCAGAATGAAAAGAAAAACTAAATAAAATATTTAGTCCATATCAAGGAGTAAATATCAAGGTAAATTATTATATAGAAGAAAAATTACCTAAATATATTTATGAGAAAAATGAGATACCAAAAACACTTCCAGAATACAATGTTTTACCAAAGACAGAATTGTTAATAAAAGATGGAGGTGCATATAAACAATATGAGGTTTCTGGCAGAAAATTAGATCAAGATATCCCAATGATAAAATGATGAACGGTTAATGAAAAAATATGGAGTGATAAAGATAATGATATGTTCGATGACGCTAAATCTGCTCCAGATTACAAATGAAAATCTATTATAACAAGAAAGTTTGATGAATATACTAAGCTATCAAAAGATGATCCTACAAATTATCCTGCTATCACAGATCCCAAGAAAAATACAGAGTGGGTAGATAAGGTAAGTTGGGTAAATTCACGTGAATATGGTACATGAGAACAGGTATCAAATACACCAATTATGAATCTGGATTTATCAAATTCAACACATAAGAATATTTATGAAGACATGAAAAAGACATGAGTATTGACTGATGAGTGAATATCAAATCAAAAAACCGATAAATATATCTCAGAATATATGGAAAAATGGACAAAACAATATGTAAAGGATGGAATAGTAAATCGAAATAAAAAATAATTATACAAAAAAATGTTTCTTCTTTAAGAAACATTTTTTTATTAAATAATTTTATTTATCTTTGTCCTCATAAATCAAGAACTCGATATGATTTATAATATCATATTCCTGCATGAAGGAATTTTTTTTTGACAATTGTTCTATGATGTCATCAAGAATATTCTCGTGCTGTAATGACATTTTTTATTGTTGGAATATCGCTAGTACGGAAAATATTTTCTCCTAAAAAATTGAAAGGATATCAAGTGGCTCCTATTCTTGATTCAGCCGTAACTCAATCTTTTCATGTATGTTCATATCGATTATTTTTATACATATATTCAGCATATAATTGTGCTGCCGTACAAAGCTTTGGTTGAAGAGTAAGGTTTTTGAGTGTAAGGTATTCTTTTTGTTCTGGTGATAAAGAGTCGTTAAATGTTTGTCTTATTTTATTAATTTCAATCAATATATGTTGGTTGATTATTTCTAATCATTTTTTCTCTCAATACTTAGTTATTATACTATCCGCGTTCATAGTGATTATTTTTTGATGTTCTATACTGTCATTAACATTAATGACTTTATCATTCTTTTGTAATACCTCTATTATATCTTTCTTCTGAGTATTTACTGGATAGGTTGAATTTTGACTATAACCTATATCAGTAGAAAAAACACTTACCATTATAGCAGCGCCAGCGGCAATTTTTATAATTTTAGAACTAGACGACTTTTTGCCATTAGTGGCTTTATTGTCGGGTGTGTTTTTTTTATGCATATCACCTGTTCTATCAATTAAAATAACATAATCATTATACATAAAATAATGAATTTGTCAAGTAAAATAAAAGATAACAATTGCTATTGCTTTTTTATTAAAAATATATATAGTATATCTCCACAAGAAAAATTAACTATGATATGTAGTATATAATATTCGATCAGTGATTTCCATATTTTGTTTTTCCACCTCCTATTTTAGGGGTTATAGTTTATATTGCAATTGTGATATGCTCTCCTATTTTAGGAGAAATGGTTTGCGTTATAGTTATAACGCATTGGTGCATTGATCTTTAAAGCCCTGATGTTTACATTGGGGCTTTTCAAATATATATTTTTTATTTTTTCATGGACAATCCACACGGTAACTTTTTCACAATAAAGAGATAATAATTAATCCCAAAAAATACCAAAGCCATCACGGTAAATATTATAATTTTATTGTTTCTATCTGTTCATTGAATCAAGATAAATATCATCATAACAAGTGATCGTATCCAAACGAATCATCTCACCTCTCTTCTATTTCGACCAAGTCAAAGGAGTCTATGATGAAGATGAGTATAATCTCCTTTGAGGGGATTTTTTTTCATAATAAATATTCTCCATAATCAGACCCAGATCGCGTCAAAGATTACCAAAGACAATGCTACGATCAATGTTCCTATTTTTGCTCATCCGACTACGGATAAGTATGCTAGACTAAATCAGAAGAACATAATTCCTACATCTCTGACCAGTCCCAGGGGTTTATATTCTATTACTGTATACACCAGTGAGATACAAAACAATGTAAAGGATATATTTTTTACAAACAATAATGTTTGCATATTAGCTTCCGTGAAATTGGTATAATGTTTAAATACAACAAACTGAATCAACAAAAATATTGTCAAAAATCCTATGCCCGAAACGCCACTTGCTTGGCCATAAATTCCATCAAATCGATTTACTGCATTGATACAAAGAATAGACCAGAAAACAAATCCTATCGCTACAATTCGCTGAGGAGCAATAAATATTTGTTCGTTGATAATAAATTCTTGTGGTCAAATAGCTCATATCCAAACGGCTAATAATGCTCACGCAATATGTCATATCAATCTGAGTGATGGGGGAATTTTAAAATTGATTTTGCCGATATAATTCAATTCTTCGAAGAGTTCGAATATCACGATAGGAAGAGAACCAAACAAAAGTCCCCAGAATAAATTATTATGTAAATATTGAGGAAAGAGAAATGCAACAGTAACAAAGAATCCTATATAAATAAAAATTCCTTGAAGTGTAGGAACGGGTTTTCTTGTATTTTTAAGGTCATTTCCTGGTTTATCAAGTATTTTCAGCCAGCGAAAAAGCTTGAGACCTATAAGGGCAATTGCCACAGCAATGACAGGAACTAAAAGATATTTCATACTGACGCATAAAAGGTAAATATTATATATTACGATAAGTTTACTGTTTTTTACAGTAAATTCTAATCAAAATAATCTTGTTTTTCTAGTGACAAAACATTACACTACAACACTGTATCATGATTTTATATTTCTCACACATAGTATGGAAGAAGCAATATTGAAACCACGTCATTCACTTTCTCATGTATTGGCGCAAGCAGTACAAAGATCGATAGATCCACTTGCACAACTCGGTATCGGACCTGCAATAGATACGGGATTTTATTACGACTTCATTTTTTCTGAAGGAGTAGAATTCAAAGAGGAAAATATCAAAGAACTCAACAAGATGATGACCAAAATCGTAAAAGAAGGTCAAACATTTCATAGAATAGATCTCAATTACAAACAAGCAAAAGAGATTATTACTATGCTTGGACAAGAGTTCAAAATTGAGCTTATCGAAGAATTCAAAAAAGATGGAGAAACGAATTTCTCTTATTATATAAATACAATTCCTGCTGCAGCGAAAGACAATCTGCTCAAAGGCAGCAAGCCAGAATATATTACCAAATATGATAAAATTAATACATATATAAGTTCCTTGAACCTTCCACCTTCCACCTTCAACCTCAAAAGTGATTTCATCACTTTTGTTGATATGTGTGAATGACCTCACGTAGAAAGTACAAAAGATATCAATGCTGATGCATTTAAACTTGATAAGATTGCTGGTGCATACTGGAGAGGAAATGAAAAAAATCCGATGATGACGAGAATCTACGGACTCGCATTCGAAGACAAAACTGCTTTGAAAGTATATATCGAGATGATGGAAGAAGCAAAAAAACGTGATCATAGAATACTCGGAAAACAATTACATATCTATACATTCGATGATGAAGTTGGTGCTGGATTACCTTTACGATTACCAAATGGAACTATCATAGCTGATGAGGTAGAAAACCTAGCAAAAGAAACAGAAGCAAAATATGAATATAAAAGAGTACGTTCTCCTCACATCGCAAAAAAAGAACTCTATCTCAGATCAGGACACTTACCATACTATGCAGAAAGTATGTTCCCACCTATGGAAATGGATGGAGAAACATATTATCTCAAAGCTATGAACTGTCCCCATCATCATAAGATTTACGATGCTGAACCAAAAAGTTATAGAGACCTTCCATTGAGATTGGCTGAATATGGACACTGTTATAGATATGAAGATTCAGGTTCATTGTTTGGACTTATGAGAGTAAGATCTATGGCGATGAATGATGCACATATTTATTGTACAGAAGAACAGTTTGAAGATGAATTTATGAAAGTAGTAGAGATGTATAAATATTATTTCGACTTATTCGGAGTAGGTAAATATCAGATGAGACTTTCAACTCATGGAAAAGAATGATTGGGAAAAAAATATGTGGACAATGAAACCTTATGGCTCAAAACAGAAAAACAAGTGAGAGATATCTTAGTAAAAAATAAAGTACCTTTTGTAGAAGTAGCTAACGAAGCAGCATTTTACGGACCAAAGATCGATGTACAAATCTGGTCAGCTATCGGAAGAAAATTTACTTTAGCAACAAATCAAGTAGATTTCGCAGTACCAGAAAGATTTAATCTTACCTTCAAAGACAAAGACGGAGTAGATAAAACACCTATTTGTATCCACAGAGCTCCGCTCAGTACCCACGAAAGATTTATAGGATTTTTACTAGAGCATTTTGCTGGAGCGTTTCCATTGTGGCTCGCACCACAACAAATCAAAATTATTCCTGTTGCAGAAATATTTACTGATTATGCAAAACAGGTAGAAAAAGAAATGAAAGATAAATGAATTAGAGCTTCTGTAGATAGTGGTGAAGATTCATTTAGCAAAAAAATCCGTAATGCAGAGATAGAAAAAATTCCTTATATTATCATTGTAGGTGAAAAAGAAAAAACAACAAAAATGCTTTCTATCCGCGAATATAGAAGTAAAAAGCAGTATGAAACTGGTCTTACTGAATTTGTCGACAAGTGTCTAGTTGAAATAAAAACAAGGGCATTATAAAATAATATTTCAAAATAATGAAAAATCCTTCCGAAAACGGAAGGATTTTTTTAAATGTTAGGAATTTTCTTCTTGTACTTCAGTTTCAATGGGTGTATCAAGTGTTTTCAAGATTTTTTGCATCTCTGAATCTGTTATACGGGTATCGTTTTTTAGTTCTTGTAATTCTAACAATAATACTATAGCTCGTTCTGCTTTTGCTTTTGTTACTTTACATCCACTGTTTTTAATAACCATAGCCAGTTTCTTTGAAAGAATGGAGGGTTTACCACTTTCATTACTATGTCTGACTTTTATGTTATTAATTTCGTTGCTTCCCTTGAGAATATTTACAACAACATCGCATTTCATTCCCTTAAAGGGATACTGATCGTGTTTTTTCATATTTTTTATTTTTTTGTTTATATGTTGATATCTTATTTGACACAAAAGTCAAGCCTTTTAGTAGATAAAAATATTTTGGAAAATTTGCAAGATTCGGTTAAGAATCCAGAAATGATAGATAAAATGTTGAATTCAGGAGATAAAACGATATCTTAAATCAGTATTTTAAATATATATAAAAATCATATGAAATTGACAACTATCGCGCATATCTTCGGCGACCACAAACCATTTCTCGATCAAGATATTATCCTCAATGGACGAGTGAGAAGTGTAAGAGATTCCAAAACATTCGGGTTTATCGAACTCAATGATGGATCGTACCTCAAAAATATACAAATAGTTTTTGAAAATAATTTATCAAATTTCGACGATATTTGTAAACTTACTACGGGAAGTTCAATTACTGTTGAATGAAAATTGGTAGCTTCACAATGAACTAAACAAGCCTTCGAAGTCAAAGCATCTAAAGTGACTATTGTCGGTACCTGTCCTAGTGATTATCCTTTACAAAAGAAGTGACATAGTTTCGAATATCTTCGCGAAATAGCTCATCTCAGACCGAGATCAAATACGTTTTCTGCTGTGTTTAGAGTAAGATCATTACTTGCATTTGCGATTCATCAATATTTCCGCGAACAAGGATTTATCTATGTACACACACCAATCATCACAGGAAGTGATTGTGAAGGAGCAGGAGAAATGTTTAGAATATCTACTCTCGATATGCTCAATCCTCCAAAAAATGAAGAAGGACAAATAGATTATAAAAAAGATTTTTTCGGAAAAGAAGCATCATTGACGGTAAGTGGACAACTCAATACAGAGACCTTCGCAACTGCATTTAACAAAGTATATACCTTCGGACCAACCTTCAGAGCAGAAAATTCAAACACCACAAAACATCTTTCAGAATTTCGAATGATAGAACCAGAAATTGCATTCGCAGATCTCAACGACGACATGAATCTCGCAGAATGATTGATTAAATATGCATTCAAATATATACTTGAACACGCTGATGTAGAGATGGATTTCTTTGCACAATTTATCAACAAGGAAGTGAAGACAAGATTACAAGATCTTGTAAAAGCAGACTTTGCTAGAGTGACGTATACAGAAGCAGTTGAGCTTTTGAAAAAATCATGACAGAAATTTGAATATCCCGTAGAATGGGGAATTGATTTGCAGACAGAACATGAAAGATATATCTGTGAAAAAATATTTAAAGGTCCGACATTCGTTACCAACTATCCAAAAGAGATCAAAGCATTCTATATGAGACTCAATGAAGACGGAAAGACAGTGGCTGCGACAGACCTATTAGTACCTGGTGTTGGAGAGATTGTAGGAGGTTCGCAAAGAGAAGAAAGACTTGAAGTACTTGAGCAGAAAATGAAAGATGTAGGATTGTCTCCAGAAGATTATAGTCGATATTTAGATACAAGAAAATATGGAACAGTTCCTCACGCAGGATTTGGAATAGGATTTGAAAGATTACTTATGTATATTACGGGTATGGAAAATATCCGTGATGTAATACCATTCCCAAGAGCCCCAAAGACATGTGACTTTTAATTTCTAAAAAATTAAATGCCAGCTATCTTAAGTGTCCCAACAGATGTACTTCCAGGAAAAATTATTTTTCAATCAATTATTTTAATAATTAGTATTCTTATTTTAAGTGGTGTTACCAAGAAGATAAGGATTACAGAAAGAACTTTTATGTGGGGAGTCGCAATCCTAATGATCTTTTTTATAATAAAAAATATTTATATATTACTACAATCATAATGGATGTAATACTCTGAGTGCGATGAGATAGTATTACCATGTGAGCGCGAGATTTAGAAAAAGGAGGTCGAGTAGCTCGTTTACATAATTATCTATGACAGAAATTCCTAAGAGAGGATGTTGATTATGGAATAGTTTACAATTTAGGTATTGATGGAGATACAAGTTCTTGAGTACTAAAAAGATTTGATGGAGAAGCTGAAGCAAGACAACCAGATGTTGTTATTTTCGCTATCGGATCAAATGATTGTACTATTATAGATAAAAAAGAAACAACAATTTCGTTAGATATGTTTCAAAAAAATATTGCTCTTCTTATAGAAAAAGCAAAAAAAATTACTGAAAAAATCGTTTTTATTTGAACGATTATTTGTGACGAAACAAAAAGTAATCCTATAGTTTGGGCACCAGAATTATCGCAAGATATGAAAAATACAATCGCCTACAATGATGTAATTAAAACATTTTGTAAACAAAATAATATTCTCTTTATCGATGTAATCGATGTTCTTACCAATAAAGATTTAGAAGATGGAATACATCCTACAGCTGAGGGTCATGAAAAAATATACATCAGAGTCAGAGATATTTTATTAGAAAAGAAAATAATTTAATCTTAATAATTACATATGAAAGGAGTTTTGCTTATGATATTTCTTGTAATATTTGAATCAGTTGCAGATTTATTTACATCTCAATTAAAAAAATGCCATAGGAAATAATCCTATGGCATATTTATTTTTAGTTTTTCTCTTTCGCTTTCTCTTCTCTAATGACTTTCTTAAGGCTAAATACTATATCCATTAGAAGACTAAAATAGTTAATAAATAGTGCCAAACCAATAATAGACAACACAATAAGTCCAATTGGTTCATAGCTATTCAAGCCAGCGATTTTCATTAAAAGTATCATAAATATACGTATTACCAGTGGTTATTTTAATGTTTCTGTTTGTGGAATATTGTAGCATAATACTATACTCATAACCACAATTTTTATTATCACAATATATAATATTGTGCCTAGTAATGCATCAAGTCTGTCCTCGTAGGGTATTGATTTGAGTGATAAAACATTATGTACTGCTGAATAAAAAACTATCATCACCACAATAAATTTAATTACCCTAAAGAACAATCTGTACTTTGCCAAGAAAGTGTCTATCGAACTTCCAAAGCTAATTTTAAGAGATAAATCTTTCATTTTTCCTTTTATTTAATGAGTATTGTTTTGTTTAATATACATATTTGTTAGTAAATGTCAAGGTATATATTTTACAATAAAAAAAAGTCATTGCGATCCGCCTAAGCGGAGAAGTAATCTAAGTAATTATTCTAAGATTGCTTCGTCACTTTGTTTCTCGCAATGACAAATATGTTTTAACTAAAGGTAATATTCCCTTTCATAGTAGACTCACCAACGATGTCGTTCCTGCCTTGCGGGACTATCGCTTTTTTTTCAGTATTTGTATTTCTATCAGATCTTGGAGTTTGTGGCGCGGAATCGTCTTTCATACTCAATGAGACCTTCTCTCTTTCGAGGTCTATGTCGATTACTTTGACTTTTACTTGCTGACCAACCTTTACAACATCTACAGGATTTGCGACAAAATAATTTGCCATCTGAGATTTGTGAACTAATCCATCACTATGTAATCCGATGTCTACAAACGCTCCGAAATCCGTTACGTTTCTTACTATTCATTCTAATTTTGTTCCTATCTGTAAATCTTTGATGTCCAAGATAGTTGATGAGAAGCAGGGAGCTTCGAGTTCATCTCTTGGATCCAAACCTGGTCTCTGTAATTCAGCCAAGACATCTCTCAAAGTTTCCAATCAGATTTTATATGTTTCTGACCATTCAATCAATTTATTTTCTGGATATTTTTCAACTAGCATCGGCAATTTCAGATTTTTTTTCTTAATTCCCATTTCGCTTTCCAACAAGGCATAGACTTGTTTATGGATTTCAGGATGGATACCCGTTTCATCCAAAATTTCTTTTCCTCATTTGATTCTCATAAACCCAATCGCTTGTTCATAGGCTTTTGGACCAAGTCATTTTACTTTCTTTATCTGTGATTTACTTGTAAATTTTCCATTTTCATCTCTGTACGCGATGACATTTTTTGCAACATTTTCACTCAATCACGCAATATATTGCAACAAAGTATAGCTCGCTGTATTTACATCAACACCTACGCTATTTACGATATCTTCTACTTTTTCTTCCAATTTTTCTTTCAAAAATTTCTGATCAACATCGTGTTGATACTGTCCGACTCCGATAGATTTCGGATCTATTTTCGTTAGCTCAGCGAGTGGATCTTGTACTCTATGTGCGATACTGATTGCTCCTCTGATAGTGACATCTAGATCAGGATATTCGTCTTGAGCGAGTTTAGAAGCGGAATATACAGATGCTCATGATTCAGAAGTAATCATATATTTTACATCCAGTTTATATTTTTCAATAAAATCATGAACAACTTTTTCTGATTCTCTTGATCATGTTCCATTTCCTATCACGATCAAATCTATCTTATATTGATCAACTAATTTTTTCAAAACATCCCAAGCTTCAGTAATTTTTTTCTGTGGTTCAGTAGGGTAGATCACGGTTTTATCCAAAAATTTTCCTGTCTGATCGACGACAGCAAGTTTACATCCTGTCCTAAATGCTGGATCAAATCCAAGCACAGTCATTCCTTTAATCGGTGGGGTTAACAATAAATTTTTTAAGTTTTCACCAAATACCTTGATCGCTGATTCATCAGCTCGTCTCTTTTTATCTGATCTGATTTCACGTTCAAGCGAAGGTAAAAGTAATCTATGAAGACCATCTTCACATGCTTCTTGGACATAACAGATACAGGTTCCATGATTTTTCGGGAAGAAGTATTTCGTTGTTTCTTCTCGGATTTTATCGCTAGAAAATTCTAATTTCACCTGCAATTGTTTTTCTGTTTCAGCTCTAGAAACTGCAAGATACGCATACGATGGCATATCAGAAAGTTTTTTACTATATTCACCATATATTTTATAGACTCCTTTATCGTCAAATGTTTTTGTTTTTTTACATGCGAGCATTCCTGTATTTTCCTCTCTGACTTTGATGTCTTCTCTGAGATCGGCATGATCGGAAACCGCTTCCGCAAGAATATCTTTTGCTCACTGAATCGCTTCAGTTACATCTTTTACACTCGTCTTCACATCACCCGTATCCTTCACAAATTTGACTGCTTCAGCTTCAAATTCTTCTTTACTCATTAGTGCTTTCGCCAAAATATCTGACAACGGCTCCAATCATTTTGCTTTGGCAATAGTAGCTTTCGTATTTTTTTTCTCCTTAAATGGTCTATATAAATCTTCAACTCTCGCCAAAGTTTCAGCTTCCATAATTTGTTTTCTGAGTTCATCTGTCATCAATCATTTTTCATCAATGAGACGAATCACATCAGCTTTTCTAGCTTCCAAGTTTCTTGTATACGTATACATATCATTGAAATCCCTGAGCTGTTCATCAGTCGCTCCTTCCGTAAGTTCTTTACGATATCTCGCGATAAACGGAACGGTATTTCCCTCATCCAATAACTGGACGATAGTACGAACGATAGTTGGTGCCATACCAACTTTTTTACTGATAATATTTATCAAGTCTGCCATATTTTTTTTATAATACAAAAATAAATTAAATTTATGCTTTTTACTCGGATGAGATTATTTAGTATTTTTTTCTTTTACATATAAGCCGTAGGCGATAGCAAACAATGCCATAAATGGATAGACAATCATTCTGTCGACAAAACTATGGAGAACTAATCCTTCGATACTTAGTCACAAAATTCCTACACCAAATGCAAAGACAATAGTTCCATAAAGTTTTCTATTTTTAGTAATTTTGCTGTCCGTATTCCTTTCTTCTTCATACGACTTATACGCGATATGATGAAGATATCCATACAAGAAAAGTCGTCCAATAAATCATAACAAACCGTATTCTATCCATATCTGTAAGTATTGATTTTCTGGATTGTATGCCTTGATTCCTTCGACTTGATGAGAGGCTGGTCATGCTGTTCCTGCACCTTGTCACCAGAGTGGTCTCTCTCAGATAGTATTCAATGCTTGCACGATAAGTCTGAAATGCCCGGTATTTGAAAACTCTCTCGAGATGATTTGTTTCTGTCAATAAAACGTTACGACTCAGAAAAATAATAGTAGCGGCACAAATCATCGCAGGGCCATTTTCCAGTATTTTCTCGGAAACTGTAAGAGAACTAAGATGATTGTTTGTACAAGCCAGACGGCCCATGCAGCCCTTGAAAAAGTTGACATGATAGCGAGTCCATATAATAAACCTCGCCATATTTTATCTTTTACTGGTTTGTTTTTGAAACACAAAACGAAGAATAATGGCCAGAATGCAATCAAGAAAAATCATCGGCTGATTGGTCTTTCAAACAAAAATTGATTACGGGAAAATCCACTATTAAACTGTGTATAATACACTGCTGGAGGCGCGATACCGACATCACCTTCATAATTGAATTGATTATATCCTGCGAATTTCAACAAGTTGGGCATCAACCAAAGTATACCTCGCCATATCAAACTTCACACCAATAGCGTTTTCATTAATCTGCTATATCGTTTGACTAAGTTGATCTCTCTGGCACCAAAAAACAAAAGACTAATCGCAAAAAATACAATAAAAATCAGGAATCCTATCATGCTATATCTGATTGACATGATCCATGTTCCGACTCCGCTATGATTGATAAACACCGAAACTAAGAAGCTTACTACGATAGTTGCGAGGAATATTCGTACAAAATTTTTCAAGGGAAATGTATTAAAAAACTCTTTTAATTTTCTATGCTTCCAAAGATATCGTGCCAAAAATACGAGCAATCCGATGATGATAATTTCTTTTCGCATCCAAACAATTTTCCAGATAGATCAGTCAAGTCCTAGTTTGTAGGTGACCAATGTCTGCACAAAAAACTGAAGCAAAAGTCAGATGAAAAATATTTTTGCTACGAGAGTAAGTATTTTGATTATCTTGTTTGATGGTTCCATATTTCAAATATTAGTGTACTAAAGTTTAATTTACAAACGTTTTACTCACTTGATAAAATAATAATATAACGGTAATTGCCGCAAGTAGTCATTGGATAAACCATGCTTTCATTACAATTGTAGTTTCGTTGATACCTCTTTTTTCAAAGAGATGATGAAGTGGTGCAACCAAAAAAAGCTTTTTTTTGAAGTATTTTTTCCAGAATATTTGTAAAAAACTTGAGAGTAAATTTATGATAAATAAGGAGAAGAGAATAAGAAAGGGAATAAGGATTCACATTCTCATGTTGAGAAAATAGAGGAGTGAAGCAATAAGTCCTCACAGAGCAAATGCTCAGCTATCACCCATAAAGATTTTGGCGGGGTGAATATTGTAAAACATAAATGCTACCAATATAGCCATGATAATAGCGATTACGGTAGTAGCGATATATGTCTGATTGAAAAATAATATTACTGCCAAGACAAAGAGAATAAGTGTTATCAATCCGCCAGCCAAACCATCAAGTCCATCAGTGATATTAATGGCATTGACGATCGCGATAGTAGAGAAGAAAGTAAGTAACGGATAAAATAATCCTATAGATACCTTGCCTGCGATCGGCCATAAATTAACATAATCTATACCCAATCTGGTATAAAACCATCGGCTGATAAACGCAGAAAAAATAACCATTCAAATTAATTTCGCTCTGACACTGAGTCATTTTACCCTACCAAATCATTTTATATTCAAGAAGTCGTCGAGCAATCCAATGAGTCCCATACTGAAAAATCAAAAGAGAATGATATAAGTTTCTTGTCTGTTGAATAATGTATTATTGATAAATCATTGGTCTTTCAAAATATAGGAAAGTCATATCATCAGTGCCATCACTATCAAAAAAATACCACCTCACATCGTTGGGGTACCTTGTTTATGTTCATGCATTTTGGAGAAAATTGTTGATTTTTCTCACGTAACTGCTGCTTCGCGGATAGTTTTTCCGAGTTTATATTTTTTCAGAATTGAAATGTAGATGGGATAGAGTATTCGCGAAATGAAAAATGCGATCAACGCAAACATGATAATATTATTTAATTTCACCAACATGGGAGTATTCATAAAATTAAAAAAAACGAATTGATATAGGTGAAAGTGTAGTCAAATTTATAGTGTAATTCAAGCATAAATACCAACAAAACTATTGTCAATTGTATTTTTGACAGAAGAATAATAGTAAGTAAGTATTGAAAAGTAGGGATATATTTTTATAATCAATAAGAATTTTTACTTGGAAAAAACGATCATGCAGCACGAAGCAATTCTTTATTCTCTGGATCCCAAAATTACCTTTTCTAAGATTCACGAGATTGTTGATTACGACAAAAATAAATATTTCAAACTCGAAGAGCGAGTTACAGAAAATTCTATTCATGCGATGATAGCATCGGAAGCTGATGTTCATTACAAAATTTTGCCTATCAGACCAAGAGTACAGATTATTTATTATCTCTGAGATATTTCATTACTCAACCAAAAAATTCTCGGTATTGTCTGACCAAGAAAGATGTCGCTTTATGGAAAACAGGTGATAGAAAGTTTATTCACTACTATTTCACATCACGATATCGTGACTATTTCTGGGATGGCAGAAGGCGTAGATCAGCTGTGTCATAAGCTTTCCCGCGAAAATAATATTCCAACCATTGCAGTGTTGTGATGATGATTGTGACGATTTTTAAAAAGACCAGAACGTGCATTGATAGAAAAAATTGTCGCCGATGGGGGACTTGTAATTTCAGAATATAAGCTCTGACACAAACCAGAAAAATATAATTTTCCCCAGAGAAATCGCTTGATCGCCTGATTGTCTGATGTACTATTTCTTCCAGAAGCGGGAGAAAAATCAGGCAGCTTGATTACGGTCGAGTGTGCGCTTGGGATGAAAAAACCTGTGTATGCGACACCGAGTTCTATCTTTTCATCGACCAGCGCCGGCATTTTACAACTCATAGAGACAGGCTCTGTAAAGCCGATTTTTGATCTCCCCAGATTTCTTGCCACTCATTTTACCACAAAAAATATTTCATCTAGACCCTCACCGACGGTAGAACTTACCGACCAAGAACGATGACTCGTGTCCGTCCTCTCTCGTGATGAGTGAAGAGAAATTCAGCCACTGGTTCAAGGAACGTGATGGAAAATTCAGGAAATTATTTCTGTATTATCGATGTTAGAGATCAAAGGAGTAGTTGGGCAGGAGGTGCCGGGGAAGTATATACTTTTGTAAAAAAGCTATTGAACAAACAACCTCCTCTTCCATCTTTGAGCGAACAACCTCACCCCACCTCTCCTGACAGAGAGGAGTGTAATTTTACTGAGGGCCTCTCTGTCAGGAGAGGAAACGAAGGTGAGGTTGAAAGCAACAGCTAAACAGCTAAGAAACGAAGAGGAGGTTATAAAAATTAAAATAAAAAAAATATAAATTCAAAAAGGTTACCATGAATATAGACAGTTTATTTTGATAAGATAACAGAAATAATTTCATATTGAAATTTAGCTTATATTTCGTATTTATAGAACATACAAACATCTCGTTTTTACTATTTTTCGCTTATTGATGTTTTCTAAAAAAAATAAAAAGAAAGGGTTCACATTGATCGAAATGCTTATCGTAATCGTCATCATCGGTATCCTCGCAGCAGCGCTTATACCAAGACTTTCAAGTGCGAGAGGAAGAGCCAACGACGTTGCTCGTAAAGCTGACCTCGCTCAAGTGGCTGCAGCATTAGTATCATACCAAATAGACGCTGGACAATTTCCTATTATAGCATGACCATTATCATTGACTGGAATTGGAGATAAACTTATGGGTGCAGGAATGTCTAGTATTCCAGAAGATCCAACATCAAATAGAGCGTTCAGTTGAATTTCAAATATTAATATTATTGGTGGACAGTTCGGATATACGCCAATTTCAAAATGATGAATACCAGCAAACGGGTTTGTGCTTATGGCAGGAACAGAAACAGAAGGATGATCAAATTGGGTTGCAAGTAGTAGTTATTGAAGGATTCCAACTGATTATACTAGCTTTGAAAGTATTCATATATGTAAAACATTTACCCAGGTATCAAGTGCTAATCCTGTAAATCATTTAAATGGCGAATGTGATTATAATAAAAACAACGATCAACTTAGATACATATATCTCTACTAAGAAACTCACCAATCAAAAAAATAGCCCTGCATAATTGCAGGGTTTTTTTAAAGACAAATTATTTACATAATTATCACTTCAGGTTCTAGTTGTACGTCAAACAACTCTAGGACTTTTTTTTGAATAGCTTGAGCGAATGCTCGTATGTCTCCACCACTAGCACCACCCTTATTGATGATGACGAGCGCGTGTTTATCATAGGTAGCAACTAGTCATTCCGACTTTCATTTAAACCCAGCAAATTCTATAAGTTGACCTGCGGACAACTTGAATGCAGCACCAGTAGTGTGTATTTCATTTCATTTGAGTTGTGGATATTCCAATAATAATTTTTCAAACTGATCTTTTCCGACAACAGGATTCTTGAAAAAACTTCCCGCTGTTCCTGTTTTTTTCCGATCGGGCATTTTTCCTTCTCTGATCTTTATAATGATATTTGCTAATTGGAGAGCCGTAATTTTACTCGGATCAATTCCTTGTTCTCCGATGCTTTCTTGGATATCATTATATTGGATATTCGGTATGTAATCAGCAGATTGTTTTTCAAAGACGAAAGTTACAGCTGTAACTATCACTTTATTTTTCAATTCATTCTTGAAAATACTCTCGCGATACGTGAATTTGCATTCGTTATTCGTCCATACTTTTTTCTCTTTGGTGACTATATCAATTCATTCAACCTCAGAGATTATGTCTTTTGCTTCTTTACCGTATGCTCCGATATTACCCACGGGAGCTGATCAAACTTCACCAGGAATGAGGACAAGATTTTCTCCTCCGACATATCATTGTTCCAATGCTCGCATCATTGCTTTGTGCCAATCTTCTCCAGCTCATATTTTTATATACACAGTATTTCATTCTTCCTTCACTACTTCTTTTCCAAGTAATGAAACCTTTATGATCAATCCAGTATAGTTTTTCGTGAAAAGAATATTCGCTCACCCACCGAGAATAAAATGTGTTTGAGTAGAAAAAACGTCCGTCGAAATCAGATCAAAAATATCTTGTTCATTAGTTACTTCTACAAAAAAATCTGCCTGTATATTTACGGCAAACGTGTTATATGGCAGAAGAGAAATGTTTTTTTGAATATTCATGAGGAGATGATAAACGAATAAACGATGAAAAATTTAGTTAAGTATTCAAATACATTCGATATGATGGGTCTGAGGAAACATATCTACCGGCTGGATTTCTTTGATGTCAAATCCTCACTCAACCAAAAGTTCAATATCTCTCACCATCGTCACAGGATTACAAGAAATATATAACAATTTGAAATCAGATTGTTTTTTGAGATCACAGATCATTTGAACTACGTTTTTATGAAGACCATCTCTAGGAGGATCGATAATGACGAGACCGAGATTGTGTAATTTATCTTTTATTTCAGGAGTTTGGGTAAAAGCTTTTTCAGCGGGATTAGCCAAGAAAATCACATTTTTGTCCAAACCATTGATCTTTGCATTGTATCGTGCATCAGTGATTGCTTCTTCGACAATCTCTATTCCTACAAGCTTTTCACCTTTCCCAGCTTTGAGAAAACTGATACCGATAGTTCCTGTTCCACAGTAAAGATCGAGGATAGTTCCTTCGATATGCCCTACCATTTTCATGGCTTGACTGAAGAGCTGTTGTGCTCACAGTGTATTAGTCTGAAAAAATGAAAAAGGAGATACTCTAAACGTTGCTTCAATCATTCAATTTTGTTCTGTATTTTCGTTTTTTGAGTCCAATGAAGACTGGGTTTCAGAAGATTTTTTGTCGATAGTTTTAAACTGAAGAGACTCATAAATAGATCATTCTCCTCGGAAAGTTGTAGTTTCACATTCTTGTGATTTTACAACATCAGCCAATCCATTATTTTTGGTAATAACAAAGCTTGTTACTTTTTCTTTCAAAAGCGTATCTTCTTTAAACGCCTCGAGAAGTTCATCCCATTGTTTGATTTTTGTACCTTTAAGATCATTATCCGAAACAGAAAGATTTACCAAAAATTGTTTCGTATTGGTTCCTTCTCTCACGACTAAATGTCTAAAAAATCCTTGATGGGTCATTTGATCATGGACGGGGAGTCCTGATACTCTACAAAGATTTTGGATATGTTGAAATATTTCATTTGCTTCATCTGAGATAAGCGCACAATTATCAATATCAATAATTTTACTAAACTCTCCTTGTTTGTGAAATCCTACACTTCGATTGGACAAAATAATATTATTTCAGGTTTCAGGTTTCAGGTTTCAGGTTACCTGCTCCTTGCTCCCTGTCGCCTGCTCCCTGGTTATATATTTTCCAAAACTAAATTCTATCTTGTTTCTATAATTTTTTTCTTGAGGAGATCATATAATAGTCAAAATTTGGAGCTCAGGTATTTTTCTTTTGATCTTGGTAAATGCATCGTTGACGATATCTTCTTTGAGTTTGAGTTGGTTTCCATAACTCAACATTTGTCGTTTACATCCTCCACATCCAATCTTCCATGGTTGTTTATTTTCTTCATTGGAAGAAAGTAATGAAAAAAAATGAGGACAAAAAACTTCTCCATCTACGATTTTGGGATCAAGTTCTTGGACACGAGTTATATGTGCTTCTACATAATCTTTTCTTTGTTTAACTATTCTTAAATCTACAATACTTCAAGGCAAAGCACCTCATTTAATGAGGATTCTTTTTCCATCACTCATTCTCGCGAGTCCTACTCATCCATATCATATTTTATCTATTTTGATTCTATGTAATTCTTTTGCCATTGAAAAAAATATAATAATTAAAGACCCAACGCTATTCTAAGTTTATTTTCAATTTCATCGATAGAACCATTGGCATCAATAGTTATAACCTTTCCCATTTCTTCGAAATGTTTGATGACACTCAATGTTTCATGCATAAAAATATCTATTCTTTGTTGCATAGCTTCTGGAGTATCGTCCTTACGTCCTTCGATAGTAACTCTTTTCATCATTCTTTTCAATGCCTGTTCTTTGGACAATTCCAGATGGATGACTATAAAATCCCTATTCATTTCTTGCATTTTTTTGCTGAAGAACTTTGCTTGCGTCGCCAACCTAGGAAATCCATCGATGATGAGATTTTTCTTATTAGTCTCAGCTATTTTCAAGCTGGTATGAAAAAGATCGTGCGTGATGAAATCATCTATCATCTTACCGCTATTCACGACATCCTTGATATAGTTTCCTATCATATTTTCATTCAACATCAAAGCTCTGAGTGTTTGTCCCATTTCAAAATATCGATGATTAGGTAGATCCTTTAGGAGTACTTTGGCTTGAGTTCCTTTTCCACATCATTGGATACCGAGAAATATTAAGTCCTTATTCATAGTAATTTTGGATAAAAATAAAACATATTTCTGATTATATTCATATCAAGAATACTAACAATATCTCATTTCTTTTCAACGAATTTACTAGATTTTCCACCCGGGTGCAGTAAATTAGCACCCGGGTGGAAAAAATAAAACAAACAAAAAAACTCTTCTTTCAAAGAGTCCTTTTGTAATATAATGAATAATGAATAGTGAATAATTAATAATGTTGGAATCCGTTATTGTATGGACTATCGTGATTTACAATAGTTTATAATAAGACAGTTCATACATTATTCATTTTTAATTCTTAATTATTAATTCGAAGTATTATCTCTTTGACCACGTAGGTCCTTTTCTCGCTTTTTTCAAACCTGGTTTCTTTCTTTCCTTAACTCTAGGATCTCTCTTAAGAAGTCCATATGGTTTCAAAGTAAGTCTAAGGTCAGAGTTCCATTCAATCAATGCTCTAGCAATCCCTAGCTTGATAGCATCGGCTTGTCCTGATATTCCTCATCCATTTACGACAATTTCAATGTCGAATTTTTTAAGGTAATCAGCACCTAGGGTGTTGAGTGGAGAAAGAGCAGCTTCAAGAAGATAGAGGTTACCACCAAAGTAGTCCGCTAGTGCTTTTTGAGATCCATTAGAAGTTTTGATGTTGAATTTTCCATCTCCATTTCCAAAAAGTTTCACAACCGCTGTTGTTTCTTTTCTTCTTCCTATAGCATAGGTATATTCTTTATTAGCCATTATTTAGATATGATAATAGGATTAAAATGATCATATTTTGTAGTAGTTCCTTTTTCAAGCTTCATTCTCTTTATTCTTTTATCTCTAAGCTTGTTTTTAGCGAGCATTCCTCTTACTACAAAGGTAAGTAATCTTTCAGGGTTTTTCTTCATCACAAGTTCTCGTGTGATAGATTTAAGATTTCCTTTATATCCACTGTAAGCATACAAAACATTATTTTGAAGTTTTTTACCTGTTACTTTAACTTTATCGATGTTTTCTATTAATACAAAATCACCTGCATCCCAGAAATCAGAATAAAATGCCTTGTGTTTTCCCAAGAGTAATTTTGCAACTTCAACAGCAAGTCTTCAAAGCACCTTTCCAGTTGCGTCAATTCTCCACCATTTTCTATCTTTCTCCATGTCAGCTGGTTTTACTCGGAGGGTCTTATTGAGATCTTTTTTTGTAAATTCCATGATAAAAACTATTCAAAATATTAAAAATTATAACAATTTAAGTAAGATTTTTTGAACACCGTCACCTACTCTAAATCCTAGTTTGTAATCAGCTACAAAGCTTGATGTAGATCCTGATTCAATATATTTTGGTAAGAGTACGTTCAATACTTTTTTACCTTCAGCTTCACCAAAGATAATAGATTTAATATATCTGATGCTTCCTCTTTTTGCATCTGCTGTTTCAAGTTTTTTGTTCATCTTCACAAGATTAGCGAAAAATGAATCTATTTCAGATTTGAGTACTTTAGCTCTTTTTGGTGTAGTAGTTGTTTTTCCATTTTTTACAAGGTTAGTTAACAACTGTCTTATATACACGTCTCTCTTTTTTGCTCATGTGTGTAACTCGAGCATTTTATTCTTCTTATGTCTCATGGTAACAAACTAAATTATAAAATAATTAGTGCAAAGTTTTAAGTTCTAAATTCTAAGTAGAAGGAATGTTTTATTTAACATTTAGCATTCAACATTTAACATTCGGCGGTTTAGCCGATAAGTGCTTTATCAACATTTGCCAATGCGCTATTGATTTCGTCGATAGCTTTTCTACCTACTCATTTCATAAGTAAAAGTTCTCCTTTCTTTTTCTTTTCGAGATCTTCTACGTATAAGATGTTATTTTTGATCAGTGCATTTCTTGTTCTTTCACTCAATGGAAGTGCATCGATTGGCATTGTTTTGATATTAGCTTCTTCATGTAATTTATCTTGTTCTCTATCAAGATCTTCGATATCTACTAAGAATGATCTGTCGATATATACATTATCAAAGATGAATAGTTTAGCATATGAAGCCAAAACTTCTCCAGCAAACATAATAACTTCTTTTGGAGAAACACCTTTGTACCATGATCTGATTTCGATAACTAATAAGTCTTTGATAGATCATGTAAAGTCTTCAATAACTTCTTCAACTTCATATTTTACATAATCAATAATTTTAAATTCATTATCGATCAATAATATACTTGCGTCCATATCTTCATCTTTTTTATCACGAGATCTAAGGTATTCAACACTATAATATCCATATCATTTTTCTATTCTAATATCAACATTGAGTTCTAGAGATGGATCAGTTATTTCAAATAATTGTTGGTTTTCATTCAAGATTTCTATACCGGCAGGAAGCTTAAGATCAGCTGATGTATAAGTTCATATTCCTGAAAATCTTTGTGAAACCCATTGAATGTTATCAGCTTTTTCGTCTACTTTGAAACGAAGAAGTTTAACATTTAACATAATATCTATTACACTTTCCATTACACCATCTATTACATGATATTCATGGTTTACTCATTTAATCTTTAATCCAGTAGCAGCTCATCCAATACTATATCACAAAATAATTCTTCTTAATGCGTTTCCAAGTGTCTGTCCAAATCATCTAGGCAAGTATTTTACCTCGAATTTGGTAGTTCTGTCGTCTACTTGTGAGACAATAATTTTTGGAGCTCAGATGAATTTTTGTATATCCAACATGCAGAGTAATAAAGAGTAAAAATTTTTTTTGTTTCATAATATATGTTGAGATTATGCTCGTATAATCCACTAGGATTAAGCTCTCGCATAAAATTCAATAACTTTCAATAAATCAGCAGGTATTCCGAGTTCTCCAACTTGAGGTGCATTAAGAACTTCAACAGCATTAGCAGCTTTATCTAATTTTACCCATGATGGTATTTCCCTTTAACTTCTGCAGCATTTTGGCTGTAGAGAGTAGAATCTTTCAATTTTTCTTTAAGAGTAATTTTGTCTCCGATAGACACAAATGATGATGGGATATTGTGTTTTTTCCCATTTAATAAGAAGTGACCGTGATTAACCATTTGTCTTGCTTGCATCATAGTTTTTGCAAGTCCTGATCTATATACAGTAGAGTCCATTCTTCTTTCTAAAAATTGGAAAAGCGCAGTATCATGAGTAATATTTTTATTCTTAGAATATTTTGCAGCAGTATCTCTCACGATTCTAACAAATTGTCTTTCTGATAACATATACATTCTTTTGAGTACTTGTTTATTTCTCAAAAGTTTTCCATATTCAGAAGATCTTTGCATGTTAGCACCATGTTGCCCAGGCAAACTTCTATTTTTTTTG
Organism: Candidatus Absconditabacterales bacterium; assembly: GCA_041675025.1. GTDB lineage: Bacteria > Patescibacteriota > Gracilibacteria > Absconditabacterales > Absconditicoccaceae > CAJBLF01. The sequence goes on from JBAYUS010000003.1 coordinate 79,745, forward strand.
ATATTATATTTTTTTGATCAGAAAAGATCTACTTGTTCTCTTCTACATAATTTAAATTTAGGTCCAGTATATCTCATTGCAATGAATAATGAATAATTAAAGATGAATAATGATGGTATTTTATATATTTTTGAATTCTGAATTCTACATTCAATTAAATTCTCTTTTTTCTCTTTCATTTACATCCACCAAACTGGATAGCCGTATCTTCTTTGATGTATTGAATATCAACAAGTCCAATTTCATTAATAGCTTTGAAGACACCGTCTCTTGCCAATCCACATCATCTGAAGATAATACCGATTTCTTTGAGACCGTATGCTTGTGCTTCTTTTAAAACTTGTTTCGTTAAAATTTCAGCAGCATATGGTGTGCTTTTTTTACTTCATTTATATCAGAGTTTTCCTGTTCCTCCTCCAAGTATTCTATTACCATTTTCATCTACTAATGCGATAATGGTATTATTACTAGAAGTTTGTATGTGAAGAACTCCACTCTCCAATTTGATATCCTTTTTCTTTTTTGAAGTAGTAGCTTTTGCTTTTGCAGCAGTTGTAGGTGTAGCCATAATCTATTAAACAATGATAAATATATTATTCAATGCTAAGTTTTAAGTGCTAAGTGCTAAGTGAAGAAATTTTTTATTCAACATTTAGCATTCAACATTTAGCATTATTATTTCTTAAGTACTGGTCTTACTTTATTTCTTCCAAGAAGTTTTTTTGCAGTTTTTCCGTTTTTTCTAGTCAACTGCCCTCTAACAGGTAATCAAAGATTGTGTCTCATACCTCTATAACATTTGATTTCTTTAAGTCTCTTGATAGCAAAAGCTATTTCTCTCTTAAGATCGTTCTCGAGAATATATTTTTGAATTTGTTCAAGAATCTTTTTTTGTTCGTCTTCAGTAATATCTTTCACCTTTTTAAGATGATTAATATCAGCGTTGGCGAGGATAGTTTGGGATCTTTTGAGTCCAATACCATACAAAGCAGTAAGTCCAATCCAGATTGATTTATTTTCTGGTAGAACGTGTCAAGATAGTCTAAACATGCGAATGAAAAACAAATAAATAAAATTATCCTTGTCTTTGTTTGTGTCTAGGATTTTTTTTGCAAATTACATAAAGTACTCCCTTTCTTTTTACTATCTGGCAATACATACATCTTTTGTGTAGTGAAGATTTAACTTTCATCTTAAGTAAGTAATACTAAATAAAGCTAATTATTTTTTATAGTCATTATATCTAAATGTAATACGTCATTGCCCCATATCATATTGATTGATTTCAAGTTTTACTCGATCTCATGGAATGATAGAGATGTTGGATTGGCGCATTCTTCATGATTTTTTGCAACGAACAAGAGTGTCAACGTCTTTGAGTTTTACCTTAAAAAAACCAGCCGGTAATACTTCAAGAATCTCTCCATCTCGTTCCAAAATTCATTCCTTACCCATTAATATCTATTTTTTTAATTTCTAAAAGCGATTGATATGGTCTAAATCCAATCGTTCTTTGGTATCTATTTTTTCTTTTGAATTTTATAACTCTAATTTTTTCTCATTTTTGATTTTTCGTTACTACACATTCTACTTTTGCTTTAGCAATATATGGAGTACCAACGATCACCTTTTCTCCTTTATCGTCAAATGTCAAAAGTACTGTATCTACAGTCATTTTTGCTCATTCGTCCAAATCTACATTATCAACAGTGATAATATCTCATTCTTGTACGATATATTGATGTCCTTTAAGTTCTACAACAGCATACATTGTGAAGTCTAATTTATAATTTAAAATCAATAAGCAAACTATACAATCTTACCTAATTGAGCAAGTGTATTATATTTTTTCTTGTTTGTTCTATATGCGTCAGAAACGATAGCTTTAAGTCTTTGATATCTTCTTGCACCAGGAAATTTGAACGAAACAAATTTTCTATATCGTTTAGTATTATAATGTTTTTGCTTTTTAGCTTTATCTAAAATATGAGACGCCCAGAGCTCTTTTTTGTAGAAAGAAACCATTCTTTCGTTAGTATTAAGATCTCAAGTTCTTCGAATAGTAAATCCCATTAATAAAAATTTGATAAATAAAAAAAAGTTTTTAGCCGTGTGAATATATAACTATTCCATCAAAATGCAAGACTTTTTTACGTTTTTCTTACGTCTTACTCGACATTCATTTCGACGTCTAAAGGGTTTGGCTTGGAGCTGGAATAAAATTCGCCTAGGCGAACAGGCCGTCACATAAGGTATCTTCATACCCTGGGTGGGTTCATTATTGGCTACAAGTTTACTAATTGTAGTGTATTTAGTTATATAATTGCCCGGAGCCGGAATCGAACCGGCACGACATTTCTGTCGCAGGATTTTCAGTCCTGTGCGTCTACCAATTCCGCCATCCGGGCAGAAAACAACCCTAAGGTTGCTTTATTTTACGATTTCAGCATATATTTTGTCAAATACTTGAGGAAATGCAATTGCGATGTTAGAAAGAACTTTTCTATCAAGAGTAATATTTTTCTTTGTCATACTTCCGATAAATGTACTATATCTTTCACCTTTTTCTCTTACAGCAGCAGAAAGTCTTTCGATTCGAAGTTTTCTAAACTCTCTCTTTTTTTCTTTTCTACCTTTATAAGCATGTTGTCATTGTTTTACCAATGCTAATCTTACTTGTTTGTATACCTTGCTTCTTCCGAGTCTAAATCCTTTTGCAAGTTTGACAAATTTTTTATGTCTTCTTTGTCTCTGAAGCCCGTTTGTTACTCTTACCATTTGAACTATTGGTTATAAGGAAATAAAGTTTTTATCTTTTTTACATGTGTTTTGGATAATTCTACACCATATCCATCCTTTTTGTTGTTGTCCCCCTTATTTGTTAAAAGATGATTATTACAAGCTTTTTTGAATAATACTTTTCACGTTGAGGTGATTTTAAATCTTTTTTTTGCTCACGAATGAGTTTTTAGTCCTTTTCCCATGATATTATTTACTGAATAAAATGATACTATATCCTTGTGCTTCTTGTTTTGGAGTTTCAAACTGAGCTTTTCCAAATTCTGACAAGTCGCCTTTTATTTTTACAAGTTTTTCAATCGCTTTGCTAGCATAAATTTTTTCTCTTCCTTTGAGTTTAATAAAGAATTTCACATTATTTTTTTCCTTGAGAAATTCTATTGCTTTATTCATTTTCATTTGGAGATCATTATCTCCGATACCATAACTGATTTTAATTTCTTTGAGAACTGTTGGTTTATGAGTTTTTCTTTTTTCTTTGTCATCTTTTCCTTTTTGATACATATATTTTCCATAATCAACTAATTTAACTGTCGATGTCATGGTAACTGCATCATATTTCATCTGTACAAGATCCATCCCTTGTTCTTCTGCCATTTCGAGTGCTTTCTTTCTAGGAAATGTTCATAAATTAACCCCTGCCTCATCTACCATAATTATAGTTGGTGCCTTAATTTGTTCATTAAGGTATACCATAAATACTCTATTTTTGTTGAAAGTATTACTTGGTTTTTTGTCCATACAATAGTACAAAGGTAAAAGTTAATATTCACTCCCGGCGGGATTTGAACCCGCGATCTTCACCGTGAGAGGGTGACGTCCTAGACCACTAGACTACGAGAGCGTAGTAATGTAGATCGCAATATACCGCTAGATTATTTTATTAAGAACTTGATGGTATCAGTGTAATTTTTAATTTAATTTACCCCCGCTAAGAATCGAACTTAGATCCACAGCTTAGAAGGCTGTTGTTCTATCCATTGAACTACGGGAGCACAACCTTCAGCTTTTGGTGTTGTGTAGTTAATTTAGGGAGAGTTGGATTTGAACCAACGTAGCCGTGAGGCGTCAGATTTACAGTCTGATGCAATTGACCGCTCTGCCATCTCCCCACTTAATGTAATGAATAATTAATGATTGAGAATGAAAAATGTTGGTATTTTTTTTATTCCATCATTATTCATTATTAACTTTTCATTATTAATTAGTTTAATGGTGGACCCTATCGGAGTCGAACCGATCGCCTCCTGCGTGCAAGGCAGGCGCTCTAGCCAAATGAGCTAAGGGCCCATACAATGGGCATTTTTTATTGTACCGCTGTATTAAATCCTCCAAGATCATCCATAGGTGCACTCGTAGGAATCATACCAAACAATACTAAGAATCAAATAACCATAATCGTGAAACCAGCTATAACCAAACCATTTCTTGTTCATCACAAATTTTTCTCCAACCAAGCAATATTTCAAAACATTTCTGCTAAGAATCAAGAAAAATAAATAATAGATCAACCTATTCACGCAACAACTAGTCCGATAATAATTTGTTTTGCCATGGTTTTTGATTGAATGATTAATTAGCGGATAACGGGACTCGAACCCGTGCGAACAGAGCTGAAGTCTGCTATGCTACACCAATTACATCATATCCGCATATTCGGTAATTTAAGCAATAACAAAAAAAACTTCGTGGGATGTATATATAGATATTTAACTTAAAATCAAGCGTTTTTTATTATATCCCTAAAACCTTTCTACATAAATTCTTTTGAAACCCAAGAACGTAAGTTTTTCAACAATATCATTAGCTACTTCGGGTTTTCAACAGACATAAAATTCGCTTGTAGGGTCAAAATATATTTTAGTAATATCTATTCTTCATCAGACATAGGTAGGTTTGCCTATTCCTTCTGTTGGGATTTTTTCTCTAGAAAGGTGTATTTCATAGCCTAAACCATGAATTTTTTTGATTCTGTCTTCATAAAAAAGATCTTTTTTGTTAGATACAGAAAAAAACAATTGTTTTTCGGTTGTACAATATTTTGCCATATTAAGTAGTGGAATTATGCCTACTCCTGTTCAAATAAATACCTTTGGCAGTTGAGTATCTTGGAGTAAAAAATGTCAAAATACTCATTTCAATAGTACCTCATCACCTATATGTGTTTTGCTAATTGCCACACCTCATCTTCCATTTTCTGTAAGCTTAATAGCAAATATCATCATTGTTTTTTCATTGTCTGTATCTTGATCTACGATAGAATAGGCTCTCTGAAAAGGTCACTGCTCATCTTCAAAAAGAAAAAGTGCCCATTGTCATGGGATCACTTTTACTTCTTTGTATGTTTCAATAGTCAATTCTATAACATTGTCTGTCAACATCTGACGATTGATAAGTTTAGCCTTGATTCATTCTTGATTCATATGATTAGAGAAATAAGATTAAATATCTAATAGGCTTTGGAGTTTCAATATATAGCTTTGTTCTTGTAATCTCTCCTTGAGATATGTGAAAAGTGCGGTACTTTTTCCTGTGGCTATAGTGTCTATTTTATTAATCAAAGTGTCTACAATGGTAGTTTTTATTCAGAGATTGTCTGGATATTTTCCATTTAATTTATCCATAAATGCAACGACAAATCCATCAATCATTGTCTTCAAGTTAGTCGTCAATGAAGTAGCAATAGGTGTAGTAGGTATAGTCGTAGGTTTTGGTTCAGATGTCATAGTTTCTGTTTTGTTAATATTCAATTCAATTACATTACTACAGTATCTATTCATATCTTCCATGATAGCACATACTCTATAGTAGTAGGTTCCGTTTCTTGGATTAGTTTCTGTAAAATTTACTTGAGATCTATCAGAGATAGCTTGAATGTATCCATCTTCTGGATAGACAGGGAAATGATTTGTAGATGACTTTATTACTTTATATCGTTTCATTCCTTTAGTTGTAATGATATCGATATTTTTCCATGAAGTAGTTACTTTACCATTAGCGTAACTTGCAGTAAATTCCAATGATGTTTTTAAAATAGGCGCTTTATATTCACTAGTATATGTAGTAGAATTACCAAAGCATATTGCAGAAAATCATAATAATATAGTACTAATTACTAATAATTTTTTCATTATATCAAAATAACAAAAGATAAAAGATTATGGAAGTGTACAGTTCGTTTTGTTTGCGAGTGTAGAAAGTTCTTGAAGTCCTGGTAATTGTGTTCCATCTTTAAATTCCCATGTAGGAACTCATGTCAATTTTTCACAACGTTGAAATTCTACAGTACATTCTACATAGGTGATGTTTTTGAAACTATCACCAAACATAGCTTTCTGGCTTATACAATGTGTACAAGTTTTACTACCGTACATAGTGGCTCAGTTGTCTGTCAAACATTGAGCGAAAGTATCTAGATTTTTTGTTTCTGTTTGTTGAGCACATCCTGCAAAAAATATCACAGTAAATATTCCCATTAAAGCAATTTTTTTCATACTACTATATATAAGGGTAAAAAAATTTACCCTCAAAGCATAATTTTTTGTCTATAAGTTTCAACTTAAAAACTTTATTTGATTTATCAAATCTTGGATTTGACAAAAAAGGCAATTCAGACTATACTTATATAGTCTTTTATTCTCATAAATTTTATGGCAGAAATCAAAGGACAATATTATAAAATGTCGCCTGAGGCAGCACTAGCTGATCTTCAGACATCTTTTGAAGGTCTCAAAAAAGAAGATATCCCTACAAGAGAAAAAATTTACGGAAGAAATATGTTGGTTTGACTCAAGAAGGATTCATTTTTTCTAAAATTTCTCAGACAATTCAAAGATATTTTTATTATCCTACTTATCATTAGTGATATTATTTCATTGTATCTTCAAGATTTTAGATGAGTAGCTATTCTGACTTTCATTATTTTGATCAATGCAATCATCTGATATGTTCAAGAAGCAAAAGCGGAAAGGATTATGGAGTCGCTCAAAAAAATGCTCCACCCAAATGCGAAAGTAAAAAGAAATGGCGTAATGATAGAAATACTTGGTGAAGAAATAATGCCATGAGATATGGTATATGTAGAAGAGTGAGATAGTATTCCTGCAGATATGAGACTGATCCAAGAATCAGAATTTCAAACAAATGATTTTTCACTGACAGGAGAATCTAATCCTCAGAATAAATTCACGCATGAAATCGCCGGTGATGTATTGCTCTCCGAAAGAAATAATTGTGTATGGATGGGAACAACAGTTGCAACCTGATATGCATGGTGTGTTGTTTTTGCAACTTGAATGAATACTGAACTCGGAAGGATAGCAAATCTCTCACAAGAACAAATTCCCGAAGAGACTCCACTCCAAACAGAAATGAAAAACATCGCAAAAAAACTTACCTTTGGAACACTTATATTAGCAGTGATTTTAGTCATCGTAGCATTGCTTGCTCACTTCACTCCGAGAGAAGCATTTATCTTTGTGATAGGAATCTCTGCATCAATGATTCCACAATGATTACCAGCACAGGTAAGTATAGCGCTCTCATTGGCAGCATGAAGACTAGCAAAAAACAAAGCACTCGTCAAACAGTTAGCATCCGTAGAAACGCTCTGATGTGTAAATGTTATCTGTACAGATAAAACAGGAACGCTCACAAAAAATGAAATGACAGTAAAACATATGTGGCTTGGATTCAATACCTATGATGTAGAAGGCGATGGATATGAACCTATCGGAAATATTCTTGATCCACTGACACACCATCCTATTGATACAAAATTTACAACAATACGAAATCATTTTTTCAATACATTATTCTTAGCATCCAATGCAAAAATAAATCCACCTGATGATGAACATCAGACGCGATATGCCATTGGTGATCCAACGGAAGCTGCGCTTATTAGTCTCGCACAGAAAGCAGCATACAACACAGAAAGACTATGACAGCTACATACACAGCTTCATCAATATGGATTTGATTCTGTGAGAAAAAGAATGTCATCCGTTCGTGTTATTGATGACAAAAAATATCTCTACGTAAAATGATCTTCAACATCAGTCTTAGAAAAATGTACGCAGATCTACGATGGAAAAAAAGTCAGAAAAATAACCCAGGAAGATAAAATTCAGATAGAAAAATATATAAAAGAAAATGCAAATAATGCCATGAGAAATCTTACCTTCGCATACAAACCATTAGACAATTATGATGCGTCTAGCAAATGGCAGGATATGGAACATGATCTTATTTTCCTTTGATGTACAAGTGTTATCGATCCACCAAGAGATGAGGTTCATGATGCTGTGATTTCAGCAAACGAAGCGAAGATAAAAATCATTATGATTACCGGAGATTATTGACTCACTGCTGAAGCGATAGCGAAACGTATCGGATTGGAAGATGGAGAAAAATTAATCATGGTTGCTGGTGAACAACTTAATACTATATCTGATATTCAACTTGCACAAATATTATCAAAACCAGTACCGATTATTTTTTCAAGAACATCTCCCGAAGACAAATTAAGAATCGTAAACTTATTGAGAAAGACACATAATATTATTGCAGTAACGTGAGATGGAATCAACGACGCGCCTGCACTTAGAGCTGCGAATATCGGAGTAGCGATGGGAAAGATAGGAACTGATGTTGCAAAGAATGCATCAGAGATTGTATTGCTCGATGATAGTTTCCATACATTGGTATATGCTATTAAAGAAGGAAGAATTATTTTTGAGAATCTCAAAAAAACTATCATATCATGTATTACTTCCAATGGAGGAGAATTATTTACCGTGCTTCCGAGTTTAGCGATGAGAGCAATTTTCGGTCTACCGATGGCGATCAATCCCTTCCAGATTTTAGCGGTGGATATGATTTGAGAAATGTGACCGTTGACTGCGCTTGCACGAGATCCTGCACAAAAAGATCTTATGAAAGAGAAGCCGAGAAACGTAGCAAATCATATCATCAATAAACCTATCATTATAGATTTGATACGATCATGAGCACTGATGTGATGAATTGCATTTACCAATTATCTCTTATATATTATTTTTCACTGATATACATTATCTTCATTTACCTCTGAGAGTAGTATATATACTACAGCAACATCTATCACGTATACAAGTATTCTTTTCTGTCAGTTTATGAATATCTTTTCTCGTAGAGCAGGTATGAAATCAGTATTTACTTCATATCTTCGATCAAATAAAAAATTATTATTTGCATTCTGATTTTCACTGATGTGTATTATGATTCTTATTTATACACCCGTTATTCATACGTATTTCGCATTCGGTAAGATGGATATTCAAGATCGATTATTTCCTATACTAGGTGGAATTGTTTTCTTACTTATCCGCGAATCTGCAAAATATTTTCAGAGAAGAAAATTTCAAAAGAATGAAACAGAAGTAATTGAAACAATACAAACAGAAATTAAATAAAATTACATAAATTTTATCTACCAATCTACAAATAAAACACTATATGTTTATATAAACATTTTATCTTATTATAAGATATATTGATGAGAAAAACTTTAGAAAATCTCACCAAAGCATTTGTGGGAGAATCACAAGCAAGAAATCGCTACACGATTTATTCAAGCGTTGCGAGAAAAGAATGATATTTACAAATCGCTGATATTTTTTTGGAGACAGCAGAACAAGAAAAAGAACACGCAGAACGGTTTTTCAAAATGATACAAATCGTCAAAGAAAAGATGGGCGAAGATATGGATGAATTGATTGTTGACGCAGCCGCTTTCATAAAAAGATGAACGACATTAGAAAATCTCCAATTCGCCATCAACGGAGAACACAATGAAAATACCAACCTCTATCCTGATCTTGCCAAGCTCGCCGAAGAAGAATGATTTCCAGAAATCGCTACAAGAGTCCGCAGTATCGCTCACGCAGAAGAACATCATGAAGAAAGATATCAAGCAATACGTGACCAATTGTCTGCAGGTACTTTAGCAGAAAAAGCTGAAGATATAGAATGGATGTGTACGAAGTGTGGATATGTTCACAAAGGAAAATTTCCACCAGCAAAATGTCCTGCCTGTGATCATGAATCAAATTATTACAATGTGAAATATGAAAAATATTAACATAATTTCATTACAAAAAAAGTCCTCACTCAGAGGACTTTTTCTTTACCATAAATTAATACTGATTTAAATTATTATCTGCCCATCATTTAATCAGTGGTACATCATCAGTCATAACCATACGGACTCATTGACGATATGCTTTTTCTAAATCGCCGGTGGTGTTGACCGTGTAGACTACCATTTCTTTACCAAAGTTTGCTGCTTCCTGAGCAGTGGTATCTGTAATGAGATTATACGGCATAAGGAAATATTGATGATTCGCGTTGGGTAATAATTCTAAATCGCCGATATCAAAAGTGTCCCATCATGCAACAATATCTTTGTATGATCACAATATATAATTTGCTGTTTTGTCATAACTTGTAAAGATTACTCTATCTTGCATTCACAATTTTTTTACCGTTTTGATTGCATCAAATGTTTGTTGTTCAGCATCTTTTACATCATACACCTTTATCTCTACAAAATAATAATCAAACATACCATTCACAGATTTTAACATATCTTCAAGTGTTCTAAGTGTCTCTCAATTTTTCAGAGGACATTTTTCTTGGAGTTCTTGTAAATTATGATTTCATACGATATAGTCTTGACCACAGGTAGTAGCTCGCATACGCTCGCCATGGAGGACAAGATTTTTATTATCCTTAGTGTACGAGACATCAAATTCTATACCATTAGCTCCATTCTTTTTTGCCAATAAAAATCCTTCAAGTGAATTTTCAGGTACTTGTTTCGGTGATCATTGATGTCCAATAATGATCATAGAATTTCCCGTGAGCGTCAATCATGATGATTGTTGGAATGAGAGATAAGAAGAAAGATATTGATAGATAAACTTATGGCTCGATGCAATATCAGGAAGTGTATTGAATATCTTTCACGAAGTTGGTCATCAGACAATGGTATATTTATTATTGTTTTGAAAATAACGACAATATATGATTCCTCGATTCCTATTTTTGATCAATGAAAAAGCGTCGTTGAAAATCTTGGAAAGCGTAATCATTCATCTTCCTACAAAGTATTTGAGACTATAAAACATATCTGTATGTTGGATGACATTGTTATTGATTATACCTGCTGGGATGTTGGTACCTACGATAGTAGCAAGTCATTTTGTATATCGATATTCTCCGAGTGCATCTTTTTCTTTATCTTCCAAAGGCTCCATTTTTCTATGATCAGCTACGACGACAAGTACTCCATTTTCAAAAAATCACGATTTTTTGAGTTGCAAATAAAAATAAAATAAACTTTTATCAGCATATCTCAATGCGTCTTCTTTTGTTTTTCCATACGGCGTATTGTACGGTTTGTGAAATGAAATATTTTGAATTTTTATAAAATATGAACCTGTTGTATTTTTAATAGTTTCAAGTGTCTTATTATAAAGATTATGATCAGGTGCAGCATCAAACACATATTTTTTGTCTGTTTTAAAACTTTCTTCACCTATAATTTGACTAAATCATATTCCCGAAAGAAAGTCTCTTTGATCAAGAAAATTTAAATCAACCGAACTAATAAATGTCGTTTTGTATCATTGTTTATTGAAAAAAGCCGGAAGACTATCTCCATACACTTTGTATCCAGAGTATGATGTGACCTGCGATCACACAAGTCTAAGTGGTTCTACACCAAGCAATAATCAGACGTGTGCAGTATCAGATGTACACCCATTATTGACAAAGTTTGTAAACGTAATTCCTTGTTTTTGGATCATATCAAAGTAAGGGAGATTATTATTTACCCCACCGACTCTCATTGAATCTATAGGAGAAAAAGACTCTGCAAATACGACGATGATATTTGGTTTTTGATTCAATCACCTTTTTTTACCAAAAAATTTTTCATAAATATCTGGGATATTATCGTCTCATAAAACATTAAAATATTGGCTGATGGCAGAAATATTTGTAGAGAGTATATTATCAGGCAAGGACCTTAATCACCCGGGTGCGAATATTCCCATACCAAAAGATGCGAGTGCGAAAATTCAAAAATATAATGACAACAATATTTTCTGATTTTTTTTAAATCTTAAGCTTTGGACGATAAAAAAAGTTAAGATTCATATTATACAAACCACCATAATGATACTGAAAATCATTCACGAAAAACTTCCTAATGATGGATCGATAAATTGACTCATATCCAAGATCGAGATTCTGCTCTGAAAAAAATACATCGTAAAGATATCGAGTACAAACAACAAAAATATTCCTGATACAATTATATTATTGATGATTTTTATAAATGTTTTTTTTATCAAAATATTAATCACCACTAAACCAAGCAATACCAGACAGACTAAAAAGTCACTCACAAAATATCATAAATAATGCTCAAAAGTTGCCAATCATGTGATTTCTTGAAAAGATTGTCCATACGCCAAAAAAATAAATATTTGTTTTATAAACAAACAAAAAAATGAGAGTACTACAACAGTTCTCCCAAAAAATGGCGTCTCACGTATCGATCTATATAATGATGAATATATTTTTTTCATAGTGTTTTTTTTGTTTTTCTAATGCAAAATTATTAATGATAATACTATATATTTGATAAAAGTTTACAACTAAAATTATTTTAGAGATACAAAGTGTTTATCATAAGCTTATTTTTTCAATCATAGCTCCCAAACCACTAAGGTGCTTAAAAAGTCTTGCATTTTTTCGTAGCATCAGTATAATATAGGTGCTATCAAAAAAAGCAAATTACTTTTTTACATATTTACTATTACAACCAATGGCAAAGATTATCGGAATCGATCTCGGAACAACCAACTCTTGTGTATCCTACATGCTAGGTGACAAATCAGAAGTGATTGCAAACGCTGAAGGAAAAAGAACAACACCTTCTGTTGTATATATCAAGGGTGACGAATTGCTCGTCGGAGATCTTGCAAAAAGAAAGGCTATTTTAGAGCCAAAAAACGTTATCTACGAAGTGAAGAGATTCATCGGTAGAAAGTATTCTGAAGTGGTCGGAAAAGAAAATCTTCCTTACGAAATCAAAGCTGACAAGGACGGAGGAGTACTTATCGTGATCGATGGAAAAGAATATAAACCTGAACAAATTTCAGCGTTTATCATCCAAAAATTAAAAGAGGATGCTGAGAAATTCCTCGGAACTCCTATCACGCAAGCGGTTATCACAACGCCTGCATATTTTAACGATTCACAAAGAAATGCTACCAAAGCTTCTGGAGAAATCGCTGGATTGAAGGTTGAAAGAATTGTTAACGAACCGACAGCTGCTTCATTAGCCTATGGAGAAGGAAAAAATAAGGATGAAAAAATCGTGGTCTTCGATCTAGGTTGAGGAACATTTGATGTTACGATTCTTGAAATCGGAGCTGAATGAACATTCCAAGTTCTTTCTACATCTGGAGATACACATCTCGGAGGTGCAGATTTTGATCATATCATTATCAATTATTTGGTTGATTCATTTAAGAAAAAAGAAGGTATCGATCTTACCAAAAACGCTATGGCAATGCAGAGAGTAAAGAACGAAGCTGAAGCTGCTAAACATCAATTGTCTCAGACAGAAAGAGTAGATATTTCAGTTCCATTTATCATCACAGGTGAAGACGGATTACCAAGAAATATGGAAGAATCGCTTACAAGAGCGCAATTCGAAAACATGTGTAAAGATCTTTTTGAAAGATGTAAAAAACCATGTCTCAGCGCACTTGAAGATTCTAAACTCAAAAAGAGCGACCTTAACCAGGTTATCTTAGTATGAGGATCTACAAGAATGCCAGCAGTATTGAAACTCGTAAAAGATATTTTCGGTATGGAACCAAAAGCTACTGTCAACCCTGACGAATCAGTTTCACAAGGAGCTGCTATCCAAGCAGGTATTATCCAAGGAGACGTTAAAGATATCTTACTTCTCGATGTAACTCCATTGAGTTTAGCCGTAGAAGTGGAAGGTGGATTGGCTCATGTGATGATCGCAAGAAATACAACCATTCCAGCAAAAAAAGAAAATACATTCACTACAGCTGCAGATAATCAAACAGCTGTTACTGTACATATAACTCAAGGAGAAAGACAATTTGCAAGAGACAATATTGATCTCTGAATGTTCAATCTCGAAGGAATACCTATGATGAGAAGAGGACAACCTCAGATCGAAGTGACCTTTGATATCGATGCAAACGGAATCTTAAATGTTACTGCAAAAGAAAAATCTACAGGAAAAGAAATTAATCATAGAATAGAATGATCAACAAATATTTCAGATGCAGACATTACAAAAGCAAAAGCTGAAGCTGAACAATTTGCTGAAGAAGATCGCAAGAGAAGAGAATTAGTAGAATCAAAAAACAGATTGGAAGCGTTAGTCTACCAAATGGAAACAATGATTGCTGAACAAAAAGATAAGATCCCTGATGAAGATAAAGAAAAAGTAAATAAACTTATCGCTGATGCGAAATCAACAACAGGAAAAGAAGGAGTAACGAAAGAAGAAATCGATACAGAAATCGAAAGAATTCAAAAAGAATTCGCTGAACTTTACAATAAATATCAAGCCGCTCCAGCACAAGATACACCAAATCCTGATTCAGAATTAGAAGCAGGAAAAGAAGGTCCAAGTGTTGAGGGTGAAGTTATCGATGCAGACGCTAAATAATAACCAGTCATCGCGAGCGTAGTGTGGCGATCCAGTACTGGATTGCTTCGTTCCTCGCAATGACAATATAAAAAAAGACTACTCCAAAGCGGGGTAGTTTTTTTTGTTTTGACAAGAGAACTAAGAAAACTATTACTATCTATATTTTATTCTTACTGAAATTCATGGACTTCCAGATAGTAAAATTCATAAATAATTTCTGACACGGGACACGAGTAGATATTTTTTCTCAGTATATTTCTCTCAATCGAGTAATGATTACCATTCGAGCTTTGGTAATTATTCTTACAGTAATTTTGAAAAGAAAATATTGGAAATTCGTTCTGTTTAGTTTTGTACTCGCATGAGCATTATTTTACGGGGTATCAGAAATTGGTTTCAAAACTATACTTGTCCAAGAGACAGGAATCAGACCGAGACCCTATATTGCTTATTCAGAACTCATTCAACCTATAGGAAAACATTATAACGATTCATCATTTCCTTCAAGCCATATGGTACTGACCGTGGCTATGATTACAGTATTAATTATTCTTTTTCCAGCTATGCGACCGTATGCGATTCTTTATGTTTTGCTTATGGCGTGGAGCAGAATGTACAATGGTATGCACTATCCAAGCGACATCCTCGTAGGCACATTTTTCTGAATTCTCTGTGGACGAGTAGCAGTAATATTAAGCAAAAGAGTGTTTGTATTAAAATAAAATCCAATCTTTCACATAGAAATCAGCAAGGAAATCAATACAAACTTAATGAAAAACTAATAACGAAAAATGAAAAATGTAGGAATAATATTTATAAAAAAATACCAACATTATTCATTATTCACTTTTCACTATTCATTAAAATTCTATGAATTTTGCCATCACCTGCGCTGCAGGATTAGAATCTATACTCAAAAAAGAAATAGAAATCGCTGGATATCAGGTGATCGGTTCGTGACCGACACTGGTTCGTTTCAAGTGAGATCTTTCTGCGATTGCAAAAATGAATCTTCGAAGTAGAGTCGGAAATAAATTATTTCTTGAACTTGCCCAACATACTACTTCTGATTTTAATCAGCTTTTCGACCTCGTACAAGGAATCGATTGGAAGATGTACGTGCAGGGAAACCCTATCAATGTCGCTGCTATTACGAAGCAATCGCTTCTTACAAGTACGCCGACTATCCAAAGTATCACCAAAAAATCTATCGTTAAAAAAATATTGAACGGCAAGGAATGACAACTTCCAGAAGATCATAGCAAACAACCGATAGAAATTCTTGTCCATATAGAACGTGATATGTGTTCTATCTTACTCAATACTACCGGTGAGTCACTTCACAAAAGATGATATAAAAAAGCCACAGGAGATGCGCCAATAAATGAATCATTAGCAGCTTGATTATTACTTTTGTCAGGACGAAAATTTAGCGAACCACTCTACGATTTTTTCTGCGGAAGTGGGACTATCGCGATCGAAGCAGCATTGCTTGCAAAAAATATCGCGCCTGGAATGCTCCGTAGATTTGCTTTTGAAAATTTTGCTCGATACGACGAAGAACTCTTATATAAAGAGATCGAAGCAGCAAAAAATAAAGTGATAACAAATAAGTGACATACTATTATTGCTTCAGATATTGATCCTGAGATGATTAATATTGCTCAAGAAAATGCAAAAAATGCTGGCGTAGAAGAATATATTCACTTTGAAACAAAAGATATTTCTGACTATATGAACGATCCAGAATTAGCATGAACGCTTGTCTCCAATCCACCGTATGGACTGAGAATGAATACCTATGACTTAGAAAAAATATACCATACACTCACACAGTTATTCATTAAACATCCAAAATTGCATGGAGGAGTTATTACTTCATATGAACAATTTGTCCCTGAAAATGATGGATGAACATGGAAAAAATCTATGTTTTTCAATGGAGGAGAAAGGTGTCGGTTCTATAAAAAAACATTGCTAAAATAGTACAAGGGAGGGTCTTTTTGTTTTAACGTCATTCCATTTCCTCTATTCAACGTCATTCCCGCGAAAGCGGGAATCCAGTTTGCTGAGTATGGATTCCCGATCAGGTCGGGAATGACGTCTAAGAGTGCGGGAATGACGTCGGTATAGTTACGACCCTCCTCTAAAAAAATTTATTTGTTACTACTGATCATGATAAAAACATCCATCCTTGATGCCGGAAAATTACAAGAATTTACCAAAGAGCACAAGCTCCAGCCTTTTAGAGTTAAACAAATCTATCAAGAAGTATTCAAAAATCAGAATATAAATTTTGCTGATATGACGACACTTTCCAAAGATCTGAGAGAAGATTTAGATAAAAAATTTTCTGTCGTAACCCTAAAGGTAGATAAAGTATTAGAAGATGAAAGTACTACAAAAATATGATTTCAAACCCATGATGGGTTTATGATTGAAACAGTAATCATCTATCATCGACAGGATGAAAAATATAATAAAAACGATGAAAATAAGTTAAACAGAATCACGCTTTGTATTTCATCACAGGTTGGATGTCCTATGGGATGTATATTTTGCGTAACAGGAAAACTTGGTTTCAAAAGAAATCTTACGCGAGATGAAATGGTATCACAGATATTTTATGCCAACAATTATATCAAAAATAAATTTGGAAAACAAGAAGATGGAACATTATATAGTGTAAGAAATGTTGTATTTATGTGAATGGGCGAGCCATTACTCAATTATGAAAATGTTAAAAAATCTATCGAGATTATGCTTAGACAAGAAGCTGGATTTTCATTGTCCAAAAGACATGTAACTATTTCTACTGCAGGAATCATTCCATGAATTAGACAATTAATTAAAGATGAAATACCTGTAAAATTAGCTATATCACTGCATGCACCCAACCAGGCTTTGCGTGATAAACTTATGCCGATAGCAAAATCATATCCACTTGAAGCTTTAAATAAAGTACTCAGTGAATATGTGAAAGCTTCAGACAATAGAATATTCTACGAATATATTATGATTAAAAATATGACGGACAAACCTGAGCTCGCGAGAGAATTGGTTACGATGCTGAGAAAAAAACTTGCCCACGTAAACTTAATTCCTTACAACACCAATCCTGCAATAACCCTCACAGAAAGTGATGCTAAAGATATTCAAGCTTTCAAAAAAATATTGGAAGAAGGTGGACTTACCGTGACGGTCAGAGATAGTATGGGAAGAAAAACCAAATGAGCTTGTGGTCAATTAGGATATGATAAATTAACACAAGATAATGAATAATTAAAAATGAAAAATGAATAATGTTGGATTTTGTCATAATATGGGCTATTGTAAATTACAGTAGTTCATAATAAAACAAGTCATACATTATTCATTATTAATTATCAATTTTTAATTTGTTTTAAATAGTTCGTTGCCCATGGACGATTCCGATAAGATATCGTTGTCCATCAAGATTTTGAAATACCAAAGTAAGACTCTTTCGATCCATACCTCCGTATTGTGCGTCAAAACCGGAGAAATAAAATTCTACCCATTTCGATTGTGTACCTGGATATACGGCCGAAATATTATTTATAATATTTCCTCTTTGTGTGCTCTGATTATAATTTATTTCTGGAGCAGTTGCCCAATCAGCATCCGTTACAAATTTCTCAAAATATTGTCCGATTCATAAATCAATTGGTTCTCATGATCCATCATAATTTCACCATAGATATGATCTAGAAATACTTAATGCGTTTTCAACTTCACCTGTACTGAGAACAACATCCGTTCAAATATTTACATTTTCATAGGGAGAAAAACGAAGTCATTGCGATCATACAAATGTTGTAAGTGTTGCGAAATTCTGATTTTTCAGCGAAAGGAGAACTGAGTTTACAGCTCATGTAAAGTCACTATGGTCTATTCATCATGACGTTGTTCAGCAAGAAAAACTTCCTGAACTGATTGGGCAGGCATCTGATGTTGTTTGTTTGCCACAACCGGAAAAGAGTAATGTTATCGATAGTAATGGAATCAGAAAAAGTAGTTTTTTCATGGCTGAGAAAAGTAAATAAAGATACTTTGTATATAGGTATTACCAAACATTTTCCAAGAGGTAAAGTGCTCAATTATGAGCTGGCGCTACAAGACGATATTTTTCTACAAGATTTTCTGTCATAGTTCTTTCAAGCATAATAAGTATTCGTGCTCTTTCTTCTAGCATCAATGGATTTTCTATTTTTTTCATGACACTATCTCTATTCAATGATTTGAGATGTTTTTCATACCATTTATAAATATTTTCTTCACCAGTATGTATATTATACTGATCGCCATAAATCAACCTTGAAAGCACAGTTCCAAATTCTGATCTCGGTACTTTATTATTTGGATTAAATACTTTGTCAGGTGTTTTACCATCAGATTCGAGTCCCATGAGATTAAGCTGACAAGCAGTTTTGGTAAAGAATTTTATTTCATCACTAAGATATTGTGTGTCCGTATAGGTATCACATTCAGTTTTATGAGTATCCGGATAAATTCATATTACTTGGATAGTAAACATAGTAATCATTTTAGCTAATTCTTTTCTTATAATATGATCTTCAAGACGAGCAGTAGCTATAGGACATTTATTAGTAATATTTAAATCATATCCTCGAGTAAATGCATCTGTGATTTCTTGGGTATATAGTGAATCAGAAACATCACAACCAAGAGGAGCAGTTTGGTGTCATGTTTGAATTGCACAACACGTATGATCGTGATAACTTGGAGAGTTGTCAGTTCCTTCAACATTTGCACATGCCAAAATACTAACTGGAAGCCGACAATTATCAGGACCTCATCCTCATCATCAACCACCACCACCTCAACCACCACCTCATCCAGGAGGAGTAGGAGGAACATATATTTTTTCGAGAATTAATGTTTTCCCTGAAAGCGTAGCTTTGATATTTATTCCTGACAAAATCAAATTTGGTAAATCAAAATAACTTATATATATTGCAGATCAACTATTTTCTTCTATTCACTTGTAAAGATTTGCTCCTGTTACATTTTCTGTACCACAATACAATGTTCCTGTATTTCCATATCATGTAAAGTATGGATTAATACCACC
>JBAYUS010000004.1:0-91377 GCA_041675025.1 Candidatus Absconditabacterales bacterium
GCTTGCATATGCTACATCATCTAATGTTGCTCATGATAAGTTTGTATCACTAAATGTAATAGTTTTATTAGTAGCATAGTATACTCATGATGCTACTCCTGCAAATGCGGGATTTGTTGTATCTACTTTTACATCGTCTGGTCAAACCGTAGTACTTTCATTTGAGACAGTATCTAACGTTTTGGCTTCCACAGTAGTTGTTCATGCATCTGATATTGTCACTTCTGTAGAATAATCAGTCCACGCTCATCCATTCAATCTATATTGTGATTTCAATACTCATACTCATCCATCAGTTCCATTAGTTATAGTGAAAGTGACATTGGTAGCGGACCACGTTCCTGTCAAATATCCTAATCCATAGGTAATAGTAGGTATAGTAGGATTAGTTGTATCAAGTTTTAGAATCTGACTAGAAACCGCATAACTTTTATTTCATGCATTATCTGTAGTTCTAAAACACATATATTTACCTGAATAGGTTGCCTCAACATTTGCAGTCACGCTTGTGCCTGTTGTCCCTGCATTCAATTCAGTATCTCTGGTAGCATCACACGTAGAAGTAGCACTGATGATAGATTTGGTAGTAGCAATACCTGCAGTTGCATCACTTACACTCACAGCAATAGTATCACTAGCCGTCCAACTCGTATCAGCATCATTGCTTATACTTATACTAGGATTTGTTCTATCTATAGTAAAATCTGATGTTCTCGTTTCCTGAGAACCCGATTCAGTTTTTAAACGAACACAATAATCATCGCCATCAGTTTTTCAGCTGATATCCCAGAGATAGCCAGTTCCAGCAGTACTAACCACACCGATGGTATTTCGGGAAGTCACACTAGAACAGTTGGGAACTGAAGTGTCTGATCTTTTGGCCCAATAGATAGTCACATCGTCCGTACATAAGTTATCACGGGAAAAACTGATATTGTAACTGTTTCCATTGATGTATGATCCATCTATCGGAGTGATTCCGGTAATTGTTCATGTGGAAGAACAACTAGCACTAGCGCCGAAGGCCGCAACTTTTGATATAGTATTGGTCCATGATGGCACTCAATAAAAGACTATAGCTAGAATACCAGCTAATAGAAATTTTCTTAAAAGGTTTTTCATTGTAATGTAATAAGGAATAAAAAAACAATATTTAACTTTTTTAAAACGCTAAAATTTTATCCCTAATAAAAAAGAACAAAACTGAATTCTTCAGGAATACGGAGAATCCATAGATGATAAGATGCAAAAAACGTGTTTATTTTTAAAAAATCAGTGATTCGCACGAAAAAGCTAGAATCGCTTTTTTTGAAAAACGGAAAAACATAAGAAAAGTCTAGGCACAAGAAGCGCGATTACGAACGAAACCAAAATCTCTTCTTCTATTATTCAGTTTTGTTCTTTGAATTTTGTCTATATAATAATTGTGTTATAATTTTTATCAGATAACACAATAAAAATGGATACTAATAATCAAACAACTTTTCATCCTGCAGATGATGCAAAACAAAAGATGGAAGAAGAAAGAAAAATTATAGCCGATCATGTAAGTATGCACTACAGAAAATATCTTTTCTGAGTAGGTGTAATCTCAGGACTTATGATGTCTCTCATGGTACGAATGGGATCCAGTACAAATTTTTTTGGTGGACAAATAATGGCTGACAGTGAAAAATCACCAGAAATACAAGCACTTGCAGTATTTGATAATATAATGTCTTTGACACATGAAAAAGATAATTTTTTTCATCTCAGTGGAAAGATTTATACACTCACAGGAGAAATTTTATTTAAAAAATACGATACTATGTATCATATGTTAGATAATTCATATCATCAAGCGTTAAGTCTACAAGAAAGAATAAAACGTGCAAAAAGATTTTTAGAATTTATCATACAACAAGACAAACTTTTTGCTGCTACAGAATATGAAAATGGTGAATATAATAGAGCATACAAAAATTTAGATAAACAATTTAACGATATGCTCCTACAGATTCCCACACCAACAGAAGAGATAGAAATAACTACAGATAGCAAAGAAAATACAGGTAACAAAAAAACTATTAAATAACAATTTATATTATATAAAAAACAAATGAGTTTTATTTCAAGATGGAAACAACATCACAAAAATATGATGGTCTGGATAAAAAAAGATCAAAATGTGATATATATAGTTGCAGGAGTTATGGCTATAATTGCGATAGCTGCCATCACATCATATTTTATTCCACAATCAAAAAAAGCCCAAGAACAACTAAGACAATATAAGATACTCAAAAAAATAGTACTGATAGATGATATCAGTCACGAACAAGATAGAATGTTCCATGATATGCAAAATAGTGAATATAATATGGAACGAGATAGAATGTTTCATACGGCAGATAATACATATCATACTATACAATATAGAGACGAAAAATATAAAGCAGCAGAAAAACTTTTCATACTTATCAAAGATCAAAACATATTTATTCACAAGTTATTGGGGCAAACAAACAATCCCTTTCAAAAAACAGCACAAGAAAAATTTGAAAAGATAGAAAAAGAGATAGATGGATTATTACAAAAATAACTTTTATATACATAATAAACAAAAAATGAAAAAAAGAATACTCTGACCTCGAACGACATTGGGAATAGTAATCGTAGGGATATTGATAGCGATAGGCATACTTATCAATCAAGACAATACAGATGATAATACAAAAAAAATGTATCAAACAATAAATCTCTTTATAAAGATAGATGATATCGCTCATCAAGAAATCAATGAAAATCTAGATGAAAATCCATTTACAACACAAGAATTGAAAGATAAATTTTATAAAATAGATGATATATATCATAGCACAAGAGATATTGAAGAAAAACATAAAACAGAAAAAAAAATGATTGCATTATTAAAAGAAGCAGAAGAAAGTCGTCCTAATGTAACATGAAATAAAGAAAGTGATTTTGAAAAAGATGAAGAATATCGTGAATTGATTGAACAATTTAAAGAAATCAGATAAGTACTCTTTTATATCATATATATATAATGAAAAACAAAAAAAATAAACAAGATACAATATCACTTCAAATATTTTGAAATATAATAGTTTTTTCTAAAAATATGATAATCAAAAGTATACTAATTATAATTATTTGTCTAATAGGTATAGGATTATTTGTATATAAAAATTCACAAACCAATAAAGACATACAAATGGCTCAAGCATTACAAATATTTTTAAAGATTGATGATATTGCTCATGAATGAATTGTTGATTGACGAAAAAGATGGGAAAATTACGAATCATGATATGAATTATTTTATGAGATAGATACAAAATTTCATGCGGCAAAGACCATAAAAGAAAAAATAAGATATGCAAAAGAAATAGATGAACTAATGGAAAAGATGGATAAATTTATGGATAATTCATGATTATTGGACGATAAACAAAGTCAAAAACGAGATAAAAAATATGACGATATCAATCTATTGTTTGACACAATAATAAAATAATCTACACAACTTTTATCCATTAAAGGGTTATATGAAACTCCATCACAAAATTATCAAGCATGTAAATAAGCACCACAAAAAATATCTATTCTGAGCAGGTATGGCTTTTGGACTTAGTGTCATAAAGATCATCGTATTAATAGGGGTATTTCTAGGTATACATATGAATATAGGAAAATCTAATGCAGCAAACGAAAAATTAGAAATGTATAAAACCATTGAAATATTCAATAGAATAGACGATATCGCTCACGAAGAAATCAATGAAGATCCAAATGAAAATCCATTTACAACTCAAGAATTGAAAGATAAATTTTATGAAATAGATCATGAATATCATACCGCGACGAATATAAATGAAAGATATAGGGCAGAAAGAAAAATGATTGAATTATTAGAAGAAGCAGAAGAAAGTCGTCCTACAGTAACAGGAGATACAGAAACTGACTTCGAAAAAGATGAAGAATATCGTGAATTAATTGAACAGTTTAAAGAAATCAGATAAAATAATTTTTATATATTAATTTTGTTCCATGAAACTCTATCAACACATTGCTCATCATGTACACAAACACAAAGAAAAAATTATAGCACATGTACAAAAACATCATACAAAATATCTCGTATGAGCAGGCATGGTCTCATGAATGGCTATAACCAAAATCATTGGAGTACTACTCATGTTTTTCGGGATGACCTATATGGGAGGATGAACAATTGGGGCTGATTATTATGATGCAGAATATTATACACAAGAAGCAGCAAAAGAAATCAGTATAGGTAATAATAAAAATACAGAGAATATATCCATCACGACATGATGTACAGTAACAAGCGGCAATCTACCATGAACGACAGGCAACTGCCCATCAACCAACAAATAAATATTTTATATCTTTACTACAAAAAAATGACCATTAATGTAACGTATCTGCTTGTTATTATGATCGGCATATACTTTGGAATCAATGCATATGTTCATACAAAGCATCAGATGATCCTAGGGATATTGGCTATCCTATTGTTCTCGTTCGGTTTGGAGCTACGATGGATAAATGAAGGGAATTATCTTGTAGATACCACAGATTTTTTCCGGACATTAAGAGACATCATACGGACTATAATAACGATTATATGTTTAAAACTACATCTCGACGTGCATCAAAAGGATAAAACATCTCAATAGTTTATAGAAATAAATTGCGATAATTTCTGATTTCAAAAACTGTCGGGACTTTTTGTCTTAACTTTGTTTTTTCGAACGTCAATCCATGGTTCTGGATTGGCTGAGAGAATGTATTCAGCATAGCTAGACAGTTTTTTTTATCTTTGTCAGTTTTGATTTGAGACGCAATAAAAAGTTGAGGTATCGAGACTTTTTATGATGTCGAAATTATCCAGCCCAGCTGGATTTTTTTTGTCCTACTTTTTTCCATTTTTTTCTTTTTTTACTACTATATACTCCAACTATGAAACTCATCAACCTCCTCTTCCCCAGACAATGTATCAACTGCTCCACCACAGAAGCATATTTATGCAAAACCTGTAAAAAAAAGCTAACTCCCCACCCCGAAATCTGCCCCTACTGTCATAGAGTTTCTAAGGATTACAAAACCTGCATAGAATGTAGGACATACAAAAGTAACAATCTGGAAGGAATCATCATTCCATTCGCTTACACCGACCTACTTAAAAAACTCATTATCAAACTCAAATATTTTCATAAAAAAGATATTGGAAAATTTTTGGTAGAAAGACTGATGGTAGCATTACAAGTAAATCAAAATCTGAACGAAAATATAATCATTTCATTTATACCAAGTCACTGGTACAGACATTATTTCGTCAAATGATATAATCAATCAGAACTTTTAGCGAGAAAATTAAGCGAGAAATTACAGGTTCCCATGGTCACCATAGCGCAGAAAAAGAAACACACGAAGACGCAGGCAAGCCTAGATAGGAATTGAAGGTTACACAATCTTAAAAACACATTTTCTCTAGCTAAAAATTTACAATTACAAGGAAACGAAACCTTACTCATAGTAGACGATATCACCACTACCGGATCCACGATAAATGAATTAGCAAAGCTGATAAAATATTATTATCCAAAGATAAAGGTTTGGTGAGCAGTTTTGTGAAGACATATGTAAACTGATAAAAAATAAATAATTAATAATGAATTATTTTTACTTCATTACAAACGCTAGATGTACGCCACGAGATAGTAAGCGATTCTTAGATGAAGAAGAAAAATGAAACGAGACGAAGTGGGACCCGCCACAGGTGGGACGGAGTCGAGTTGGTAGAAAATATATATTTGAAATATTGGCTCAGAGTTTTACATCTAGCTAGAGTTTTTGCTTACTTTTGGGGCAATGCCAAAAGTAAGTCCAGCGAAGCGTTTGAAAAATTTATAAAAGAAACCCCAGCCGGCGAGGCGATAGAAAGGAAAAATTAAAAAACTTCCAAACGCTGGAAGCTTTCAAAGAAAATCGGTATGAATTACTTGATTACTTTATCTGTAAACACCACCAAACGTTTGGTATATTTTTTTGAAATTTTATCTTGGACACAAGTGACAAGATTAAGATGAGACTTACCATCATTTGAATAAAAGATATCTGTAGCATCTGCGGTAGGAGCATAGAGTTTGCTTTCACGCACAACAAAAGAAATGATTACACCTTTATCGTCTTTGACAGATATTATATCACCTTTGACTAAAGTATTTAATTTATTGAATACTGATATTGCACCATTTTTCCATCTTCCATAATGTCCAGCGATGACCGCACTGCCTTTTTCTCCGGGACGTGGTCCGAATTTATACCATGCTACATCATATGGACCTTTTGTTGTGTCCATTGCTCCATCCGATGTAAGACCCAAAGATTTGACCGGAGCATCAATCTTGAGTTTTGAAATCTTTAGGCGAATAGGAAGTCCGATAGAAATCTGTTTTCCAGAAAAAATATTTTGAAGAGATACCACTGATTGTCTACTAACAGACGATGTTGTTTTAGCATAAGAAGAATACTGACCTGGTACGCCAAAAGCCAGAAGAAAGATAAGTATCACAAAAAATATAATGACGATAACATTAACAAAAAATAACGATCCTCATAATGAATATTTTGATTTCATATATTTCAGATGACTCATAAATTTATGAATATTAGATATCACGTTTTCTTAAAGCTACAACAAATGAAATTCAAAATATAAGGAAGATACTACCAAGTATAGCAAGATTCCATGGAGTGCTCGTAAGTCATGTCTTAGGAAGACCAGGAACAGTAACATATACATTAGCGAAAGCATAGTCATAAACGGTAAATCCGTTTGCTTCACCTTTGGCTGTTGCAGTATTTTTAGTTGAAGTATAAATATTTGTATCACATGTATAAATCCATATTTCATTGATATCAAGCAGATGATCGAGATTAGTATCACCCATAATAAGAGAAACCGGACCACATTTATCGTCAGTAACAACTACATCATGCATAGCGACTATACCTGGATTTGTTACAGTGTAAGTATAGGTAACATCACCACCTCCAACGGTAAATGGAGTCAAGCGACTAGGTATTTTTACGATGTTAATCAATGGAGGTGTAAGCGATCCTGTAATTGTTGCACCAGTACTTACAACAACAATAGCAGTTGCCGTATCAGTTGCGACATCACGATAACTATCATCACTTTCACCATATACGGTCACGATATTTGTAGTAGTAGCTGAAAGCGTTGTTGTACATCTATAATATCGTTTTTCAGTTAATTCAAGTCTACCATCATTATTTACATCACCGGAAATTAAAGTTACCGGACCACATGTATCATCATTTACGGTAATATTTCTCAATGCAAGATTTGGTCAAATATTTTGGACAGTATAATTGTATGTAACTAAACCAGATCATACCAAAATTAAAGGAGTCGGAACTTTGAGGATATTAATCAAAGGAATAAGTCTTGGAGTACTTTCACTACCACCTGTTGCTGCTACAGGAGCTGTACATGATGTTGGTACGGTAATAATATCATTTGATGTAGTAGTAACCGTTCCAGCACCCAATGATAATGCTCTACCTGTCCAATTGACAGCATCATTTAAGGTAATAAAATTTGCGTTATCAATGATCGTTCCTATAAAATTAGTACCTGCAGCAAGCGTTGTCGAACCTATTGGAGTCCAAAACACATCACAAGCTGACGCACCATTAGTTAATATAACACTATCAAGAGCTGTCGTACCAAGTGCACCATTTATTCTGAAGATATAGGTTCCTGCACCGCTAAGTGTGATATTCGCTGCGGTTACAGCGCCAGCAGTACAATAAACTCCTGGTTCATAAACACCAATTGTACCATGGTCAGTGTCAGTACTGAGATTAGTTAGTGAAATATTAATACACGGTCCTTGAGGGGCCAAATCAACAGACAAAGCATTTGCTGCATCTATTCTTGCCTGAGGAGTGTCATTTGCAGTATCTCCATAATTCGGATACGTCCCTGAAGGATGTAATCCCAAAGGCAAAGGAACATTCGCCCCCGGTCCTGTGGTAAATCCAACATCTCCATAGATTGTAGTGGTTACTGCTGGATTAGTATAGGTACCAGCAAGAACACCATAACTTGTAGCTTATCCTAGAGATGGTGTTGTAGCAGCCATTGTTGTTCCCGTGAGAACAAATCCAAAACAAGCAACTAATAAAACTTTAGAAAACGTTTTCATAATTAATTATTTTATTAAAAAAATAAAAAACT
Organism: Candidatus Absconditabacterales bacterium; assembly: GCA_041675025.1. GTDB lineage: Bacteria > Patescibacteriota > Gracilibacteria > Absconditabacterales > Absconditicoccaceae > CAJBLF01. Next base: position 8,297 of record JBAYUS010000004.1, read on the forward strand.
TTCTTATCGAAAATATATTCTTATTCAATATTTTTACAATACAATCACTATATGTTGTTACAATAACAGAAAAATAAATATTTTAGTAATAAGACTTGCAAAGCTCATTATACGATGATATATCGTTTCATCTTAAATAAAAATGTCAAGCCAATGTGTCGCTCAAAAGCACTTTTTTTGACAAAATAAACGATTCAGATTATAATAGTAATAAGCTAACAACTTTATTACTTAGTACGACACAAATGGCAGACACAAAAAATCCAGTAATACCAGTAGCACAAGATTTACAAATAAATCTTGAAGAAGCTCCTAAAACTGAAATACAACCTTCCACCTGAGACCTTCCACCTGAGACCAATTTAGATTTAGATCTCAATTTATCTGATGCTCCAAAAGACGACGATCGATTGAAAACCGAAGATCAAAAAAACGTTGAACCAGTAGTTGAAACACCGACAGAAGTCATTGCGAGTGCAAACGAAGCAATCCAGAATCAAGAAACTATAGCTGAAATGCCAATTGCAGCCGAACCAACATTATTAGAAACTACACCAGTTGAACCAGTAGTTGAAGTACCAGAAGAAATTAAACCAGAAAAAATAGTGATTCCAGAGCCAGTAGCTGAAATACAACCTGCAACTTGAAACCTGGAATCTGTAACAGAAATAAACACACCATCAACAACAATTGAGTCAGAACCAATTACTGCTGCAGCACCAGTAGAATTACAAGAAGATATGAAAATAATTGACGAGTTAGAATGACATGAAAGTGCAGGCGGTTTAGCTCCAGAAGCTGTGGTAACTCCACAGCCAACAGTAGTAGAAACACCAAAAACATTTGATCTTGATGCAATGTTCGGAACTCCAGCTGGAAGTCCCCTTGTTAAGGGGGAAAACGAAAGGGGGTTTGCATTTACTATACCAACAATAACAACTCAAACACCTGTACAAGCAGTTATACAAACAAATATTCCACAAGATAAAAAGAAAGGAATAAAAATGTTACTTTTTGTAGTAATGTTTATGGGACTTTGATTTACAACATTCTTTATTCTCAAAACTATGTATCCTATAGAATTAGGAAATATATTGGGTAATAAGAATGCACAAATACATGCAATAGATAATACTACAGGAACAGTTGAAGAAATCGTAAATACCACAGAAGAACTTAGTGGAATAATAGAGACAGGAACAGGAACTCATGAAAGTGCTCCAGTAGAAGTTATAGATGATACATTTTGAGCATTAAGTGATCTCTGAGCTACAACAAGCGAACCAGAACAAAACGACGTTAGTAGATTGACTGATTATGTAACTCAAGGAGATTATTTTCTTGAACAAGGAAAAACAATGGGTAATAATACCATTATAAAATATGGATTATATATCACTAAAAAAGCAACCACTTTTCTTGAAAAGATTGCAAACGGAGAAGAAATAAATAATCTCAATTGATACTTTGCACAATTCGATCAATACATTATACAACTCAAAGAATTGACAGGAGAAACTACTACTTCTGACACTACAGGATCAGTTTCAACTACTACTCCAACAAATGAAATTCAAGGAATGAACGACACAACACAAGACACCTGAACTACATCAAACTAAATCCCCACAGGGCAAAAAATTTTTCAAAAATACAATTTCTAGTACCATCATCAGCTCACTCCTAGAAAAATATATGTATTATCTTCAGTACGAAAAAAATCTTAGTCCAAAAACTATTGAGAACTATAGTTTACGACTCAATAGATTTTTGGAATTTTGTGGTGATATAGAAATTAACAAAGTAAATCGTATGCAACTCCTCGACTATAGAATGGCATTACATAAAAACAAACTAAGTGTAAAAACTATTAATTATCATATTGTAGCTATCAGAGCATTCTTAAAATTTGTATTAAAAAATGATATCGACTGTATGAGTCCTGACAAATTAGAACTTGCAAAAACATCACCAAGAGAAGTAAATTATCTTGACGAAAAAGATATCTGAAAGATACTCGCCGCACCATTGGAATTCACCAGAGATGAATTGAAACAAGCGAGAGATTTTGCTATTCTTCAGTTTTTATATGGAACAGGACTGAGAGTTACAGAATTGATAATGCTTCAAAAAAAAGATATTAAATTAGATTCCAATCAATTTTCAGTTGTCGGAAAATGATCGAAACTCCGCTCCGTATTTGCTACCAAACATGCCATTAGTGCATTAAAAAAATATCTTGAACTCAGAAAAGACACAAGTACATATTTATTTATAAGTCTTTCAAGAAATGGATTTGGAACCCACCTCAGTAGAAACAGTATAGAGGAAATAGTTAGAAAGTACGCAGCGCTAGCTTGAATCAGTAAAAAAGTTTCACCACATACTCTGCGTCATAGTTTCGCCACCGCGCTGATTAAAAAATGAGCAGACATCAGAGCCGTACAGACATTACTTGGTCACGCTTCTATAACTACTACGCAGATTTATACCCATGTAGATGATAAGCATTTACAGAAAGTACATAATTTATTAGACGAGTAAAAATAGCTATATTACAACGCCAGATGTATGACAAGACACTCCCCAAATTCGTAGCAATTAATTCTAACGAACCGAAATGGGTCCCTGCTTTAGCAGGGTTGGAGGTGAGATAGTAAACCATCTTATTCGAAGCGACAGTTCGTTCGGTTTGCATCTGGCTAGCATTTTTTTTGCATTCTTTTTTTGTTGCAATGACAAAAAAAGAATGTCTCCGAAGGAAAAATAGCCCCTACAAAACAACAAAAAAAACTTTCTCAACATTTTCGCTTGCAAGTGATTATTTTTTTTCTATACCCTCTAACACAACATATAGTGTTTAAACATAAAAACAAAACACAATATATAGTATTTCAAAAAAGGCAAGCGAAAAAACATATTTTATTCTATATACCATGAATATGAATCAAATTAAAAAAAGAAACGGGGAGATTGTACCATTTGATATCAATCGTATCCAAATTGCACTTACAAAAGCATACCAAGCAACGCATACAGAAACTACAGATATTCCTATCATTGTAGATGACATCAATCAGCAATTACTCAAAAAACAAGAAACACTTCAAGAGGGGAAATATATCGATGTAGAATATATTCAAGATGTTGTAGAAAAAACATTGATGAAGTATGAAAAGTTTGAAACTGCAAAATCATATATACTTTATAGAGAAGAACACAAACATGAAAGAGAAGAAGAACTCTTACAAAAACACGAACAATTGAAAAAGAAAGCATTTATGGTAATAAAAATCAATGGAGAAAAAGAAGCATTTGATCGAAAAAAAATAGAAAATACGTATAAGTATATTGCAAAAGAATTAGCAGAAGTATGCCCATTTAGTGAAATACAAAATAATTTAGAAAAATATATTATCAACAATATAACAACCAAAGACATCACAAAATTGTTGATCAAAGCAACAATCAATCTTATTAGTATAGAAAATACTAAATGGGAATATATAGCAGGAAGATTAGCAAGTATTGATCTCTACAAGCAAGCAAGTAAAACAAGAAATATTACACAAAAACAAATTTATACTCCAGAAAGCTATCTGGATTTGATAGAAGAATATATCAATGACTGATTATATTACAAAAAACTTTTTGAACATTATAGTAAAGAAGATATTTTGTATGTAGGAAAATATCTCAACAAAGAAACTGATATGGGATATAATTATACTACAACACTAATGCTCAAAAAAAGATATTTATTGAATCCAAACAAAGTCTATAAAGAACTTCCTCAGGAAATGTATATGACGATAGCATTGTTTCTCGCCATTCCTGAAACTCAAGACAAGAGAATTGAAATCGCATTAAAAATATATGAATACTGCTCTACTCAAAAAATTTCTCTACCTACACCGACACTGATGAATGCAAGAACAAACTTTCATCAACTTTCTAGCTGTTTCAAATTAAATCTTGATGACGATCTGAGATCAATCTATCACAATATCGAAAATATGGCTCAGATATCAAAATTTTGAGGTTGAATAGGAGCATACTTGGGAAACATTAGATCAAAATGATCAGATATTAGATGAATACAAGGTGCATCATGAGGAGTAATTCCATGGGTTAAAGTAATCAACGATACCGCAATTGCTGTAAATCAATTGGGTGCAAGAGCAGGCGCAATCTCTATTACCTTGGATGCTTGGCACAAAGATATTTGAGATTTTTTTGATCTTCAAACAGAAACTGGAGATATTAGAAAAAAATCATTTGATATCTTTCCTGCGATAAGCGTACCAGATATTTTTATGCAAAGAGTAATTGAAAATAGACATTGGACACTATTTGATCCAAAAGAAATAGAAGAAAAAATAGGTAAAAAATTACAGGATTTATTTTGAGAAGAATTTACTATAGAATATGAAAAACTAGAACAAAGAGATGATATACGTCTCAAACAGACAATCTCAGCAAAAGATTTGTTCAAAAGATTTTTGAAATCAGTTGTAGAAACAGGGATGCCATATGTATTTTTCCGTGACACTGTAAATAAATCAAACCCAAACAGTCATAAAGGAAATGTGTATTCTACACAACTCTGTACAGAAATATGTCAAAATACTTCACCATCTACATTTATTGAAGAGGTAGAAGAAGACGGCACCGTAAGTATCAAATACAAAGCAGGAGATACTGTAGTTTGTAATTTAGCTTCTATCAATGTAGCAAAAGTACACACAAAAGAAGATATAGAAAAAATTATTCCTATAGCCATGAGGATACTTGATAACGTCATTACATTAAATTATTTTCCTATCAAAGAAGCTGAGCTTACTGCAAAAAAATATAGAAGCGTAGGATTATGATTTTTGGGACTTGCTGAATATTTAGCTACTCACAACATGATGTACGAATCAGCATTTGCTAGAGAACATGTAGATAAATTATTCGAACAATATGCATACACAACACTGCAAGCATCAGTACAGCTCGCACAAGAAAGATGAATGTATGAATATTTTCCATGAAGCAAATGGTCACAAGGAATAATTTTTTGAAGAGACGAACAACGATATCAAAAACATAGCACACTAAAAAATGAACGAAAAAATTTGATACAAGATATAAAAAATAACGGACTCAGGTTTTCATACCACCTTTCCCCTGCGCCAAATACCGGTACATCACTTGTAGTAGGGACGACAGCAGGATTACTTCCTATCTATAAAAAATATTTTGTAGAGACCAATAGTATAGCTCCTTCAGTAAATGTAGCACCAAATCTTAATCCACAAAATATGCGATATTATAAAGAATATATTCATATGAAGATGACGGAGGTAATTAATATGATCACCGTGATACAAAAATGGATTGATCAATCTATAAGTTTTGAATGGCTCTTCAATCCAGCAGAGACATCACCTGTAGAACTATATAACTATTATATTCAGGCACGACAGCAAGGTATAAAAACTGTATACTATGTAAGAAGTATGGGATTAGAAGTAGAAGAATGCGTAAGCTGTAGTGGATAAAATAAACAATAATTGTAGTAGATAGAAGTAATAATTGTCATTTCGAGCGAAGTCAAGAAATCCCTTTATAAAATATATCAATTTGAAATAGAAATAATGTAAAGAGATTTCTCCACTCACTTTGTTCGGTCGAAATGACAAATAAAAAAACATTTTATTATTTTAAACCAAAAAAAATGGAAAATATAACAACATTACAACTCGAAGACAAAATAGAAGATATATCATTTGATATCTATGATTCAACAACAGACGCCATCGTAAATAAAAGTATAAAAGATTTCGCAGGAAAATGGTTAGTACTACTTTTCTATCCAGCAGATTTTACTTTTGTATGTCCTACAGAACTCAAAGATCTCAGCAAAACATATGCAGATATTCAAGCAAGCAATGCTGAAGTTTTGGTAGCGAGCACAGATACAGTATTCTCACATAAGAGATGGATTGAGACAGAAAAATTATTAGAAAATTTCAAAATCCCTATGGTAAGTGATAGAACATGAGCCTTAAGTAAAAGATTTGGAGTACTGAATACAACAAGTGGGAATAGTGCAAGAGGGACATTTATCATCTCTCCAGATGGAGAAATAAAATCTATAGAAATCGTTACAGAACCAATAGGAAGAAGTAGTAATGAATTACTTAGAAAAGTAAGAGCATTAGAATTTGTAAGATCAAATCCTGGACTCGCTTGTCCAGCAAACTGGAACGTAGGAGGAGAAACATTACAACCCTCTATCAAAATAGCTGGTCACGTAGCTGAACAATTAAAACAAAAGTAGTTACAAGTTACAAGTTGAAGGTCACAGGTTATAATATTATATATTTGTTATTTTATCCCCTGCAACTTGCTCCCTGTTCCCTTTTTACCTGCTTATTTATTTTCATGGACTTCATACCAAATAAAATATTCAATCCCACAGGCGACGATACCGTCCAGTCAAGAACTATCATCAAAGGAAATACGACAGGACTCTTCAATCTCAACAACACCAAATATACACGAGCAAAATCTATGTATACCGTGATGATAGGAAATTTTCGAATACCAGAAAAAATATCTGGACTAAACGAAGATAGTATCCAATACAAACAAGAGCTTACTGACGGAGAAAAAAGAGCATATGATGGAATTTTATCTTTTCTTATTTTTCTTGATAGTATCCAAACTACAAATCTTCCTAATTTTGCTGAATATATTACTGCACCTGAAGTGCAGTTGTTATTGGCTATTCAGACCTATCAAGAAGCAATTCATTCACAAAGCTATGCAACAATATTGGAAAGCGTTGCGGATGCAGAAAAAAGAGAAGAGATTTATTATTTTCGAAGAGAAAATCCAATCTTATTAGAAAGAAATACATACATAGGAGAAATTTATCAGGCGTTTATAGAAAATCCAAATGATGATAATTTTTTCAAATGATTAGTTGGAAATTTTTTATTGGAAGGATTATATTTTTATAATGGATTCGCATTCTTCGATACTCTTGCTGATCATCAAAAAATGAAAGCTACTGATAGAATGATAAGTTATATACGTAGAGATGAACTCACACACGTGACAATGTTTAGTAATATTTTACGTGAAATAAAAAAAGAATTTCCAAAGATGTACAATGAAAAAATTATTTATGAAATGTTTTCTAGTGCAGTTGAGCAAGAAATAAAACGAGCTCAATATATTTTGGGAAACAATATTATTGGAATCAATGAATACACAACAGAGCAATATACAAAACGATTAGCAAACGATAGATTGGGATTATTGTGATTAGCACCACTATATCCTGATGTTACGAAAAATCCGTATCAACATCTTGAAAGATTACAAAATAGTAATGGAGAAAAATCTAATTTTTTTGAATCAACAGTAATAAATTATACTCAATCAAGTTCTATGAAATGAACTCGAGAGTTCTAGAAAATAACCGTAAAATTACCACCGACTGTGCCTTGCACGGTTGGTTTTTTTTATGTACAAAAAATAATTAAATTGTTTTTTTTAAAGCTTATTACCATTGATTATTCTTATGAGAATCATGATAATCGCAACCACAAGAAGTATGTGGATAAATCCACCGAGCGTATAAGATGACACTAGTCAAAGTAACCAAAGAACAATGAGAATCACAGCAATAGTTCGTAGCATAGTAAGAGAAGTTAAAAAAATAAAATAATGAATATATGTATTTATTTCAACGCTTCAAAGAAATCCATAATAGTCTTACCTGCATAATCAGGCCATTGGTGCGGATAAAAACTACCGTTAGAGTTATAGGATTCTGTAAATGGACACCAAATCACTGGTGCGTCTTTTAGACATTCAGTATAGATAACACAATTACCCACAGAACCATATGGCATAGTTTTTTCTGTACAACTATTTTGTCTGAGCATCTGATCACGAGCCGTTACTGCTGCAGCGTATGGACTGAGATTATCAGCAGGATTCTGCATAGTAATAGCGGCTACAGGACCATTACAATTGTTTATTGTAGTACCACCACCAACACTTCCGATAGCACGAATAACATTACCACGTGCACAAGAAAGACTATTTGTAAACCATGCACCAAGCGAATGTCCTACAACAAAAATCTGATCCATGTTGATACAATATTTGGTAGTGAAGTCTTTTACAATCTGATCAAATAATGCAAAATCTCTGAGCGCATATGATTTATCTCATGGACTACTCCAATTACGAGGAGATGTTTCTTCTGGCAATCCACTCGGATAAACAATAATAGCATTACCATTTGACTCATCATTAACATCATAATAAGCACGAACTTGGTCATTGGAATTTGTACGTCCATGAAATGCCAAGATCAATTTTATTGGAGTATCTTGTTTATATTTATTTCCTATTTCAGTAATATAATTACGTGTTTGACCATCAACGAGAGATGATGTTTGAGGAGCACTAGGAGGAGTTTTTCAACATCCTACAGACTCTACATCACGTATATTATTGAATTGTATACTTCACTCTTTTTCAAGCATAAGTTTATGAATAAGATAGGACATTTCACCACGAGTAATATTTTGGGAAGGGAATATTGTATATTTTGAAAAGATAGTATTATTATGAACAAAATCTAAATACTTTTGATACCGTGTATCATTTCAATTTACCTGACCGACATTCGCATCAAAAGTTTCTAACGCCATCTTCAGGGCTTCAGCGAAAATAACAGTTCTGGATGGTTTAAAAGTTCAATCATCATATCCTTTTACAATAGCATGATCTTGAGCATAACAGACGTATCTCGCAAACCAATCTTCACGCACATCAGGAAAACAATTTGCTCAACTACCTACAGCTTCACCAAGACGTGATTTTAAAATTATTTTCATAATCTCTGCACGATTGATTTCACGATCAGGACCAAAGGTTCCATCAGTATATCCTTCAACTACTCCATGATCATAAAGATATTGGATACTTTCACGATACTGATAATTACCGATATCACTTGGTGTAAGCGCTAAAACACTACTTCATACAAATAAAAAAAATCACAAAACTATGGAAGCAATAAGAACATGAATATTTTTCATAAAAAAATAAGAAAATAAAAAACTAGAAAATTACTGTAAAATCACCACCTACTGTACCTTGCGCAGTTGGTTTTTTTAGTACAATTTTTACATCATATTCTCATACACGACCATGTCATTCTATCGTATAAAATCTATCAGAAATCTCCTGAGGAAAAGTAAATTGATATTCGAGATAAGGATATATTGCGCCCGTATACGTACGGAAAAGATTAGTAGCACCAAACGATAAATGAAGTCCAGAAAACATTGAAGAAGAAAGTATAGCAGAAAAAGGCATTGTTTGTATAGTAGAAGCATCAGCAGCTACGACATTATGTTTAGTAAGATTAGAACCATTAACTATAGGTGTTCGTGTATTTTCGAATCTAATATTTCATGTATTATTTATTATTGATTCCCTAATCGCATTATCATTATAGATATCAACTTGCATTCAACTATAATAAAAAACAGCTATCGTTGGAAATATTTTAAATCCATTTCCATTATATAATCATTCCATTGACCAAGATAATGCTATATCATCATATGTCCCATCACCATCAGGATCACATCAGTCCATAAAACTAGCGCAAAGTGAAGCAGATATTCATCAACCAAATCAACTAAAAATCTTTGGTGGTAGTCTAAATATTCAATCAAATTCAGTATCAGAAAAAAATACAGGATTTGTTATTCAAGTATATGTATCGGTATCAGCAGTATTATCATAGGACAAAATAATTGTTTCTAAATATGTATATCAGAGTTGATTATAATTTTTACTGTCTCAATTAGGATCAGACAACATAGAATCAGTATTTCCCATACCGATATTTGGGATAGAATGAGTTCTTGAATTTATAGTCCATCGAAATCATTGTTGTACACCAGAAAGAAGTTCTGGAGTATAATCACTTGCTGGACCATACCACCCCGTTCAAAGAAATCATCCCGATCAAACAAATCCTGGAGCCCTATATCTTAGTCCCAGTTCAGCTCTTTCTACAGCAGATATTGCACCATAATACGCCATATGATATTGATTTACTGTTCATAAATTTTGCATGAACGGAAAAAAAATAGAATATACACTAGATAATATTCCTATAGCGACAACAAGAAGTACGAGCGTAAAAACTAGGAACATAAATTATTTTGATGAAAGATGAATGATGAATAATGAATAATGTTAGATTTGTCATATTAGAGACTATCATATATTACAATAGTTTATATATACAATTCATTCATTTTTCATTATAAATTTTTAATTTTTCATTAATTTATTAGTCTATATTTGGTGCACCACAAATATTACAATATGCGAATGAGTGAGCATAATTATTTCAGCATTCTTTACATTTTATTTTGAGTCTTTCACCACAAGCAATACAACAAACATATTCTTTTGGATTTAAAGTATTACAATTATAACAAAGAACTAAATTTGAAGCACAAGCTTCTCTTCGAGGTATTCTATCTCTTTTGTATGTACTTGGTCTAATAAGAAAATAGATTGGTAATCAAATAAGTGGAGTCAAAAACGTTACAAACAAGATACTAATTACTTGTATACTAAAACTATTTGTTCTATTAATAATATCTTTTGTTACTCGAATAATAGATACTATTCGTAAGAAAATCAGAAAAATTGCTGCAATATTTATCCAAAGAGAAACACCACTAGCTCAAAATATAGAAGCTAAAGTCCAAGAAGATTTATCAAGTACAACACCGACTCATGTTCCCATCATAACTAATTAAGAATTAAAAATTAAGAATGAATAATGTTGGTATTTTTTTGATATAATATATTATTCCGACATTATTCATTTTTCATTATTCATTTTTCATTATTTTAAGATATCTTTTTCTTCACTACTTTTAGAGAATCATCATATTTTTTCAAGCTATTCAATAAGAACGCTATTTTTCCTGGATTAGAAAATTCAGTTTCAAAAGCTACCAAACTCATATTATCTTGGATATTTTTCATAGTCACCTGAAGTACTGGTATATTAAGTTCTGTGAATATTTTCATCATCCCAATAAGATTTCATGGTTTATTAGGAGATTTAACTTCAATCCAAATTTTATATAAATTATCTGACTCTCACAACCAATGCGCTTCAAGAAATTTATCAAACAATATTGTCTTAATACCTCAACAATTTATGCTATGTATTTTAATACCATCTCTTCATGTTTTAGCGATAATTTTTTCTCCTGATTGAGGTTTACACTCAGGACAAAAATAATAATTTATAAGAGGATCGCCATCTACGACTACCGATAAAGCATTTTTAGATACCTGCAAATCTTTTTCTATAAACCTTGGATCAATATGAGTTTGTTTTTTCTGAATAGCAAATTCTTTAGGATATACTGATTTAATCAATTGTGAAAAATTTGATTTTTTATCTAAAATCTCAATCAATTTTTTTTCTATTTCATCCTTGGAATATTTTTTACTGATTTGATCACCAGAAGAAGAAAACAATGGTAATTCGAATATTTTAAGATGTTTATTGAGGTCTTGAAGTGCTTGAATAATAAGTTGTTCTCTTTGTTCTCCTTTGAGAAATTTTGTAAGATTATTTTTTGCTCCAGAGGTATGAAGAAATTCTAATCGATGTTTATTGGCAGAATATTTATTTTTAAAGGTATTGATTTTGATTACATCTCAAGTTTGTGGAGAATAACTAATAGGTTTTATTTCTCAATTGACGATAGCATTTTTAAAACGTAGTCAGATAGTACTATGTACAGCAAAAGCAAAGTCCAAAACAGTACTTCCAAGAGGCAATTCAAGAACATCTCCTTGTGGTGTGTATAGGAAAATACGTTTTTCAAAAATTTCTATACTGAGCTCTTTTTTAAATTGTTCTTTATCATCAAGTAAAGTATAATTATTTACAATATCTTGTAATTTTTTTATCCATTCTCATTGTTGTTGAGAAACCTTTACGGGAGCATTATGTTCTGTATACGCAAAATGTGCAGCTACTCAAAATTCAGCTACATCATCCATATCATTGGTTCTAATCTGTATTTCTATAGGAAAACGAAACATTCAAAGTACAGTTGTATGAATACTTTGATATCCATTAAATTTAGGAACAGCAACATAATCTTTAATTTTTTTGATTAGCGGTGTATAATGTTTGTGAATAATTCAAAGCACCATATAACAATCACTTACAGTTTTGGTAATAACCCTATAAGCAAGTAAATCCATAACAGCATTAATATCTTGTGCCTTATATCTATGTTCAAGTTTTTCAAAGATTCTATAAGGACTCTTTATCCTTCCTTTAACTTCAAAATTTTCTATTCCTTCTTGTTGAAGAATATTTGTCAGCATTTGAATTCCTCTTTCTCTATATCTTTCTCATTCACCAAAATATTTCTTGAGATAGGTAAATATATTATTAAATGCATATTCTTCTAATACCTTAAACGAACCATTTTCTAAATACAATTGATAATGATAAAGTCCAAGTCTTTTGGCAATAGGAACATAAATTTTCATTGTTTCTTGAGCAATTTTAGCTCTCTTAGAAGGATTCGGATGATAATATAAAGTTTGGATATTGTGAATACGATCTGCAAGTTTGACAAAAATTACTCTTAAATCACGAGCCATCGCAAGAAAGGTTTTCTTGATTGTTTCTAGATGTCTATCTTCTCATCTATATTTAATCTTGGAGACTTTAACCATTCATTCACACAAACTAGCAACCTCAGTACCAAATTCTTTCTCTATATCTTTTTCAGAGACATCACAATCTTCTATGACATCATGAAGCAGACAAGTTTGGATGGTTTCCAAATCCGGTCTAATATCCATAAGAAAAACAGTCGCTCTAAGTGGATGAATAACATATGCTTCTCAAGAAAGTCTCACTTGTCCTGCATGTTTTTCTGCTGCATAAAGGTATGCCTTTTGAATAAAAGGAATCTGTTTTGCTGGTAAATATTTTTTAGCTTTTTCGAGAATTTTATCCACAATAATTTGGGGATCTTGATCAACAAATGGTTTATAATCAAAGAATTTTTCTAATGCTTTTACATCCATATTACTAAAATACAATGTTAAATGCTAAGTGTTAAATGCTAAGTAAATAAATTGTATCATTATAGACTATCGTAATCCACGATAGTTTATCATATAATAAATCCTAAATTTAGAACTTAGCACTTAAAACTTAAAACTATTTTTTATTTCCCTTTGAAGTTCGTTATCACTCAACAAATTTTCACCTCTCAAGTACTATCACCTATATATGCTACCTTACTACAAAAACGAAATTCTTTTGCTCTACTCGTTCAACAATCGGGACCAACTGATCATGTACAAACAATCAAATCTCATCATACAGTAGCAACGTCTTTAAGATATAATCAGAGTCATTCTATTTGTCTAAAATATTTTCCCTCACTCATGGTAGGTAATTGTCCCATACACGAATCCCAATATCCACTTTGCTGACATAGGGAAAATCATGAATTACTTTCCAAACCATTACTAAGATTGATTCAGGTCAACAGCGGACCAGTTAAAGCAAAGTATTCTTGTCATCATGTCATTAGACGTTGAAGCACGTAAGTCCCAGAAGTAAATCGAATATCATCAATACATCTTTCAGATCATTGATCATCTACCAAAGGATTAATTTTTAGCCAGCATCCATCCTTTACTCCAGCTCGTCTCGTTCGATTAGTATCTCTTATCTGATAGATCGCTTCCATTCACTCTCTTGCAAGATTTAATGCGACTACTTTCTGTCTCGTTTTTTGGACATACTTCATTCCATTGGTAAGTACGACAACTACAGACAATAATCCAACAGAAATAACTATCACAACAACAAGTATTTCTCGTATAGTAAACCCTTGCCTACCTCTGGTAGGTCGTCTTTTAGTTGAAAACTTCATCAAATTGGATACATATATAAAGTTACGAACTATAATGTATATATAACAAGAACTTTTTCAACAAATAATAAGACAATATTTTACATTTTTCTCGCTATTCTATGACCGAAAATCTTATCACATATGCAATCGTGATTCTCGTTGGAATATTAGCAGTTTTTGCATTCACGATTGGGATAGAAAAAATGATCAAAGTAATTTTGGGAAATTATATTTTGAGTAGTATTTGTCTTGCAGCTTCACAATCTATCAATCTCGCAGTGGAAGCAATGAAAAAGACTCCAGAGTTCACCTTTATGGGATTCTGATATGACAAAGTAGCAAATTTTTTAAATAATGGAAGTATGACAATTATTTTGATCCTCTATATAATTTTACTTGTAGTTATTTTTAGAACATCCAAAATAAAAATAAGTCTTCCTGATGATGAAGCATTGAAAAAAATGTTGCAAATAATCTTTGTACCACTCACCGTAATCAGTATGGTGCTTACACTTCAAATAGCAATCTTAGGAATGGACGGAATCAATATATCAGCAATATCAGGTGTAGCAAATGCTGTAAAAAACAATGTGTATATGTTTCAATTTGTAAGTTTAACTCCTGTACGAATATTACTCCATGGAATAGTAACGATATTAATTACTTCAGAATTTAAAGTACGCGTACAGACAGACCTATAAAAACTAATGAACAATTAACAATTAATAATGTATGATTTGTTTTTTTATCAACTACGGTAAATTTACAATAGTCTACAAAGACAGATTCTTTCATCATTCATCTTTCATCAATGAAAATAGTTCAGTTAAATGATTTTCTTCAACACAAAGATTTTTATATCGACGAAGCAAATGCTGATAAAGTTTTCGTGTATCCAATAGACACCATCTATAGAATAGAATAATGAAAACCACCAGTATTAATTGATTTAGTTTCAGATAAAATAATACATAGATAATGGAAAAACTTCTGTATAAAACAGTTAGCGAACATCATGAATTTACAATTCCTAAAATTAAATGATCAATATTTATAGGAAATATTTTTCATATAGAAAATAAAGATGAGGTAGAAAAATATATTAATGAAATAGAAAAAAAATATGCTGATGCAAGTCATAGCTGTTATGCATACAAATATGAAATACAAATGAATTATGATATATTCAATACCGCAGTATATACGTGTAAATATAATAAAGTTAATGATGCAGGAGAACCAGTAAGCACAGCTGGAAAACCAATCATGAATATGATAGAAAAACATAATCTTCACAATGTCCTCGTAGTCGTTACAAGGTATTTTGGTGGAACTTTACTTGGCGTTGGGGGTTTGATTCAAGCCTACGGAGAAGCAGCAAAAAAAGTTATTGAGCACGCCAAAATCATTGAGACAGAGATTATGAAAACAGTAAAATTCAACTATGCATTTGATCTCGTACCCGTTGTAAGAAATGTCGTTAATAAGTTTACAGCAAAAATAATAGAGGAAAAATGCGACACAGATATTGCATGTGAAATCAGTATAAATGGTTGATATCTAGAAACATTCAAAAAAGAAATATTTGAAAATTCTAAGGGTCAGATTAAAATCTAATATATGAACTATTGTTCTAATAAGGAAATTCTAGTAATAAGTCTAAATCTATAAATATTATCATTTACTTTTTCTACCATAGGTAAAAAAACTTGTCAGATTTTATTGTATGTTTTTTTTATTTTTTTTGCTACATCAATAAATCACAATCCTGCTCATTTTTGTCTTTTCTCTTCTTTACTTAAAGCATATTTATCTTGTTTATCTTCCATAAGCAAGACCTTTTGGTGTTCAGATTTAAGATTTTCATATCATAAATTTCAAATTATTTTTATGTGATCAGTAAAGCTTTGTATATTACCTTCATCCCCAATAAAAGATTTATTTAAAATAACATTATTTACTTTTAAATAATTTTCTGTCTCTATAAAAAGCTCATTAGATCATATTCTTAAAGACATTTGAGATATAGGAGATTGTAATGAAGCAGATTTATCAATTTTTTGTAATCAATGTTTCGTAATATTTTGTCAAAATTCTATCATGATATATTTTACAAGTTTTTCAAGTTTTTTATCATGTAAATAAAATTGTTTATCTGGTAATGAAGCAATTAAATCATCAGTAATATTTTCTTCATGAAAAAGTTCCTTAGCATGAGAAAACTCATCTAAAAGTTGATTAGCTGTTGTTGATCATAAAGAAGCAAGAGGCAAATGTTTCTCGTCTTCAGAAATATTTTTTTTATTTAAATCATCCATAGAAAATATGAAAGATATAAAGTAATATAAGTATATTCAAGAGTAGAAAAAAAGCAAATATTTTGTATTTTCGACTGATAAATTTTTTATTGCAAAAAAATAATTGAATCATATATACAATAGTACTTTA
The DNA here is from genome assembly GCA_041675025.1 of Candidatus Absconditabacterales bacterium. Lineage (GTDB taxonomy): Bacteria > Patescibacteriota > Gracilibacteria > Absconditabacterales > Absconditicoccaceae > CAJBLF01. The sequence goes on from JBAYUS010000004.1 coordinate 24,763, forward strand.
TATTTTTATATATAAATAATGTATAAAATTCAAAATGTTCATGGACGTGAAGTATTAGATAGTAGAGGTAATCCCACAGTAGAAGTAGAAATAACGTTAGATAACGGAGTCATAGGAAGATCAATCGTTCCATCTGGAGCATCAACTGGTGTGCACGAAGCACTTGAACTCAGAGATAATGATCCAAAAAGATATGGTGGGAAAGGTACACTTACTGCTGTAGCAAATGTAAATACAACTATCAAAAATACAATAATTGGAAAAGAATTTACTGATTATAGATCACTTGATGAGCTACTTATAAAGCTCGATGGAACGCCAAGCAAATCTAAACTCGGAGCAAATGCAATTCTTGGTACATCTATGGCTTTCGTAGTAGCTTGTGCAAAAACTGAAGGAAAATGGATCTATGAATATATTGGTAATAACGAGTGAATCACCTTACCTATTCCTATGATGAATATTATAAACGGTGGATCACATGCTGACAATAACGTAGATATTCAAGAATTTATGATTGTACCCGTTGGTGCACAAAATATTCATGAAGCAGTAAGAATGGGTGCTGAAATTTTCCATGCTTTGAAAAAGATTTTGAATAATAAAGGATATAATACAGGAGTCGGAGACGAAGGTGGATATGCACCAAATCTCTGAAGTAACGAAGAAGCTTTTCAGGTTATTATGGAAGCAGTAAAAAATGCAGGACATGAAGGAAAAATAAAATTGGCTATTGATGCTGCAGCTTCAGAATTTTATAAAGACGGTAAATATGTCTTATGAGCAGAAAATAAAACATTCTCTGCATCTGAACTTACTGATATGTATACAAGTCGAGTAGAAAAATATCCTATCATCTCTATCGAAGATAGTCATGCAGAAGACGATTTTGAATGACGAAAAAATATGCAAAGTACATTAGGAGATAAGATTATGATAATTGGAGACGATTTGTTTGTGACAAATATAGAGAGATTACAAATAGGTATCGATCAATCATTAGCAAATGCAATTCTTATAAAATTAAATCAAATCTGATCCGTTTCAGAGACAATTGATTGTATACATATGGCTCAAGAACATGGTATGAATGCTATCGTATCACATAGATCAGGAGAAACAGAAGATACATTTATTGCTGACTTAGTGGTAGCGATGAACACATGATTTATCAAAACAGGTTCATTGAGTAGAACAGATAGAGTAGCAAAATATAATCAACTCATGAGAATTGAAGAAAATCTATGAACAAATTCTAAATATGGAAAATAATGATCTGTTTCTGCATTTTGCTTGATAATTATAACATAATTATTATTATCAATTAATTTTTATTTTTATAATGTTTTTTAATGAAAAAATTTTTATTACTATCCTTGAGCGTGTCTCTTTTGGGATTTGGAATTTTATTTGCATATAGCCAAGAACTTATAGGGGCTTATAACTATGCTTATAGTAATAGTATAACTACTATGTCTACAATCGATAATGCTGATATGTATGGTTCTCTAACAAGAGTAGCTATGGCTAAAATGATGGCTAACTACGCTATTGAAGTTTTGGGGAAAACTCCTAACACATCAATTGATTGTAATTTTCCAGATATATCAATCGCATTGGATTCTCAATATGACAACGGTGTAACAAACGCTTGTCAATTAGGTTTGATGGGTGTTGGTATCGACTCTTTCAATCCAAATGGTATCGTAACTAGAGCACAATTTGGAACAGTTCTTTCTAGAGCTCTTTATGATGATGTGTACAATGTGGATACTAATCCATATTATGCAGAACACTTAGCTGCTCTTAATCAAGCTGGTATCATGACTATGATTTCTAACCCAGATCAATTGGAAATTAGAGGATATGTTATGCTTATGATGCAAAGAGCTGATGAATTAATCAACACGGGAGATGTTACAGCACCTACTGCTACTGTAGTTTATTCTACTACATGAAGCACTACAGGAAACGTAATCGCTACATTGACTGGACGAAGTGAAACTATTACGTGAGTAAACGCGTATAGCCATACATTCACAGGAAATGGAAGTTTTGTATTTACCTTCAGCGATCTTGCTGGTAATGCAGGAAATAGAACAGCAACAGTTAATAATATTACGGGAAATATTGTTACGGGAGACAGTATACATCCTACTGCTACAGTATCATATTCTACAACATGAGCAACAAGTGGTGATGTTATTGTTACGCTCACTGGACGAAGTGAAACTATTACGTGAGTAAATGCTTACACTCATACCTTTACAGGAAACGGAAGTTTCATATTTACATTCAGTGATCTTGCTGGAAACACAGGTAGCGCAACAGCAACAGTTAGTAATATAGACAAAACAGCTCCTACAGCTGGTACAACTCTAAGCCCAGATCAATGAACATATATATCAGGAGACATACTTGCAACATTGACTGGACGAAGTGAAACACTTACAGGAGTAAATGCTTACAATTATACATTTACAGGAAACGGAAGTTTCATATTTACATTTAGCGATCTAGTTGGTAATACAGGTAGTAGAACGGTTACAGTAAGTTACTGGACAGGAAACTAATAGCTAATATATAGTATATAAAAAGTTCGTCAACTGACGAACTTTTTTTAATTGCTAAAAATTGACAAAAAACAACTTTAGGGATATACTTAGAAAGATATTATTTATCATAATAAATACTAAGTATATGGATCTCAAAAAAGAACCAGATAATATCAACAAAAAAGAACCACAAGCAGACGTATTATCTAAACAAATTCAAGAAAATCTGAAAAGCATCATGGAAGATGATGACATGTTTTTACATTTGTGAGAACATATATTTAAACAAACAAAAAATAAAATAGAACACAACGATATGGAGTATATATGAGAATGAAAAGAATGAGTAGTATATAAGATAGAAATAGAATTGGCTAACAAACAAAAAAAAATATTTTTGGCAGTAAAAAAACGTTTTGATAATCAACTCACAGAAGAAATAAAATTACAAAAAGAATTTTGCAAAGTAGCAAAAAAAAACAACAGATGAGTAGAAGTACCAGAGACGCTATGAGAAGTCAAAGCAAACAATGGTAATTATTTTTTGATGGAATATATAGATGGAAAAACACTATTTAACTTAAAAGTAGAAAAAATAGCAGAATCTTTTTATGATAAATTTGAAGAAAAATATCCTGATTTTTTTGCGAAAATACAAGGAATAAATAAAAATATAGATGAAGCAAATATAAATAAAGCTAGTACTTTTGATTTCAAAAACGATAAAGAAGCAAGAGAGACAATGTTTAAAATTGTTAATTTTTTAAACGAAAATAATGAATTAATGATCCAAAAATATACAGGAGTAAAAGGTATAGCTTTATTAAATACAGAGACGTACAATAAAACAATAGAAAAAATATATTACGATCAAACATTATATTGACCAATATTTAATGAAAAAGATTGACGAGTAGTACAACAAAAAATAAAAGAATTTCTCGGAGACTGTCATAAGGAATGATTATTTCATAGAGATATATGAGGCAATCCAAGTAATATTATGTTTATGCAAAAAAAGAATGGTATAGTACCAGTAATCATAGATTTTTGACAATCAAAAAAAAGTAAGCAAGAAAGAACAGATAAAGATTATGAAAGATGAGAATGACCATATGGCGATGAAAGTGAAACATACATACCGGATACAGATATCTGTGAAACCATAAAATGACTTACTAAACGTCCTCCAAGAAGAGGACCAGGAGAATTATATTATTAATTAATAAAAAAAAACGTTCTCTGAAAACAGAGAACGTTACATTTTTTTTACATATTCGGCCAAAGCATTAGAAAATGTTTGAGAATCTTTAAGCATAAACAGAGCTGAGCGAGGAATATTAAATTCCTTAGATAAAGCAGAACTAATGTATCTCAAGTCATCTTGGTATTTTTGTTTTTGTTCCTCAGAAAGACTTTGGCCCAACCTTTGCCATAAAACTTGACGCAATTCTAACATTGACATACTTTTCATGTGTTGGTGAGAAAAATGTATACATATTTTACATCAAAAGTCAACCTATTATTATATATATAATTTTATTGCCTTCAAGTAAGCAAACAATATACTTTCCCATTATGGAAATAATATATAAATATATCAGACACGGATACGCAAGAATAGATAAGGACGGAAAGCTCCAGATCACTATTCCTCTTTCCAAAAAATGAACAAAATTTGAAACTATAATGATCGCTAAATGAGAAAAATTATTACAACGCTACAAGAAAAGGACTCATATCGATCCCATCCAAAAAGATAGCATATTGCTTTTTGGTGAACAAGTTTCCAAAACACAACTAATGAAAGAACATACAGGAACGATAAAAAACATTACCAAAGAGATTTTGAAGGAGTATGCTACGCCAATTTTTGATATTTATAGCAAAAAATTGGGTATACCATACAAAAGTATTATCTTTAGAAAAACGATATCTAAACGAGGAAGTTGTACTCATGACCAGAAATTTTCTTTGAATCTGGATCTGATCCATCTACCGACAAAATATATCAAATATGTCATCATCCATGAAGCATGTCATCTTAAAGTAAAAAATCATAGCAAAAAATTTCGAACACTTGTGGAAAGCTTTTGTCCAAACTACAAAGAAACAAAAAAAGAGTTGAGAAAATTCATCATTAAATAAAAAAAACAATTTGTCTCCCGGCGCCTGTCCCGCAAAGCGGGATAAAAGGGAGAGGTATCCTTTAGGATGAGGGATTTCGTGTCGTACGACTTAAATCCTCCCCCACTTCGTGGTTCTCCTCCTTTTCGAAAGGAGGACAAAATAAATTGTTTTTTTTAACTAAATACATAAGCTAATATAGTAATTTTAATTGTTCGTGTATATATGGGATCAAAATTTGAATTTCAAGATCATTATTTCAAAAAGGCAAAGAAGGAGTGATATAAAGCAAGAAGTGCATTTAAATTAGAAGAAATTCAAAACAAATTTCATCTTTTTGGTAAAGACACAAAAACGATTATGGATATCGGATGTGCTCCAGGAAGTTGGATTCAATATGCAGTCAATTTCATGAATAAGAATCATATAAAAAATTATAAAATTTTGGGAGTTGATATTCAAGATATGGATCTTAATCTTCCAGGTGTAAAAACTTATAAAGCAGATATACAAGATGTAGAACATATCAAAGAAATATTAGCAGAAAATGGTATAGAAAAAGTAGATTTAATTCAATCTGATATGGCACCAAATACAATCGGAGTCAAAGATGTTGATGCGATAAGATTATTTGAATTGTTGGAATACGTGAAACCGATCTTGAAAAATCTTTTGAAACCAGAATGAAAATTTGTTATCAAAGTATTTATGGGTCCAGGATTTGAAGAATTTGTAAAAGAAATGAAAGATATATTTGGTGGAAAGCACATTAAAACACTCAAACCAGACGCATGTAGAAAAGAAAGCAAAGAAATTTATGTCATTAAATTTTAATAGAAATATGAACAAGGTAAAACACCAAAAATGATGGGTATCAGTGACGGCAGCAGTTATAGGAAATACTATCATCGCTGTCATTAAATTTTTATGATTTTTGTCATCATGATCATCATCATTGTTTTCAGAGTCTATACATAGTATAGCAGATACAGCAAATCAAACATTACTTATGATAGGAGTAAAACGTTCTACCAAGCAAGCTACAGACAATTTTTCTTACGGATATAAAAAAGAAAGATTTTTACGAGCATTGATTTCTGCATGTGGAATATTTTTTGTATGAGCATGAGTAACCACTTATCATGGAGTTACGATGTTGATACATCCAGGAGAAATACATATTAGCAAGCGAACATTTATTATCTTGGCAATATCATTTATAATTGAATCTATTACACTCGCAATAGCTATCAATGAGATAAAAAAATCTTCAACACATAAAAAATGGAAACTGATTTTGGAACACGCGGACCCAATAACACTAGCTGTAGTCTACGAAGATACCATTGCAGTGGTGGGTGTGCTTATAGCGACCGTATGATTGATATGCTCATATATCACGCAAAATCCTGTACGAGATGCAATTACCTCAATAATAATATGAATACTCTTATGATATATGGCGATTATATTGATTGATAAAAATAGAAAACTTTTGATCGGTAAATCTATCCCCCATGAAATCAAAGAAGATATTATTGAATTTATGGAAAAATCTGAAATCATAGAAAAAGTAATAGATTTCAAATCGACGATTTTGGATATGGATACCTATCACATCAAATGTGAAATAGAATGTAATGGAACAGGATTATTGAAAGAAATAAACAGAAATAATTTTTTGAAAAATGAATATGAAGAAGTAAAAGAAAGTTATGCTGATTTTTTAGAATTTTGTATCGATTATACCAGAAGAGTACCGAGAATCATAGGAACAAAAATCGATGATGTAGAAAAAAAAATAAAAGAAAAATTTCCACAAGTAAGACATATCGATATAGAAATTAATTAGATTTTTTATCTTTATATAATGTTATATACTTACAAACCTCGCATTCACGACAGTATTTGGAATACTATTTCTCATGTAAAAACACATTGATATTCACAATACTATATGTACATTTCAAATAAATAATGGGCCTACCCATACAGATAAGCAATAATGACAGATTTTATTATGTAAAAAGATAACATGCCTTTTGAAAGTCTATTCCCAAAATTTGTATTTATTCTTGGAATCACAAATATTATTTCTCTATTTTTGGTCTGGGCTTCTTGTAGGTGTAGATTGGGGAATAAGCTTCGAAATACACTTTGGAAGTATAAATGGTACCAGAAATTTTATGATATGCACAATTGGTATTGGCATATTTTTATCATTTCAGTAATTTTACACGCTTCACTTGCTATTATTTCTTATGGAATACCTTTTTAACTTTTAATATATTCATATGAAAAAAATTTCACTCATTATCTGAACAATATCAATAATATTTCTTGCAGGATGTAGTCAGTACAAAACAGTACCAGCTGTTCCAGCCTCATCTACACCAACAGCAGAAACTACTCAAATTCCTACTCCTTGTCCAGGAATGCCGACGGTAGATTCTTGTCCAACAGACCAAGAAAAATATTTGGTTTTCAGCTCTTCTGATTGTGGAGAATATTACGCATGTAGAGCAACCACAGTAACATCCACACCAACAGTTGTAGAAACTCCTACACCAAAGACAAACGTCGTTACTTCAAAAAATATTACTATCGCTAACTTTAAATTTTCATCAGCATCTACAGAAATCAGTGTAGGAGGAACTATAAGTTGGACAAATAATGATGAGGTAGCTCATTCGGTCGTAGCAGATGATGGATCGTTCAAGAGTACTGCTTTACAGCAATGACAAAGTTTTTCATATACATTCACCCAAGCAGGAACTTATACATATCATTGTGTACCACATTTAAATATGAAATGAACAATCACCGTCAAATAAGGTTTTATCTTACTTCAAAACCGCCCATGAAACAAAATAAATTATCAGATGAAGAATTGATGAAGACGCTTGATATAGATAATAAAACACTTAAAAGATTTCAAGAAATTCAAAAAGACACCATCAAAGAAGCAAAATCATTGATCAAGAATCGTAAAAAGAAAATAAAAGTTTTGGGTATCTCCGGATCAGCAAGAGATGAATTTGATATGGCACAAGAAAGTTCAAATTCAGAAGAATTATTGAAAAAATGTCTCGAACAATGTAAAAAATCATGAGCTGATACCGAGCTTATCAGCCTGAAAAAATACAACATCCAACATTGCAAAGCATGTTATTCTACAGCCAACACCCAATGTCACTTCTATTGTTCATGTTATCCTAAGGGAACGAAAATGGCAGACGACATGAGTAATATTCTATATGACAAAATATTGGAAGCTGATGCAATAATTTTTGCAACACCAGTAAACAATTTCAAAATTTCGACATTGATGGCGGCTTTTATAGATAGATGTATAAGTCTGGATTGAAGTTTACAACCCGCAGATCCTAAAAGATCTAAAGACAAAAATCTAAATATCAAACACATGAAATTCATAGAACTCACAGCAGACAATGCTATTCCAGGCAGTGGTTTATTGAGACGTTTTCTAGGAAAAGTTGCTGGAATTATCGTCACAGGCCACGAAGCAGGAGCGGGCATGACCATATCTAATCTTTTCATGACGCTGAATAATTTCGGTATGGTATTTCCCCCGTTTAGCAGTATGTACGCCATGTCATCAATCGCCTACTCTACCTATGCAGACAAGAAGATAGTATTGAACGATAGTTACCAAGAAGAAGTGAAATTATTGGCGCAAAATATAATGACAGAAACGAAATTAGCGAGAAAAATAGATCCGACTAAATGGCTTTATGACTATACCGCAAATTAAGAATGTTCACAACAGCACAACAGAAAATAGCATTCAAGGAGTGTATATGTAAAACATGTCCTAGCTTCAAAGAATGTTCCAGCAAAACAGGAAAAGAAAAAATCGCTTATTGTATTTGAATCAAAAGCAAATGTATCAAAGAAAAACAAGGTTGTATCTGTGGTTGATGTCCAGTATATAAAAAACTTAATCTGGAAGGAGGATATTTTTGTATTGAATAAAAAATAATAATTTAAACTCATAGCAAAACATTCGTATTGAATTTTCCTGCTGGAAAGTCCGCTCTGATTGTCTAGTAAAAGGAAAAAACAACATGGCGGATTGTTTTTTCCTAGATCTTTTTGATTACTTTTTGTAGCAATGGCAAAAAGTAAGGCCCAGCCGGCGAGGCGATAGAAAAAAATATTTGTAATAAACAATCAATTACATACAAACAAATAAAATTTTAGTTGTTAGTTGAATTAAAATGAAAATCTGAATCGTCTGAATGCCGAATATCGGAAAATCTACACTCTTTAATGCATTGACAAAATCTTACGCTGCGCCTGCAGAAAATTTTCCCTTTTGTACAATTAATCCAAATATAGGAATCGTTGATGTCAAAGATCCAAGAATTGATATACTCGCTGAGATGGGGCAATCCAAAAAGAGAATATATTCCAGTATAGAATTTGTTGATATTGCGGGTCTCGTGAAAGGAGCAAGCAAAGGAGAATGATTAGGAAATAAATTTCTTTCGCATATCAGAGAAGTTGACGCCATCGTACAAGTATTGAGATATTTCAAAGACAGTGATGTTGTACATGTAGAGTGAGCAATAGATCCAATGAGAGATGTAGAAATTATCAATACTGAACTTATTTTTGCCGATCTAGAGGTTATTGAAAGAAATCTACACAATCTCGTGAAGAAAACAAAAGTAGGAAAAGGTAGTAAAGATGAAGTAAGATTAGTTGAAATTTTAATGGAAATCCAAAATGCCTTAGTTCAAGGAAAAATAGCACATAATATAAAAGATAAACTCAGTAAAGACGATCAAAGACTTATAAAATCATACAACTTTTTGACTACGAAACCCATTGTTTATGCTATAAACATTGGACAAGACGATATTCCATTTGCACACGAAATAGCAAATGAATTTATGATAAAATTAGAGAGTCCCGTAGCAATCGTATGTGCAAAATTAGAATCAGAAATGATGGATATGACTGATGAAGACAAAGATGAATTCATTAGAGAATTGGTAAGTATTGATAAAGTAGCACATATTCCAACATTAAATGATCTTATTAAGTTAGGATTTGAAAAAGTGGGATTAATGTATTATTTTACGACAGGAGAAAAAGAAACAAGATCTTGGACTACACCAATCTGATCAACTGCCCCACAGGCAGCTGCAGCCATTCATACAGATTTTGAAAAAGGGTTTATCAAAGCAGAAATAGTCAAATATGATGATTTAGTAGCTCAAGGTTCTTGGATAAAGGCCAAAGAAAAATGACTTGTAAAACTAGAAGGAAAGGAGTATATAGTACAAGACGGTGATTGTATCATATTTAAATTCAATGTTTAGATGGTCCTGAACAAGTAAGAGAGTACAAAAAAATACCCGAACAATCTCTTGACATTAACAAGCATATTCTTATTACTTAAAGAGTAAAAAATACCTAAAAATACTTCATTTTACCTAACTTAAAATTAATTTCTTATGAATTTTAATGTAAAAATGGATGATAAGAAACTTAAAGTAAATATCGAGAGTACAAACTTGAAAGATATTTTGATATATTGTAAACCAAAAGAAAGACTTGTTCTTATGAAGAAGTTTGGCCTTGATGGTTCAAAAGAAACACCTCTCCAAAGAATTGGAAAGGAATATTCACTCACGAGAGAAAGAATCAGACAAATAGAAACTCAAGCATTAATGAGATTTAGAAGACTTATTGTAGGTAACGACACTTATATGGAGGTTCTTCAAGAGGCTAAAAAAGTTCTTGATGTTCATGGAGGTTTACTCATAGAAGATATATTAATTTCTAAACTCGTAAATAAAAATGTATTTAAATTTTCTAAACAAGAACTTAAATTAATTCTTGTTTCAGACTTTGACGTAACATATCTCAAGAGAAATAAGTATTTAAATAAAGCATTCTATCTTGAACCATTATACGAAGATCTCTTGACTAAAATGGTACTTACAATCAGTTCTTACTTTGAAAAAAGAGCTAAGAGCCAAGACTTGTATGAATTCATTGGTTGGATGAAAGAAAATTTTGCAAAAGACTACAAAGATGTCCATTATATGAAAAACGATCTTTTCTACGTAAATTTCTTCGAATCAATCAGAGAAATTAATGTATTTGATGGAAAAGTAGGATTACCTACATTTGCTGATGTAAACCCAAAGACTATCAAATTGAAGATTCTTTACACCATGAGAAGAATTAACAAACCAGTTCACTATCAGGAACTTCCAGCAAAAATTATGGAACGATTTCCAGCAAAAAATGTCAAAGTAAATACAGTTCACAATGAATTAGTAAAAAATAATGATCTCTTCGTTAATCTAGGACTTTGAATCTACGGACTCAAAGAACGATGATATGAAGGAGGTATGGTAAAAGAAATTCTTGTAAGAATCTTTGACAGAAATGATAGAGCAATGAACGTTAAAGAACTTTGCAAAGAAATGTTAAAAGAAAAAATGGTTAGTCCAAATACTGTAATGTTAAATCTTCAAAAATACAAGGATCTTTTCAAGAGAGTAGAAAAAGGAGTATACGAACTTGTTAAAAAGTCTAAAAAATAATCTAATATAGATTACAAAAAAACTTCGCCGAAGCGAAGTTTTTTTGTTTTAAAAAAATCCCGTGAAATACACGAGATTAAACACTAAGAATAGTAATCAGGGGTAGGTTTTTTTGGCATAAACCGAATAACAAATAAGATGCTACTAGTTACAACAAATAAACCAACAATAAATATAGCAACAGTGCTAAATTGATCTGGTGAATTAAACGCGCCTTTCATTACCATGATACCAAATAATACTAAGAATATTCCAAGAAAAGTTACTCCCACACAATAAATTCTGCGTATCCAAACATCGAAATCAACATGAAACCAATTGAATAAAAAAATTTGGAAAGAGAGCAAAAACTTTTCAATAAACATTCTAAAAATAAATAAAAAAGAAGTAATAGTTTTTTTCATAATTGTCAATATTTTATGTGAAGCTATAATCTAACTATTTGTTAGTAATTTTCAAGAGAAAAAAGCTATAAATCTTAATAGCTTGAAAATACTGACAAAAATACTACTCTCATAAACATGTTTACTACAGATATCAGTAAGATACCAAATAATGCCGGAATTTACCTGTTTAAGGACAGAAAGTGAACTATTTTATATATCGGAAAAGCAAAAAATCTTCAAAAAAGACTCTCACAATATTTTTCACCCAATTCAGTTCGAAAACAGGAAATGTTGGATAAGGCAGATAAAGTAGATTTTTTAATGGTAAAAAACGAAAGCGAAGCACTCTATTTGGAAGATAATATGATCAAACAACATCAACCTGAATATAATAATTTATTGAAAGCTGATAATAGCTACATATATATCAAAATTACGAAAGAATCCTTTCCTCAGATTTTTTTAACCAGGAAAAAAATCAACGATAACGCGCTTTATATCGGGCCTAAAAATGATACTATACAACTTAAGAAGTTTTTACAGTATCTAAGGCAGATATTGAAATTCAGAGGCTGTAAAAATACACAATTTAAGCAAGGAAAGTTATGTTCAGATTATTATTTCTGACTCTGTCGTGGCCGATGTAAACTAGCTAAAGGCCCCCTTGATAAAGGGGGGAAACAAAAGGGGGGATTTGAAGAAGACTATAAAAGCATAATTGCTAATGTAGTATCGTTTTTTAAGTGAAATACAAAACCTATCCAGTCAGAAATCCACCATCAGATAGAAGAAGCAATCATTCATGAAAACTTTGAACGAGCAGCTCAACTAAGAGATGTTTATCAGTCATTACAATGATTTGTCGAAAAACAGAATGTCGTCCTTCCAGAAAAAAAAGACGGGTATCTCGCATTAATGAAATCAATAGGTACGCAATTTATCTATACGGTACTAGTTTTCACGCAAGGAAAATTGATGGATGTCATTACCAGTAAAGAACAACACAGCGATATCGAAGAAGACAGTCTCTATCTAGCAATACAGAGGACGTTTGGAGAAGCTAGTATGAAAAAAAGTAAGAATGAAATTCAAATCACCAGCAAAAATCTTAGTAAATTAGGAAAAACAACAACGAAAGAACTTTGGAAATTAGCTGAAAATTTTTTGGATTCATATATTATTTCTCAATAACTTCAAGAAGAAAGTACGATGATTAACGATATGTTTAAGACGCTGCAAGCGAGGTATGGACTGAAAAATATACCATATAAAATAGAATGCATCGACATTTCTCATCTCAGTGGATGACGAACAAGTGGATGACTTTCTTGTCTGATGGCATGACTCCCCTACAAAAAATGATATCGCAAATACAAAATCAAAGCGAAAAAATCCGATGATTATGAAGCATTACAAGAACTTTTGGAACGTAGAGAAAATAGCTGATGAGAACTACCAAATTTATTGATTATCGATGGTGGAAAAGGTCAGTTGGGGGTAGTAAAAAAGTTGTGTAAGGATCCAAAACGAAAAAAAATAATCAGTCAGATTGATATTATTTCTTTGGGAAAATGAGAAGCAAGGACCAAATCCAACATCTGAAAAACTAAAAAACTAATGGCCTCCTTGTCAAAGGAGGAGCTATCCGCCGATGCGGATGGAGGATTTGTACAACCAAACAAGCTTATAACCGAAATAATCTATCGTCTGGATGATAAACTCAAAATTCACGAAATACCTATGGTCTATGACCAAGCAGATAAAATATTATTAAAAGCTAGAGATGAAGCGCATAGATTCGCAAATTCTTATAGAAAAAAACAGATGAGCCAAGAACGAAAGTAAAAACGAGTAATTTTTTGAATTTTACGCCATTTTAGTCATTTTTTGGCAAAATTAAGCGATTTACAATGATTTATCAGTGATGGACACAAAAAAAGTGTCCGTTTTTTTGACAGAAAAATTTTTCTGAGTATAATTATGTTAGAGAAAATTTTTATTCATTCAGATAGTATAATGAGTACACTCGACACAACAAAAACAAGAGACGAGTTAGTGAACGAACTGGATATAGCAAATGCCAGTTTTGATTGAGCAAAAGCAAAAGAATTAGAAGCCGCAATTAAAAAAATAGATGAACAAGGAAAAGAACATAAAACAGAAATGACAGAGGCAACACAAAAAGCTACACAACAAAAAACCATGAAAATGGAAGAACTTACAAATCTTCTGAATGATAAACCAGAAAATACAAAAGAAAATGCAGAAAAAATCATAGAAAAATCAAAAACTAGACTTTGAGAGACTATCGAAAGATATATAAATAAAATCAAAGAAATTAAAAATAGCAGTGAAAGCGAAAAAAAGAATCAAGAAAGTGAATTAAAGATTATAAAAGAAGAACTCAAAAAAACAAAAGAAGAATATGAAAACGCAAAAAGTTTTTTTCTTGGAAAAATAGATTATAAGACAGAAGAATTAGGAAAAATTTCTACAAGATGGATTAGATTTGGTAAAAGAGAAACAAAATGATGAGTAGTAACACGTATGCTTACTGAAAGACTACAATTTACTACCATCAGAAGAAGAATGACAGAAAATAAACTTATAGAAAAATTTAATAAAATATGAGACAAACCTATAGATGGAGTAAGATTTATTATGGGATTTGAAAAACCAAGATTCCTCCGCTATACAGGAATTAATCTCTCTGCAGGAATAAATAAAATAGGTTCAAATATAGGACTTCAAATGAATCCAGAACAATTTCACAATCAATTCAATAGAGGAAAAAATAATCTTTTCGCAGTTTTAGATAAAGGAGAAAAAACAGAAGAAGAACAAAAAACAATCGATGCACTCAAAAAAAGAATAAACTATTACGGTTATGCATATGCAAAACAAAGAGCTACTGCATGGACAAATCCATTCATTGAAACAGAAAAAAACGCTACCAAAGAAGATAAAATAATCCAAATGAACGTCCCAGCAAAAGAAGGACAAATAAAAAAAGTAGCATAAATTTTATTTTTATATAATTATCACACCATGGAAAACGTTAAAAACATTCAACAAGCAACTGATTACATCTATTCTCAACTCAAAGAAATCAATCCTGAGATACAAAAGGATGACGTATATGACACGATCATGGATGAAATCTTAGAATCCGTAGAATTCACATTGACTGACGAAGATGTAAAATTTTTGGAAGATAATGAAAAAGATACAACAGCTATCGATGAATATCTTCAATCAAAAATCCCTGACTACAAAGACTTACTCTCTGATATCGTTGTTGATATGGTAAGCGATGAAATCGTAGAAGCAGAATAAAATATATCTTTTTATCCCATTATATACAACAAATGGATCAATTAACAAAAAAATTACCCAAATCAAATACTTGGAAAGGTTTGAAAAAAAAACTTATAAAACTTGGGTGTGCTAGCGCAATAGCCTTAACTCTTTCAAGTTGTGGAGCAAAAGAATCAGATGTAACTAAAACAGCAAAATCACACGATAATGATGTAGAAAACGTAACAACAGCAAAAGAAAATGTAACAGACAAAGAAGAAGCACTTAAAAAAGCAACTATTGATCTTCAAGATGCACGTCAAGAACTCATAGATGCAAAAAAAAAAGAACAAGAAAGTAAAAAAGAAACAAAACAAAAAGCAAATAGCTTATAAAAAATAAAACACAGAAAAACATAAGAAACTGGCTAATTTGGTCAGTTTTTTTGTATCTAAAAAAAATACTAAAATACAAATGTCAGACCTGCCTGCGGCAGGCAGGTGCACGCCACGAGATAGTAATTCAAACACAGATGAAACAATTAACTGGAACGAACCGAAATGGGGACCCGCCTAGGTGGGGTTTGAGGTGAGTTGGTAAGTCATGTGTATTTGAAATATTCGTCCTGAGTTCTGCATCTGACTTGATGTTTTTGGTTACTTTTTTTATCAAGAAAAAAAGTGACCCTGCGGAGCATTCAAAAATAAAAAAATAGCTAAATTTTAATCCATAAAAAGTTCCATAATATTTGACAAAAATGGCGTTCGCGAGTATAATTAAGTATTCCGAAAAAACTTTATATATTCCCATAAAAAATGGCTATCACTCCAAACAAAAATCTAGAACTTGTATCAGCTCAAAACCAGGTCAAAAGCAAAAAAGACCAGATGCTTGAAAATCTTAAACTTGAGATGATCAAAGACTTAAAGCTTGACCAAAATCTCATCAAGAGAAATGAACTTATGGGAGAAATTTCCAAGACGAGAGAAAACACATTTTTTCCAGCACAAATAAATTTCTGAGGAAAGATTATAGAAATCAAAGAACAAGGAAAATATAAAACATTAGTAGCCCAATATAAAAAGATAAATACAGAAAATTCAATAGATAAAGAAGAAATACTTAAACAACTCGATAAAGAACTCAGTGAACAAATTATTTTGGATCAAAAGAAAATGATCTTATTTGAAGGAAAAACAGCAGAAGAAGAAACAAAATTATCTTTTGAAAGATTAGATAAAAACAACAAGTACAATAAAAAAATAGAACTTATCAAAAAAACAAACGGAGAAGTTACACATTTCGTTATCAAACGAACAGAAGCGCAAATTAAAGAATTAGAAAGAGCAGAGAGAGCATACGAAGCACTTCATGGTGGTGAAGTTAAAGAAACAGAAAAATCACAAGCTACGAAGTGACTACAGTCAAAAATATCAACACTACAAAAATCACCTGAAATAATAAATACTAAAGATAAAAAAATAATCCCAACACCAATTGAAGAAGAAGAAAAGGAATTTGAATCAATGATAGAACATACATCAACCATTTCTGATACTACAAAAATTACTCGTGCTATCGCTGAACGTGAAGCAGGAGAAAAGTTAAGAAAGATATATAAAAATACTACACGATACAAACCACGATCATGGCCAACTAAAGCAGCACTATTTGTAGGAAGATGATATATGAAAGATTATTATACCCGCAAATATATGAAAATGAAATGAGGTATGCAACGAGATGAAAATCTTGTAAAATGAGCAGACCGTCATGCAATGGAATTGGAAAATAATTTTAAAAACATAGATAAACTTGCTACTATCGATGAAACAAATTATCCAGAAACATACAAAGAAATACAGATTATAAAAGATGAATTAATTCAAGGGGCGATAAATGAAGATACTTTCAGAAAAGATTTCAAATCAATTATAGAAGACAAAACACTTGATGCGAGTAATCCTGTTTCAAATATCATCAAAGAAAATAACATACAACAGATGTCATCAAATGTAGCTGAAGACGTGCTTGCATTTAGAGATCATCAAAAACTAGTAAAGGAAATTACAAAAAATATGTTTCAAAATCCAGCAATAGCAGCGTGAGATCCAGTAGCAGAAAAGAATTTTAATATATTTGCTAGAGAAAGAATTATAGAATATTTCAAAACATATCAAAAAAATCCAACATTTTTGAAAACACTCAACATTAAATTTGATGATAAAGATGCAATGAAAAAACTCAGTAATTATCAAGCTCATAATGGAGCATTGACGATGATAGCAAAACAAACAATGATGCTTAAAGTACAAATTCTCGCAAAATGAGAAGAAGCATATGATGTAAAACAAGAGGTAAAATGATTTAGAGGTACAATGACAAAAGCTGGTGATCGATTGGATAAACCAATTTCAGATACAAGTAGATTTGGTAAATGGTTAGAAAAACATCCATTTGCAAAAAATGCATTCTGAACACTTCGATGAGTAACAAAACTTGGAGCAATAATTACTCCAGCAATACTCCTCGCTCCTCTAGGACCACTCGCAGTTGCATGATGAGTAGGTACAATGGCATTTGTTAAAACGTTTATCAAAAAACATGCGCATTACAATAAAGAACATGTTGGATATCAAAGAAATCAGGCAGTTAATCTTATGGAAAATAGAAATGAACGTGAAAAATTAATGAACGAAATAAGCAAGATGAATCCAGCAACAAGATTTATGTTGTATCATTTTGGATTTGGTAAAAAAGCTAGAGATGTAAGACAATTTAAAGATTATATAATGACAACACACGATCAGCTAAAAAATTCCAAAGAATTGACAAACAGCATAAATGATTTATTGACTCAACCAGAACTCGACGGTACAAAACCAAGGCAATTAGAAGATTTAATTGGGCAAGCACTTGCACGTCTAAATTTTCATAAAAAAACAGGACAGAATTTCTTAGGATCTGAAAATAAAGACGAAGCAGAAAAAGAATATCAGACAATATATAGATTGGTACTTTCAGGAGCAATGAGATTGGATAAAAAGCTAGACGAATTTGAGACTACGAGAACATATAAAAGAGAAATGGATCTTATCAATAACGGAACAGGTAATGAAGTAAACGAAATCGGATATCAAAAATCACGAAAGAGATTTAAATATCGTCAAACAGAAAAATCATTGGTTGGTGCAGCGAAAGCATGAGGACTTGCCTTTGGATTATCATACCTTGCCACAAGCTTAGCAAGTACAGATACATCTAGTCATACTGTAAGCGATAAAGGTAATATAGGAGAAAATTTTATGCTAGGTAAACATGAATTGGCTGGAGATAACAACCTCTATACTCAATCAAAAGAATTTTTCGGAACTCCAAACGCAGGGCATCAGACGATAAATTTCCAATACGGATGAGGAACAGATGCGACTCACGTACTTTCATGACACCTTACTCAATCAGAATATCTTACTAAAGTAGTTGATGTACAAAAAGAAATCTTACAAATGACAAATATCAGTGAATGAACCAAAATCAATCTTATCAACGAAATCCACAATAAACCTCGAGAACAAGTACGAACAGAAAAAGGATTTACAAACGACTATCTCCAAGGAATGAGATGTGTAGAAGGACTCGAACAAACAGCAAAAGCACTAAACGATAGCTGAGTAAATTCATGAACTATAACACTTAACGCAGCATACAACGGATCAGCATATGATATCGTAGGACAAACATATAATAACGCTGGAGAAAGAATAGTACAAGGAGCCTTGAATTATTCACAAACAATAGCGACTCCAGAAAATATTATACCAATACCTATTCCTGCATATATAAACACATTTAAAAGAGCGGATAGAAATGATATATTAGATATAAATACTCCGCCTACTAAAGATAAAAAATGAAGAAAAACAAAAAAAACTGAACCAGATACAGAAGAACAATCAGATTATACTATCTTAGACAATAACTATTAATTTTATTGTTATTAAACTAACACAATCATGGATACAATAGAAAAAATTCAAGAGCTCACAAAACTTTCGCAAAAACAGCAAAAGATTTCAGAATATAAAAAAGATATTGCTGATATTTTGTGAAACGCAAATATGGAAGAAAAAGTAAAAATAGCGAAAGAAATGAGCAAAATACAACCACTAAATGAGGATCAAGAAGTAAATCTTGGATTCATTGTTCCCCATATTGTCAAAGAAAATTATGGACCAAAGATAGAATTAAAAATAACACCAAAAGTAATTGAACCAGAGGTGATTGAACCAGAAGTCATTAAGGAACCAGTAATTATTCCCCCAAAAGTTGAGGTAGAAAAAAAGAAAATAATTGAAAAACCAAAAAAAATAAAACCAGAAGCTAAAGTGGAAATTATAGAAACTAAAAAAGCAGAACCAAAGGCCGAAAAGAAACCAAAAATTAAAGAAGAAAAACCAAAGAAAAAAGAAAAAAGAATGACAATAAAAGAAGCAATTTCAAACACACATTTTATACCAGGATTCAATATACAACAACCTAAAGTAGAAACTGAAGAAATTAAAAAGATTGAAGAACCAAAAAAAATAAAACCAGAAGCTAAAGTGAAAATTATAGAACCTAAAAAAGTAGAACCAAAGGTTGAAAAGGAACCAGAAGTAATATTACCTATAGTAGAAAAATCTACACCAGTAATTGAAGAATCTAAAGAAAAAAAAGTTAAACCAGAGGCCAAAAAAGAAAAAATAAAAAAGGTAAAGAAGTCGTTTAATCGAAAAAAAACACGACAAAGAATCAAACCAAAATCACTACAAGAAAAAATAGACATACAAAAAGAAAAAGTACAAGAAATAACAAAAGAAAAAGAAATGCTTAGACAACAACTACGAGAAGGACTAAAAGATGATAGAGAAAAACTCAATATACTAAGCCAAGAAACATTGGAAAATGCGTTTAAAATATGAGAAATCAGTAAAAAAGAAGCAAGTGAAAGAGCTGATCACAATGATTTATATATGTTTTTTGAATTAACCAAAAAACTTGGAATCAAGGTTATTGCAGATAAATAATAATTTATTTCAAAAAAATAATAATGACAAATAATCTAACCTCAGATCAGATAAAAAAAAGACTCGATGAGTTAGAAATTTTGGAAAATCGAGAAAAAGAAAAATTAGAAATATTACGCAATCAAAAAAAATCAGAAATAAAAGAAAATATAAGTGATAAAGCATTAGATATTACAGAAGAAGAGAAAAAGCTTATGGAAATCTTCAAAAATAAGACACCAGAAGAAGTAAGAAAAATACTAAAAAAAGAAAAAAATAAACCAAAGATGAAAAAATTATTTCATAAAATACTAAAAATAATAACCATTCTATGAGTTACAGGAGGACTAGTTTTTTATATTTACAATTATGGAAAAGACGAAGCAAAAAGAAAAGCCAATGAAAAAATAGAAGAAACAATCAAAAAATGAAATGAACAAGATTCGATTGCAAAAATTTCAACAAGAATAACCATCACACCAGATATACTCAAACAACAGATATGATCAGACAAATTAACACAATGAATTTCATATGAAGATCTAAGTATGGTGGTCAATGCTATTAATATTCAAGAAACAAGAGAACAAGTTATTGAACTATTAAGAAATGGAAAACTAATAGAAACACAAGAACTTTTTGGTATGAAAAGAGATTCTAAATATCCATCAAATATGGCTACAGGAAAAATAGATCGCAACAGTTTAAAAAGATTTTCTAATTGATATACTGGTCTTTATGGTAAAGAACTGTTGGAAAATCAAGAGATTGCTCAAGATGTAAAAGATATATATCAAAAATTTGTTTCAGGAGAAATAAATAATAATAATGAAAATTATATTATTATTTCCAAGACAGATTATCATCTCTATCTTTTGACTAAAGAACACAAACTTCTAAGTAGACAAGTAGTATTATTGGGAGAAGATATGGGGGAAAAAGGAGAACGAGTTCCTTATGCATGGTATAAAACAAATAAGGGAGTTATTTATCATGATAAAGAGGTAAATACAAATACTCCAAGCTGATTATTTATTATTAATAAAAAATATACACTTACAGACAAATATATTGGAGATACGATAAATAATACTAAAAATACAATAGTACCTCTAGCTCTAATACTAGTACCGATAGACGAAAAAACATACAAAATCGATAAGACCAAATATGAATTAAATAAATATGCATTAGAAATACATCCAATATATCAACCACCAAAAAACCTAACAGCATATAAAGATGCGATAGAAACAATAGAAATAGAGGACAATGCAAAATCTCATGGATGTATAAATACAGGTGAAGCAGCAATAAATATAGATAATACAAACACATCAGGAAAAAATATTGTAGTTATAACTGATGATAAAAAATAATTATACAACAAAAAAATTCTCAGGTAATACCCTGAGAATTTTTAATTAAACAACATGTGTGATTATAGTAAACGTTTTACTAGACTAAAGCCGATTAAAATAACAATACATACCAAAAGACGATAAATGAATGCAATAGGAAGACTATCAGGACTGTCAACATCACCGCCAACAACTTGAATAACAACCTTTAAACTGTCATTAGGGTCAACATTACTTGTGTAACCAGATTGTACCCATTGAGACATTTTCTTTTTTCCATCAGCATAAATGTCGATTTTTTCAGAATTTGTTATCGTATCACTCTTTACAATTATTATGGAGTCAATACCTGCAATAAATGCAGTATCACCCTTAGCAATGGAAACTCTGTTTCCAGCAACAATAGTATCATTTGTATTAGCTTGTGCAAAGCTTGTCACTATGACAAACAAAAATGCGAATATCAAAAATTTTTTCATGTTTTTTTATTTAGTTTATTTATTTGTTTAAATACTTATAAGTATTTAATAACAAATGTCAAGAGAAAAGAAAAAGTCTCCAGAATAAAAATTCTGGAAACTCTATAATAAGAATAATGTGATTATTGTTCTGATTTTGATTGTTTTTTCTTTTTAAGAAATAACCAGAAACAAGATATAATCGCAAAAATAATCAATAAGCCAATTAACAATACATATGTTAACGGAAGTTCTAAATCAACAGGAGGATTTGCATCACCAGCAGTGGGCTGAATAACAGCTGTTATCAACACATTTGGATCGTCAACAACAATAGCTGATAATATTTTAACAAAACCAACCAAGGTATCTTCTTCCATCCTAACATTTTGAAGCCAAAACTTATGTCCATAAGAAGAACATTCAATTATACCATTACTCATGGGATCACCACGAAAAAATTGATCTTCATTTTCATAGAATGCAAGTACATCTGAACCAATTTTGTCTCCAGCTTGTTGAATAAGCGTATCAATGCCCTGACCATAAACGATCATATATTTAATCGTATCGTTATTGGTAGCAAAGATTGAGGAAGCCATCACAGCAACCAAAATCATCAAGAAAAAAGTTTTTTTTATCATAATTTATTTATTTAGTTTTTGTTATGAATAAAACTTATAGTGATTTATCCAAAAAAGTCAATGTAATGTATATGGAGAACATAAATAATTTATCTTGTTTTTTCAGCACAAATACATACCTTAGAACCAACCTTTTACCAATAAATAAAAATATGATTGATACGGATATATTTATTGAACAAATGCTCATAAAAGTGATTCCCGATATTGACGATGAAGGACTCGAAATGATGATAGAAGAAACAAAACCAGTACTCTATGATCGAGTAATGACACACATCGTAGGACAAATCGACGAAAAAGATGGTCAATGATTTTTGGATATTTTAGAAGAAAAATGAGTGACTCCAGAAGTAGCAGATTATTTAAAGACAAAAATATCAAATTTTCCTGAATTTTTGGACAAAGTATATGATGACTTTGAAACAATGTATCTCAAAGAATTTAAAAGTTTTGAAAAAGAATTTCCTGTCGAAGAAGAAGAAAAAGAATAAAAAAATCACCGTCATTGCGAACTTGCCTGCGACAGGCAGGCGCAGTGAAGCAATCCTGTTTTTATGACAGATTACTTCTTCACTATATTCTTTGCAATGACAATAAAATAATTATTTCATACGAATTTCTTCAATTCTAGTTTTGTAACCAATCTTTTCTAAAGCCAGATTTACGTCATGTAAGATCTGATTTTTTTGTTTAAAAACCTGTATTTTAAGTGTCTGATCATTTGTTTTGAGAAAAAATACATTGAAGCTGACATATCATTCGAGATCAGGAATCCCCAAGATAGTTCTGACTGTATTCAATGCTACCGCGCCCACCATTGCCCTGCCAAGATGCCTATGAGCTAGTGTTTTTCTGATATACTCCTTAAGTAATTTCATACCACTTAGGTTAGTATCTTAGTTTGCAAAATCAAGGAGAATTGATATAAGTTTGGCATATTTATTTTGTATACAAAAACAAATGAAGAAAATAATCAGTATTCTTTTATTAGTAATTTTTGTTAGTGCAAATTTTTCTTGGGGGCAATGAGAAGATCCAACATGTACTTGTACAAATTGAGTGGTAGATTCATGTCCAACAACAAGTTTAGGAGCAGGAATAGCATGATCAAATTGTAGCTGTAGTTATGGTAATGATGTATTGAGTTGTACAGAAACAGTAATAGAATCATGAAATACACCATTAGCACCATCAGATTCAGTTATGGGAATCTCTTGTAGTGAAACTCAACTCACCAATGGACAATGTAAACTCAATATCTATGATACTCTAGGAATTAGAAAAAGCGTAAGAAATAGCGGAGACCCAACATCTGTTGGACTTTTCGTACAAGATGTAGTACTTTCAGCGACATTCTTTATCGGAACTTTGGTGACAGTAGCACTCGTAGTATCAGGACTTATGTTTATCTTCGCAGCAAGTTCAGGAAAAGATCCAGCCAACGCAAAGAAAGGAATTGTTTGATCACTTGTAGGATTACTTATCGTGGTATCATCATATGTTATCATTAGATTGGTACAATATATTGCAAAAGGATTCTAAAACTTAATGAAAAACTAATAATTAATAATGAATAATGTGTGACTTGTCTTAATATTAACTATCGTAAATTACAATAGTCCATAAGATATAAAATCCGACATTTTTCATTTTTCACTTTTCATTATTCATTAAATTATGCATATTCATATAGTCAGCATTTTCCCAGACATATTTAAGAGTTTCATAGAAACTTCGCTTATCAAAAAAGCTCAAGAAAAAAAAATTCTGAGCTTCACTTTTACCAATCCAAGAACATTTTGTCCAGATAAACATCAACAAGTAGACGACACTATTTACGGTTGAGGAGCTGGATTACTTATGAAAGCCAAACCAGCAATCGACGCAGTAGAATCCATAATAAAAAAAATCAAAAAAACTAAAGTCCCCCTTGATAAAGGGGGAAAACAAAAAGGGGGATTTGAAAAAGACTTTCAGATTATTCTTCCCTCACCCTCAAAAGAAGTCTTCACACAAAAAATAGCTCATACACTAAGCACAGAAAAAAATATTATTTTTGTATGTACAAGATACGAAGGTATCGACTATCGTTTCGAACAATATATGAAAAAAAAATATGCCAAAAAATTTCAAAAAATTTCTATCGGACAATATATCACGCTCGGTGGTGAAATCCCAGCGATGGCGATGATCGAAGCGATAAGCAGACTCATCCCGTGAGTTATCAAGGAAGAAGCTAGTCGACAAGATGAAAGTTACAACGTCGCACAGAATATGAATAACTTAGAATATCCACAATATACAAAACCAGAAAAAGTTCTCTGAATAAAAGTACCAAAGATATTGCTTAGTGGTCACCATAAAAATATCAATGAACGAAGACAGAAAAAAACTACCAAAATAAAAAAATAAAAAAATAGTCATTGCGAGGAACATAGTGACGAAGCAATCTAGAAGAAAGACTGGATTGCTTCGCTGAAACGCTCGCAATGACACCCAATTATTCATTCTTAATTATTCATTCTTAATTTATGCTCGGACTCCTCTACTTCGGCAGACTTGAAAAAGAAAAATGATTCGATGCTATCATCGATATGATTGAGATGTTCGAAAAAAATAAACAAGAATTACCCTGCGCACTATTTATCTTTGGCTCAGGAAGCGGAGAAAAAAGAATACAAGAATTGGCGAGTAAAAATTCAAATATACATTATTTCTGACGAAAAGATCTTACAACAATCAAAAGATACATAGTAAATTGTGACTATTGTCTTATGCCATCAGAATGTCTTGAAACATTTGGTCTTTCCGCATTAAATGCTATGAAACGATGACTACCGGTCATCTGATATGCTAAGTGAGGACTCAAAGAATTTATCAATTCTAAACTTGATCTCACTCACCAGCACGGTCACACAACATGAGAAAAATTACACAATTTAATAGCTAAATTACAACCTTCAACCTGAAACCTTCAACCTGAAACTAATTATGGAAAAGATAGTCGAATCGTTCGTTTCCATGCACTCGCAGGGAAAGAAGTCAGAAATATAATCATAGTATCAGATTTTATTAATAGAATTTGAGGAATTGAAACATATATCAACGATGCAAAAGAGTTATTGGAACAACACGGATATAAAGTGGAATTATGCGGTTGATCAGTACCATCATGAATACTTGGAAAATTCGTAAAATATCTAGGAATCATTACCGGATTAGTAAATTGTTATGAAGCAGTAAGGTTAAAAAGAAAAATAAAAAAACTAAAACCAGATCTCATTCGATACAACAGTGTCATGAGATATCTCGGTCGAGCACCGATACAAGTAAGCAGATATAGTTCCGCAAAAAAACGGATGATGTTTCATGATTTGGGATATTTTTTTCCATTTCCAAGTCAGTTAACCAGCGAACATACTATCAAGACACCACTCACCTTAAAGCATTTTCTCAGTTCGTATCCGACAAACAATCCACTGAAAAAATTAGCGATTATAGGAAAATATTTATCACTTCGCCTCATAAAAAATCAATTACAAAAAAGGATGGACACATTTTTGGTACCATCCGATTTCATGAAAGATATCGTACATAAGTCCTATACTATAGATAATGAGAAGATCAAAGTTTTCCCTCATTTCATCCAGGAATAAACAATCAGTGAAAAACTAAAAACGTAGGATTTTTCTTATTTATTAATCAAAAAATTCCATCATTTTTCACTATTCACTTTTCATTATTCATTAAGTTTTGAATTTATTCAAAACTTTTTAGGTCTTCACACACTTTCCTAAATGTGCAACTTGCACATTTTTTTTCGCTTTTTGTTCTTGGGAAATTATTTACAGACAATGGTTGGTTTTTGATAATATCACCATCTTCCAAAAATTGTTTTTGAAATTCTACATCATCTTTTATTTTCTGAAGAATGTGATCAATATCAGCTTTTTCAATTTTACCACCAATCTGGTGAAGACTTGGAAGATAGACCTCATATGCTTCAATATCTACATTATCAATATTAAGATTAGATTTCAAAAGAAGTTTTAATGCATAGATCTTAAGTTGTTCAGAAGCACCATCGATATCCATTCTTTCTTTTCCACTTTTTCGATCAAGAATAAGATATTTATTATCAGACACAACTACTCCAAAATCTGGGGCTGCCATCACATTTACACTTTTCAATTCAGGAATAGAATTTAAATGTAATTTCATTCCTTCAAAATCCCTTTCTCTTGGATTTTCTACATAGACCGATTGCGCATTTTTAAAAAAATGTTGTACTTTTTCATTTCGTTCACTTTCTAGAAAAACATCAAGATTATGAGTAACCTTTTGGATAATTTCTTCCAATTGATCATCAATATTTTCTCAATAGTAATGCTCTGAAAGTCCAAACTTACGATCTCTATCATATGCAGTATAATCTCTCGTTTTAGATATTTCAAATTCTTTTCTCATTTCATCTATAACGCGATCTTTGAATTTTTGTATAGTTCATTCTTCAAAATCTCATCTTTTCAATGCTCTCAAATAATCAGACAACAAATGATGGGTCTTTTCACCTACTCGCATATCTGCACTCTTAAGATTTTTAAGCAAAAGCGTTGTAAGCCAAACATCTTGATTAAGACTTCTCAAAGAATGAGGATAATAATTGAATAAATACTTTTTATTACAATATTCTAGCACTGTAATTCTTGTCGTAGACCATGTCAATGTGTGATTATAAGTATTTGCCATTGGATATGATAAGAAATTAAAAGCTAATAGGTTATTTAGCTTATACGAATACCATGTTTTTTTTCAACAAAAAAGCTCCGCAGTATTTTGCAGAGCCTTTTTTATATTTCAAAAGAAATTCCATCATTTTTCACTATTCATTATTCGTTTTTCATTCGCCTCCGGCGAGTTAGTCATCATATCCTTGTTCTTCTAAAGTCATACCAAGAACTGATTCATCCAATGAAACATCAGGAGTTCCATTTTGAGTCTCTCTATTGATGTATACATACATTGGTAAAAGCATTGGTACTCTACCTATAATTTTGGAAATAAATTCGCCAAGAGTGTCTTTAATTTGTCTAAGATTATCTTTTATGTCCATACGTTTCTTTTGATGTTCATTATATTTTGCTCTAGCAAAATCCACAATCTGTGTATGAATGGTTTTTACTTCACTAGAATAAACAAAACCTCTAGATTCAATCTGAATATTCCCGACGAGCTCATTACTCTTGGTGTCAATCTTGAAAATCAACGATACAATTCCATTTGCTGCCATAATATGTCTTGCCTTGATAACATATTCTCATGACATATGTCATTGTCCTTTTCCATCAATAAGAATAGTATCCAATTTAAGTTTTTCATCTGAAATAAGGACTACATCATCATACATTTCTATAATATGCCCATTGGTATCAGGCATCAAGATTCTATCATCATGTATTCACATATCAATAGCGATTTTTTTATGATCATATCTTTCTTCTGCAGGCATAAAATATGGCAAAAAGAATTCTGGTTTTAGTAGATTGAGGAAAAGTTTGTGATCTTCAATACTTCCATGTCCTGAAGCATGAACATCCATTTCATTGTTAGTAATCAGATTTATTTCTTTAATAACAAGTTTATTAAGCATATTTTTCATGGCAATTTCATTACCAGGAATAGTACTACTAGACATCAAAATAGTATCTCATTTTTTAAGTTTTACGATATTGTGTTCATTTCTTGCCATTCTTGTCAAAGCAGCAAATTCTTCGCCTTGTGCTCAAGTTGAAAGAATAAGAACCTTATTGTCTGATAGACTATTAATTTCATTGTCTAGTTTGCGAATATACTGTTTAGGTACGGTAATATATCATAATTGTTGACAGATTTCGACAAGATTAACCATAGATCTTCCAGAAAGAAAAACTATTTTATTGTATCTAATTGCACTATTAATAATCTGGATTATTCTACCTACATTGGTAGCAAAAGTAGCGACTAATATTCTTCATTCTACTCATTTGATAATATCATCAAGCGTTTTACCAATAACTTTTTCAGAAACTGATCGTCCAGATTTTTTGGTTCATAAACTATCTCCCATATAAAGTTTTACTCATTCTATACCAATTCTACCAATTTTTGCTAAATCAGCAGGCTTATCTACAGCAGGAGTATAATCAACCTTAAAATCGGCAGAATTAAAAACTAATCCCTTTGGGGTATAGATAGACAAAGCCATTGTTTCAGGAATGTTGTGGTTTACCAAAACAAATTCTATAGTAAAGCATCCTAATTTCAAAATATCGCTTTCAGGATCTACGAGTTTATATTTAATTTTAGCTGCTTCTTTTGGATCGTCAAAAGTTTTTTTTACGATTCATAAAGTAAGTGGCGTAGTATAAATTACAGGGAAATCCAATTCAGGCAATATATGTCTCAATGCTCAAACATGATCCAAATGTCCATGAGTAAGCAAAATTCATCTTAATTTATGTTTATTTTTTTTGATATAAGAAATATCAGGAATAATATAATCTGCTCATAATTCTTCATTAGCAGCAAATTCCATACCTGCATCAATAAGGATGAGATCATTCTCATATTCAATAAACATACATTGTCAAACCTGTTGTAATCAAAGCAAACTTCAAATTTTTACGGGTTTTTCTCCCTTTTTGATAAGTTTACGAGGATCATCAATAGACGTTATTGGTTTAGCATCTCTATGACGAAGAAAGGCTTCAGAAGTCATTTTAGGTCCTTGTGGACGAAGTGGTTTTCTCCCTTTATACGGAGTTTTTGAATTGTTTTTTTTGCTAAAATCAATAGATAAGTTTCATTGCATTTGTGCTGATGATACTGGTTTTGCTGGTGATGTTGATTTGTTTAATCATACCGGAGATACTGGTCTTGATGAAATTGGTTTTGCTGGTATTGGTGTTTTTGATGTTTGTACTGAAGGTTTTTGTGTTCCAGGTACGTTTGGTGTTTGTGTTTCGTTCATAATAATGTATAAGTTTAAAAGTTTAAAATAATTAATTGGGCTCGACCATCAAAAAAAAGTTTGTAAAATATTTTTTTTGGATGCGAGAGTTATATGGGACGGCTAAAGAAACTGTAAGTACGAACCTTGCCTGCGGCAGGCAGGTGAAATGAAGTAATTACAAATTTCGAAAAGCGGTTCAATAAATAAAAATTGTTATGTGAAATAAATATTTTAGCAATCTAGTAATTATAATGGAAATATTAAAGACTCTAAGAAAGACATGCAAAGAAAAGCAAATTCCTATTATAAGCTTGGCAACAGAAAACTTTTTGTGAAAGTTGTTGAGAAAGCATAAACCAAAAATATGTATAGAAATTTGAGGTGCAGTAGGTTATAGCAGTATATATATGTGAGAATTAATAAATACACGAGAAGGAAAGATTACTTCATTTGAGATTTGTTATCCTGCATATTTAGAAGGATTGCAAAATACAAAACAATCACGTTGTTATAATATCATCAGTTATCCATACGATTTTCGTTATGCTCCTATCAAAAAATTGGTGCAAGGACCGGTAGATTTTATCTTTATCGATGGACAGAAAAGCCAATATGGTGAATATATGGAAATTATTGAGAAAATAAGTTCACCACACACGGTTATTGTCATAGATGATGTTATCAAATATTATAACAAGTTGTCTTCATTATACGGATATTTAGAAAAAAAGCAAATCAAACATTTCGAACCACAAAAAAAGGGAGTGAAACGCGATTTTTTTGAAGGAGAGAATTGTACCGGCGATTTTTGACATAGAAAACACAAGTGAAACGAAGTATTTTCTGATTTCAAAAACAGACGCGTGTACAAAATCCTACAGTTAGAGCCTGATGATGGTATAATGTTAATCAACGGATAAGTCAAAATATCAGCAAATTTTACCAGTTTTTATTGTCTCTAAAAATAGAGCTATATTGTATCACAAAAAGCCAATTTGCAAATAGGAAAAGTGGCTTTTTTTGTTTATTTTTTATGTCTTTTATATATACTATCGTATCGCATTTTTTCGTGTATATAAAGGCATTTATAATTCAGCTTCTCAACTGATGAATTGAACCAAGAAACTTAGCGTGCGAATATTTATTATACTTTATGGACTATCATATCTTTTACAGAATAGTATTTTTATTGATCGAAAAAAAGTTTATGCAACAGAAAACCCAAGTACAACCAACCTTGTGGCAATTTTTGTAGATAAAAAAATCTATCCAGATATAGAAAACAATCTTGAACGATATACCAAAACATATATCCAAGGCAAAATATCCAATAGTAAAGTAGTAGTCCTCCCAATAGATACAACAACACTCAAAGCACATGAGATATCACAAATATTGGAAAATATGTATTTTGAGTGAGTAAAAGATGAAAGTTCAAAACTTATAGGACTAGTCTTAATAGGAGATATTCCATTACCAGTTGTACAAAATAATGGATTTATTTATCCAAGTATCTATCCCTATGTAGATTTCGAAAAACAACAATTTATTTATGATACCAATAAAAAGTTTTTCGTATCAAATGATAATCCCAATGGTCAAGCAGAGATATGGCATGGAATAATAAAATTTGAAACAGCTCCAGAATATAATAAATTTTTTGAAAAAGTAAAAGAATATAAATTACATCCAACAACATTCATAGACAAAGCGATTTGGTATGACGATTTTATTGGACTCAAAAAATATTTCATCCCAGAAAATACCAAATATTATGTAAATAAAATAATATTCTGAGAAGATATAGGATATCATAGATATACACCTCTACTCTTAGATACATTAAAAGATGAACACAATAACGATGCGCTTACTGTAGGAGATACATTAAGTAGTGAAACACAAAACGCCGAAGACCCAGAAATTAAGAGTTATGGAGAAATGATAAAGTCAAGAAATGATGAAGCAAAAGGTGTAATAGCAGAGATTACAGCACCTATGCCAACACTTACACTCAAAAAAGCTACAGATGAAATGACTAAAACATATGATGGACTGATAGGAAGCACATTCCTTTCAAAAATCAAAGACAATGTCGGAGCAATCGCAAGACGATACAGAAATACAGAATGAGAAACATTTGATGATATCAACGGAAATACAGACAAAATAAATCAACAAGATAGTTGGATGGCAGGAGATAGCGACAATAATATTCAATGATTACTTATTCAAATCAATGATTTTTTCGAAAGTAAATTAAACGATACGATAGAACAGGAAAAATATTATATAACAATACCGATTCCAGTAAGCGAATTAAAGCTTGAAGGAGATATCAAAATACCTCCAACATTCCGAGTGACAGGATATCCATTACCAAAATGTATTCGAAAAACATATGATTTTTATCAAAATTATTATTTTGGTAAAAATGTTAATCTGATTATGGGTGCTCAAGATACTAGTGCATATAGATGAACATATCAGAATCTTAATACATTATCCACACAAAATGTTAGCAATCCTACTAAATCTATAGGATGATCTTACAATTTTTCTTCGATTCAGGTAGAAGCCAACAGAGGAAATGACATTAATAGTGCTCAGGATGAACTAGATCTCTATAATATATTAAAGATTAATAAACAGAGTCTCTGGAATAAAGACTGTATGTTAAATCTTTTTGGTTATTGTATCCTACGAAAGAAAACACGAAAAGCAGATGATAGTGCAACTGAAGATAAATGTAATATATTCAATACTGATCAACAATGAGGATGTGAAACTATGGAGCAATTTTCACAAAGATATCGAGGATGAGCCTCACCAATGAATATGAACTTTACAACAAATACTCTGACAAATTATAATTATAAAAATGCGAAACTCCCTGTATATAATATTGCAGGATCCAAAAAGATAAATACAGCACAACCAATTGCAAACACATATCTCTGAGCAGAAAATTATGCAAGTATCATGCAAGAAACATTCGCTGTAAAAGAAAGAATGGAAAATAAATATAATAACATTTTTTCATATATCAGCAATCCAAAATCAAATGGTATCGATCTAAAGTTTACCAATCAAAAACCAGTTAATACTGATCTCTCAAATCCAATACGAGGATACAATCCACCAAAAACATATGCACAAAATAATTTCTTCACGCTCTATGATGTAATGACAAAGCGCACTACATATGGATGAACAGTTGTACTTTATGATCGAGCAGGTGGTACAGATTTACTGAAATGTAATGTGAAATGACATGCCTATACATATAAAACAATCGATTCAAGAATAAAGAATATTGCACCAACATGGCAACAGATTTCTAGCACAGACATATTTAAATTCAAAGATGATTGGGATCTAGAAACATTTTATAAAAACGTCACTAAAGATCTTATATTGACACAAGAAGATATCTTAGATAAGAATCTGGAATTTAGTGGTGTCAATGTTATGGATATAACAGGTACTGTATCCAATCTAATAAAATTAAAACAATTGGTTGACTCAGGAAATAATGGTATGTTAGAGATAACGAGCTTCAACGAAGCTAGTCTTAATTCGATGACTTCTGCACAAATTGCAGCCAAAGCAAGTGATTGGAGCGGTAAAAATCTCAATATAGCAAAAATATTGGATATGACAGGAAGGATTCAAAACATCAACAAAGGATTGGATGGATTATCAAATTATATAAGTGACCTAAATATCAATACTACGATGTTATATTTTTCAAGTATTATCGATTCAGAAAGATTTAAAAAACAAAACGTAGAAATCCTAAATACACGAAAAGCATCTATAATACAAAACTTCAATATCATCAACGTCAACACCAATATACTCAAAGCAACATTTACAAATGCACGAGGTATCTATAATACAATTGTACCAATAACTAATAATATTCCTGGAATAATAGCAAAAAGAGCTAATATAGCAGCACTACAAACATGAGCTGGATGTACAGTAACGTATTATAAATCTATCTGTGATGTATTAGATACTATCATCACTGATGTAACCATACCAACAGTTCTTGATGTTAATGACAAGATCGTTAAAATTCAGAATTATCCAGGAGACTACTGACCAATACAGCCATTTGTAGAAATCAATCAATCATTTGCTCCAACGAAAATTTCCAATGAAATTCTACAAACTAGAGCGGTAATGAATACCTTTGCAGTTTCCAATGACCCTAACAAAAAAGAAAAAAATAGAGGAATGAATCTGACAACAACAGACAGACCGATTGATAACATCAGAAATATTACTTTCAAAGGAATTTGATGAGGAACCGTAAAATTAAATTATCCAAATCTTTATGAGGTAAATGTATACAAACAAGTTGATGATAAACTTATCCTCAAAAAACCAAACGAAATCAGAGAAGCGATTAAGAGCTATCTAATAGGTAAGGTAGTAGAATATAACAAACTATTACAAATAGAACAAAATAACAAAGCAGGATATTATAATGCATCAAGTGCAAAATTTAATTTATTAGGACAACTCGATCCTTTAGCAAATCCAAACACACACAATTACAATTTATTGCCTACAAATTATTTTATTGATAAGCTTGCAGAATATATAGACACATTAATAAGTATGAATAGTAAGGTTGCTATTTTTGGGAAAAATAACGCCAATACTACTGATGAAAAAGTTGATTTAATTGCAAATTTTCTCTATCAACAAAATATTACTCGACCAGAAAGATTAGTACAAGGTACTGTCATCTGAGATATAAGCGAGACAAAATTAAGTTTTGATATAAATCACAAAATAAGCAATACAGTAAGTTCATATTTGACAGAAGATAACGATCAAGGAAAGTTTTTGACACCAACATATAACATTACAGGATATGAAGTAGGATACATAAATTCTGATGGTATGGACTATGTAACTACCAAAGACTTACCAGGATTTATACAACAAATACAAAAATCACAAGCAAATGCACCGAAGCCAAAGACCACAGCAAATGCAACAAATGCATTTATAGAAGATCCAACACAAATAAATGATCTCCAAAAAGATGTAGATACTTGTGAATGAGTAGATCCTGATGGATCATCATTACTCTTTGACTTCAAGACATTTAAATCACCTTGGACCAAAGCAACAAAATGTTGGGCAAAAAAAATAATGACCAAGCCTTTCAATATTGAGATAAGTTTCAAAAATTCACTTGGACCAACGGTTTTATGAACATTCAAAGAAATACAAAATAGCTTTGAAAATGCAGGAGATCAATGGAAAAAATATGGAGATCAACGAAGTACACCAGACAATAATGATATTATCAATCAAGCGACAGGAGCTATCAAAGAAACACTCAAAGGATATAATAATTATGCTGTAGTTAATGTACCCAACAACATAATAAATGTAAGTACAGGAAACAATAACACTATTAACATAGGAACAACACAAGATGTAGGAAAAGTTAAATTAAAAATAATAGGAGTAGGAGACAATTGTTTTGGTATTATAAAAGAAAATGGTGCAATATTGAGTAATAATATTTGTACTGATGCTGCCGAACAATTTTATAATCCATTTACAGAACAAGAAACATTTTCTATCAAACTCAATAATAAAAAAGCAGGAAGTACAGCATTACAAATACAAATTTGTGCTCCTATAGCTTCAACAGATTCTTGTATAACAAAACCACAAGTAATCCAAATACTTCCATGACCAGTAGATAAAATAAGTCTTGAAACAATATCTACAACTACGCCAGTAATTGTAATGGGATGATGAGAAATACCACTGGTCATCAAAGCAGAAGATAAAGATGGAAATTCTATAGGACAAACAGTTGAATCATACACTATTAGCGTACCAGACGGACAAGGTAAAATAAGTGATGGTGCTGCAAGCAACAATAGCATACAGTTTGATAATTTTACAAAAGCAGTATTTGTTTATCAGGCACCGATAGGAGTTAATATAGGTACAACTATAACAGTCATGCCTACCAAAACAGAAGAAAAAATGTTAGCAATCCAACCTACAACAATAATACAATCTGCTCAAAAAAAGATAATCGTAGCAAAAGGTATTGTAAGTGTTGATAATCAACAAGGAACATTTTATAAAACAAATACCAATCAAAATACTCAGACAGTATTTAATTTTAAACTTCCAAAAGACGAAGCAGATATTCAATATTATGATCAAGATTGACTCAAACAAATCAAACCAGAAAATATTCCTTATCTCCATATCAAGGTAGTAGATGAAAATGGAAATAGACTTGATACAATAGCAAATATCATAAGCGAAAAGGGATTACTGACTCCATGAGTTACAGGAGAAGCGCAGATATTACAAAATAATATAACCAAACAACAAAAGGTATTCCGTTTATCAAACGATTATGTTATCGAAAATGGTGATCTCACAATAGCGTTATATCCAAGCTTTAAAGCTGGTGAAGACAAAATAACTATTAATATTCCTGGAATAGATCCTATCATTATTCCTGTACAAATAGATCCAGGAGCAGCAAAAAAAGTATTACTTACTTTAGGAAAAAGCAAATTGGATCTTACCACTACAACAAGTACTACTTGAGTTATTCATGTAGTCGATACACGAAACAACAAAGTCATCACATGAACAAAAATAAAGATTTGAGTTATTGGTTCAGCAAATATCAATACCAATGAATTTACTTATAGTGGTAAAGAATATATATATACTATTACTAGTACAGGAGCAGGTGGTGAATGATATGTCTTCGGATATATCGCTACAGAAGAAAGAGCTCTAACAGATCAAGTACCAGCATATCAAAAGTTTATAATCCAAGAAAGTATATTACCAAAAGAAAAAATAAACATCATGTATCTCAATCTTTTTGGAACAGATTGGGGAAATCAACGATGATATTTTTCTGAAAATAACAAAGTAGTAAATACAATGACTACTAAATCTAATAAATTATTAGCTACAACAACTCAGCTTATTGATCCAAGCAAAATAAAACAAATAGAATATATTATCGATCCAAACGGACAAATTCAAAGTATAAACAACAAAGAATTTGAACTTACTATAAAAAATCAACAATTTATTATAAATTTACCTGAAGTAGCAGATGTTATTTTTGGTTCGACAAATAATTTTAAAATACAAGCCATAACAGATATCTGAGCAATAGATGAATTCAAAAAAACTACAAATACACTCGTATATATTCCAGAACCTACGGATAGTGTAATCACAGGTAATGAAGCAACCAAAACAAAGATAACTATAAATGGAAACGATGTACTTGATCTTACACAATGAATGATAGATCCAACACTTACGATTGTTGCAGACAACGAAATGTTAGCAGATATGAGTACATATACAGTAGCATTAGACGAAAAAATAATAGGAAAATTTTTGATCTGGAATACAAATTCTATAACTACAAATACTACCACTATCGATCTTCAAGATCCAATTACTTACGGTACGACACCTATCTTTACTGAATGATCTACCAACACACAAGGAATAGGAATTTTTGTTATCGCAAGTGCATATAATAAAAAATGATATCTATCTATCGAAGATAGTGCAGATGCAATGCTAGGTATTGGATTTACTAGTGACTTCAAAAATATTTCAAATTTTGCAAATGGTAAGGCTGTAGGAGAAGCAACTATCTCATATGGATCACAATTCCTTATTAATTTCTGAGATCCCTTATTGGAAAGAAGAGAGAAAAATCCAGAAATACCTGATACTGATTTTGATGCATCAATAGGACAAACAATATTTACAGACCCAAACAAGAATATTTACAAAACACTTCCTATAGACTTCAATAACGATGGAATCAAAGATCTAATAGTTGTATATACAGATGGTACAGTTAAACTATTAAAAAATTATTGAGGAACTGAATGATACAAAAATCTTCAAGAACTTATGATTATTGCAGAACCTATAAAAGAAATTTATATAGGTGATATAGATGGAAACTGATATGAAGATATAACAGTCATTACATCAAATAACAAAGGAATAGTTTATCTCAATGATAAATGAATTTTTGCAGTTGATGGAAAAAATATCTGTCTTAATACAAATGCAGAGCCAGATATGCAAACACCAAACCCAGATGATTTTTCAAATATCAACCAACTCTACGTTGTAGATACAGACAAAGATAATATGTTGGATATAGTAACGAACGATACATTTGGAGATATCAAAATCTTTTATGGAGGATGAACAAACAAAGGAGCAAATTTTCTCTCCTCTACTACATGAGCATGTGACGCTAATCGATATGAAAGACAAAAAGGTACATATAAAATTGTTAAACGTTTAGCTATTAGAGTAAACAGTAGTCGATATATACAAGATGAAAGTCTTGTTCATCGATTAGGATCAGAGGCACCAACAGAATGAACAAAAGAAGAATTGCCTCCACCAATAATTGATACTAGTAACTATGCCAAAGCACAATTTATGAGTGAAACAAAAAACTTTAGCACAAATCTAAATAATTTTATTACTGCATGAGCTAGACAGCTTGCATTTACAGAAAATCCACTAAGTACTTCTCCTCTCTATGAAACAACAGCTCCAGAAAATATTTTTTATCTACCGATCAACGAAAGTAACGATATAGTAAGTGTATATAAAAAATACAATGATATGAATGGATGAGTTTTGAGAAAAGGTGATCCTGTAGTAATACAAACTACAATAATTTATAAAAAACCAAATAATAAACTCACTTATATAGATGTACTCAAGTGACCACGATCTATAGTAAAAGATCCTACGAATAAAATTACTTCTCTATTATTTGATACAAATAATACCTGATCACTCAAAATTGATCGAGACGTACCAGAAGAATTTCAATTTGTTATTGATAATATACAACTCAATTCTGGAGCAAAACTTACATTTTCTTATATGGCAACTTACGAACAAGTAGGTCCAATAAATACAATCACCGTAGAAGATCAAGATTTGTTGACAGAAAACAAAATTAAAGATGGATATGTAGATATAGCAATAAACAGTACTGATGCATGTCAAAAGGGCAGACAAATATTATTTAATACTGTTATTGGAAACAAAAGAACCTATGAAGAAAAATTTTATGATATTCAAAAAGAAATAGACGAATACAATAAATTAGCAGCAGATTCTCAAACAACAGCTACAAATAGTTTTCTTGATAAGGTAGAAGCTATCGGTGGTATAGACGATCTTTCAAATATACCATGAGTATCAGCAAGTTTAGAAGACCGAAGACCAGTCAATATGTTGATGCCTGTAGCGTCATTAACTAGCCTATTATCTACTCAATGATGAGGAATAAATATTAATACAAATTTTCTTGATGCAGCAATGGGTAAAGTTTCCAAAAAAATGGATACAGCGCTACAGTGACTTTGTCAGTGATTTAAATTAGAAGGATGATGATGTCAGTGATCACCGATACCATTCAATCAAGCATTTTTGGCTCCTGGTTCGTATCACGTTTTCTGATGTGTACCATGACCACTAAATCCATTATATGCTGCATTCCAAACAATGAATCAAACACTTGGTAAGTGAATACCGGTTGTGTCATTTCCTGCAAGTTCAGTTATTCCTGTTTGGCCACCAAGTCCAGTATCTGTATGAGGAATATTTGGATGAGCAACTTCACAATTTAGATTATATATTGCACCTACACTTACTCTTGGCGTAGGTATGGCTATGTGTGCTTGACCATATCCAGTAGGGACAAAAATACCAAAACCATTTAGTGATATGTGAGGAAACTGTGTTATTATCGCATTACCACCAATATCAAGCTGTTCGGGAGGTCCAAACAACTGATGAGGAAATTGAGGAAGTGTATGACCAAGAGCCGATATTCAGAATCCAAGTTTTTTAAGTGCAGCATGAACATGTAATAATCCTCCAAAATTTAATAACTCTGTAGTATTTGCAGACAACAATGAAATATCAAATGTGATCACTACAAGTTCACCAATACAAATAGTTGCTGCGTGATCATCAGAAAATAATCCTCCTTACTCAGCAGCGATACCACAAGGAAATTTTTGATGACTTATGTCTATAGATCAAGAGCCGATAACTACAATAAGTACAGCATGAGAAACTAATCTCTATGATGGATATGATCTCAAAAAATGACCAAAAATTACACTTAAAATATTGGGAGGAAAAGCTAAATGATTAGTACAATGTATAGTACAAAAATGGGTAACAAGCCAAATACAATATATCAAAAATAATCTGACCAAAATGACGATACAGGTTGACCTTCCTGATATGACTACGTTATTTGAGGGGTTTGATGAAATCGGAAATTTGTGAGATACTTACAAAGAAATTAATGCTCAAGACAAAGCTGAATGATACATTCAAGACACAAGTGGAGAATGACTAGGATCATGAAAAAATCGAACGGATGCACTTTCCAAACAACAAGTCAGTAATATTTCACAACAAATAGGAAGTAACCCATTTGAAGCAATCCAACAAATATTTAATAAAGTTCCTCTCGTAAACATCGATTCCAAAGATGTAAATGTTAAGATTCCTATGCTTACAAGCGACGATATTACAAAGTACCAAAACTATCTCAAGTTATGGTTAGAAAAAAACGGACAGATACTTGAAGATTGGACAAGTATGTTCAATCAGATGTTAGCAATATGTGGAACGACCGACAAAGAAGAAGCAAAAAAAACAAAAGCAAATTTAGAAAAAATACAAAGTTCATTATTAATGAATGAAGATCATACATTAACGCAAGCTGACAAAAACAGTCTAAGTTGATGGATTGCCAAAGAAATAAAAGATATGGATCAAATTATAGCAGCGACAGGAGGAAATGTACGACAAGATATGGGAGCAGATATAAAAAATATAGGGGTAAATGCAACAAACACAGCGATAAAAATAGCTAAATTACCTCGCTGGAAAACAGTACAAGCATGATTAAATATAAAAAAATGAGCAGGAGCTATAGGAATAGCATGAACAGGAAATACATTTACAAAAGAAGATCAAGCAAGATTAGATAGTGTAAACAGTGTAATAAAAAATCTAGAACAATGTGCTGGAATAGCATGATCGTTAGATGGTTTTTTAAGCTTCCAAGAAAACACAGCTGGACTTATTAGTTCCGTAAAAGAAAATATTAATGTATTAGAAAAATATAAAAAATTCCCTACACAACTCTATGAACGAACACACATTACTGATAGATATCTGACAGAGATTTCTTCATTACTTTCAGAATTTGTAGGAAATACAACTTACTGGCTCAATACAAATGCAAATAGATTCTCTCAATATGTAGACGCCATTATTATATTGATAGGAGCAATCAAAACACGACAAGCGATTATAGATTTCTTTGTAGATCGATCAGCAAAATGTTCTAAATGTAGTAATGATAACTACGGAGCATTTTCATGTAGCCTATCATTCCTCTGTCCAAAACTACCAATATTCCCTATTCCAAATTTTAAGATTCCAAATGTTTATATAGATATGTCACATATAGAACTTGGAATGAATATTATATTACCAAAGATAAATTTTGTGCCAATCAAAATACCATTACCACAATTACCAAATCTTCCTGAACCACCAAATATCGAAATAAACCTAGATATTATGTGGTGATTAAATTTAGATTTTATAAAAGGATTGTCATTATCGTATTCATTACCAACTATTCCTATAATACCAGGACCACCAACTCTACCAGAACCACCATCATTTATTCCAAACATCAAGATAGATCTACCAATATTACCTCCCGCACCAAAGATTCCAAAGATATTGCCAGAAATTAATACTATCCTCGGTGTAGCAAAATTTATAGGAAAAGTATTTTGTATAATAAAAGGATGAATAGGGTTGGTAGGAGAAAAATCAGTGAAAGCAAAAATAGAACAGATAACACAAAGGACATGGAATGTGCCAATTTTTGATTATTTTGATCTGACTACAAAATTCAAAGATCCTCCCCTTCAATGATTTGATTTGAAAATGGATGCATTTATTACACTCAAATTCAATTTCGATGGAGTGTATTGAGTATTTCAAAACATCGCCAATATTACTAATGAAGCAGTTTCTAAAACTGTAGAAGCACCTATGCAAAAAGCTGTAGATACAGTAACCGACAAAGCCAATAATAATCCAGGAGTAGATACGCTCGATTTTATCGATGGTTTAAATCAAGATATTAATTTCAATGGATATCTTCAACCAAAAGAACCAGGAATGATGGATTATACAACTGCATACACAGAACTCAAAGCATGATTAATAAATTTTGAAAATAGTACAATAACAGACAAAGTCATGAACACTAAAGTAAAAGCAATCCTAGCGACAATAGAAAATAAATCAACAATCTTACCTGCAACAAAACAAATACAGGAAGTAGAAAAAGCTGCACAATCAATGATAGATAAAAAAATGAAAGAAAATCAAACTCTCCAAAAAGAAATCAAAGATTATGATAATTTTATTGAAAAAATGAGAAATGATAAAATAGTCTTAGTCGCTGATACAACACAGTCAGCAAGTTTCAGTACACAGTTATTGACTATAGATTCGCCTACCAAAAATATTTTACAATCACAAGAAGATCCTACAAAAACATACTTAACACTCAATCAAACTTTAGTAAATGGATATTTCAAAGCCATTACTAATGATGGTCCAGAAAAACTAAATATGACACAGTCTGTATACAACAAATCTAAAACATATTTAGAGACTACAAAAGAAAAGATAGATAGTGCTTTATTGACATATACAGAAAGACCAATTATTGCACAGTCTTCATGTACTGATTGTCCAACTACAGAATGAACCAATTATAGCGCAGATATCACAGCATATGTAAATGGAGTGTTTGTAGAAGCATATAGCGGTACAGAAAAAAACATAATAAATACTGTAGTCGCACCAAATCACATAGAAAAAGTAAAGAAAACATATTCTAATTTGGATCTCAACAACGACGGAAACAATGATATCCTGATGTATGACTTAAATTCTATTTATATCAAATACGGACAACAAGAAACGGAACATCTTTCCAAATGAGGAAATACATTGACGACATATTACAACAAATTTTATAGCTATGCAAACGAGCATCCATGAAACTTATTTAATTCATCAAGCCGATATATTTCATCACTTGATCAAATTAGAGAAAATAGTGATGCATATGGATACACTACAATCAATGGACTCATTATCAAGATGGTAGAGAAAAACAAAGAAGTAAAAAATATGAAGACCGACGGACAAACGTTTGATAGTCTCAAGTTTTCACGAAAAAATAGTAAAATATTGTGAGAACAGGTAGATGGATATATTATAAAAGTAAGCAACAAGATAGATGAAAAAGATACTCCAAGTAGTTTCCGAGATATTTTTGGAGTTGCAGACAAAGCCAAATATATTCTTATACTTCCTGAAGAGACAGACTATACAAAATGACTTATTACGATAGATGATAATACAGTAAAAACACCTATCAATCTAGAGATAGGAGATAAAATATTAGCAGTAGAATATTTCAAACCAGATCAAGATCCAATCGATGTCACTATAAAAAATCTTCCAAGAAAACGACTCTATACAAATATAGCAACATTGACGATAAACCAAGATGAATTAACAAATAGTCAAAAAAATTCATTTACACTTTATAAAAAAACATCGCCACGATCAAACCAAACTGTTGCAGGAATGCAAAATCTCTGAGACGTTACTGCTCCTGTGGGAGAGATAACATTATGGAGAAATTTAACAAGTGAGACAATTAGTACAGGTGTCACACACGAAGGATTTATTAATACACTCTATACACTCAAATCAGTATGGACGGATGATGTTATTGTTTCCAAAATGGTTATCCAAAAAGATTGAGTAACTATAGCAGAAGTAGATAACCAATCTCAGACAGGAAGTATTAATAAAGAATGATTGTTCTTTACATGAACGGCTGAAGAAACTTTTGATTTTATCGCTATCGATCAAAACGGTAATATAGCAAAAGAAACAGTAAAACTTAACATAAGCATACCAAGTATAGAAGTTATTGATCTCAAGAAGAGTGGACAAGAAACTGCTGATATTATAGCAAAAATCAGTAATGACTTGGATACATGAATGGTTATCTTCCAAAGACTAAGAAATGGTGTACGAAATAATATATCAGGATCATTACAAAATAATTATGGCGGATTTGATCTTGTACCAAAACAAACTATTATCACAGGAGGAGTATTTACTATAGGAAATGATATCGGACTCTACGATACACAAGGGAATGAAATAGC
Source organism: Candidatus Absconditabacterales bacterium (assembly GCA_041675025.1). Taxonomy (GTDB): domain Bacteria; phylum Patescibacteriota; class Gracilibacteria; order Absconditabacterales; family Absconditicoccaceae; genus CAJBLF01. The sequence continues at coordinate 68,610 of JBAYUS010000004.1, forward strand.
TACTATAGATCCAGAAACCGGTGAAATAAAAATCAATCAAGGATATGAAAACAAAGTTGCTATTCATATGAGTTTAAACACACATATTCCTGTTGTAGAACTTAGAGATACAATAAATAATATTACTCTATTCCAGATAGTATTACCAGTTGAGACCATCACCAATAGAGAGATGAATGAAGGTAAACCAAACTATGAACAGATACTACTTCAGGATCAACAATTTGGAGAATTCAATAATGGATATTGTATCAAAAACAATAAAAATGACTGTGTATTATATACTAATGATGGATGAGCAATATATATTCCAGGAATCTATGCAAATTCATTGGGAGCTGAATATTTATATGATGCGATCAATAAAAATGTTAAATTTATTATAAAAGATCAAGAAAATAAACCAATAACTACTATGACACTAAAAATAAAAGCTACCAAGTAACGATGTTTTATATTTCAATCACACATGAAAAAATTATTAGCAATTATTATTATAGGATCGATAGCTATCACAGGTAATGTTTTTGCTGATGACGATTGTAATTTGATACTAGAAAATGGTATTGAGGGGACGGTACAACATTACAAAGTTTTGGAGTATAAAACAGTACTACCAGAGCAAGCGTTTAGGAGAGCACTGAGTAATCTCAAAACATATTGCTGTATAAAGGCCAGAGATTGTACAAATGAAAAGAATCTGACAAAAGAAGAATTATATCCCAAAAGTGCATTTTTATTTGACCATCTCTTTGATGTGACAATGAGAAGATTAGATGGAGTAGAAAAATTAGCATATGGTTTGGAAGTAGATATCGCAGGTAAAACACGAAGAGAATATATCAATAAAGTGGCAAGCGATCCAAATGGTGCACAAGCTATGGAATTAGAAGCAAAATATAAAGAATATCGAACTCTCCATACAAAAGATACCAATGATATAAATCATGTAATAAAAAACTTTTCAAAAGAAAATAATAAGGCAACCCTCTCACTAGCGGACAAATATAATAAAGTATGTGAAATTATAAAAACAATGTATGAGGGACTTCAAAAAGAATCAATAATTATTTGATCCAAGTTTGAAACAAAAAGTTTTTTAAAAAAATGCGACAATCTGGTAGCATACAGAGTCAGCCAAGAAAATTCTAATGTAAAACTTTTGATGATAAAAAAATCTTCACAACTTTTGGATAAAGTTACCAAAGCATATACACAAAAATATTTTGTCGAAGAAAAGCTTATGTGATTACAAGCATTGATTTCCAAAGTAAAAGATATGTTCCAAACAGTAGTACAACAATCAGCAGCATCCAAAATTTGTAGTAAATAGTACAAAATAATGTACCCCCTTTATTTTAAAGGGGGAGGTGTCCTTTAGGACGGGGGATTTAAAAAAAATGTTCATTATAAAATCTCCCACCCTACGGGTCCCCCCTCTTTCGATAAAGAGGAAACTCTATCATTCGATTATTAAAAATTTTATCCTTTTGCAACCTTACCAATGAAAAAATTTCTCTTAATTGTACTTATGTATGGACTTTTAATTACACCTATCAGTTCTTTTGCTCAAGATTCAAATGATTTTGAAATCATTCCCAAAGCATCAAGTGGAGGTGCAGTAGAAGCGGCGGTAGAAGCGGTATGAAGTGAATGATGAAGTGTACGAGACAATTATAATGAACAAGCAAGTGGTTTAGAAGGTAATGTAGGAGATCAAATAGCATCAGGAGTAATGACGCGAAATACATTGTTGGATTATGTTGTATATCTTGTTAGATTTCTTTCTCAAATAGGGATAGTAATAGGAGTGCTCATGATTATCTACGCAGGATATTTATATGCAAGCAGTGTATTCAGTCCATCAAATATGTCAAAAGGAAAATCAGCAATCACCAATGCAATCGTAGGGGTATTAGTAGTAGCATTTTCTTATGCAATTATGAAACTTCTTACAAGTGCTTTCTTGTCTTAAAAAGGAATATTCTTTATAGACTCCCCTGTTAAGGGGAGATACCGCTATAGCGGGAGAGGGGTTTATTTTGAAAATGATTATTTACTATTTTCTATTTTGGCTTTAAGCTCAAGACTCATTTTATTCATTTCAAACAAAGCACCAATAGTATTATTCCAAAACGATTGATTATCTTTGAGGAAAGCAATCATATTGATAACGAAATCATTACCAGGCTTCTGGACATATTGATCCATAACAACATTGAGGGCATTACCAGAAATTTGATTTGTATTAGCTGCTGCTACAGCATCTGAAAATTTATCAATATTTTTTTGAATATCTTCTATTGTTGTAGCTTCTTCCATATTAGCATCGTTTTTTACAGGATCAGCTATGACGATATACTTATTATAATTGTCAGCATCAGGAGCAGAAATATTCATATTCATGATTGATAAATTGAAGTCCTTCATATCTTGTTCTTCCTCTTTGGTTTCGACAGTATTGCTCTTTTTTGGAAACAAAGGTTTGAAGTTTACTTGGAGTTTAAAAGCAAAATTATCAGCAAAACTTATTTTGGTATTACTATCAAGGAATTCTTTCTTTTCAACAAATTTTGAAGTCTGACCACTATCTCTCAGTCATCCGAGTACATCAAAAATTTCTTGGAATATAGCCTGGATACTAAATACTTTTTTTCAAGGATTTAAAGATGCTTGTTGTACAGGAACTTTACAAAATTTAATACGAAACATATCTTCTACCTTTTCCCATCCTGCACCACTTGGTCATGCTACTACAAAACAGATACAATCAGATATACAAAGAGCTTTTTCTTGAATTCATAATCCATCGCATGTTTGGATACATGATTTACTACACTTAAGTTCACATTGAGCTTGTTCGGCTAGTGGAAGATTTTTACATTGATATGAACAAGTACCAGGAATAGCATCGCCAAACAATTGTTCAGCATAAGCATTAGCAACACTATCAGCATATCCAGAATCAGAAGTACTTCATCATAGCGGTAAAGGATTATCTTTCTTAAATTGTTCTAACAAATGAGTAACTATAACATTATCTAAGCTCGCATTATTTACAAAATATATAAGACCAGAAATATATTCTTCTGAAGTCATAAGAGGAACTTCTTCTTCGACAGCAGGAGTAGCTACATCTCATGAAAGACATTGATTTCAAAAAACTAAGGCAGCACTTGCAGGTGTAATAGTAGTTTTCGTACTATCAATAAGTGTTTGTACTTCTTGATCATCAGATATTACAGGAATTATATTTTGTGAAGAAGAAATTTGTGATTGAGAAGAATCTGGAGATCATGATGAAGTTGGAATTTGATTTGATCATGATGAACTTGATCAACTTGGTCATCATGGAGTACCAGGAAAAGAAGATCCTCCAGCTCAAAGCTGATAAGACGAAGAAGAATCATTATTATTTTGAGAAGAAGACTGTGGTGCTTTAGGTAATCTATAAAATAATATCTGAGGAGTTTCTTTGAAACTATCAAACAATAATTTTCCTACCTGATTGACATCATAAAGTATATCAAAGTCACTATCATCTAATGTTCCATTCCACAAAAGATCAGATCAAAAGTTTTTTTGATTGAGTGTATCAAGTGCAAATGAATTACTATAATTAGTATAATAGAGCTGATTGATTTTACTATTTATGAAAGTAATCTGATCAATATTGGCTTGAATCTTGTTATCAACAACAAGAGCGTTTGGATATTCACAGACAAAAAACTTTTGATAACTTTTATTGATTTCACTATCAGTTGGCGGTTTTGTTCCTTTAGCAAATATTTGAGTAAATATAGTTTGAAAGCTACCATTTGTATGATATAAGATATTAATGAAATCAATATTTTGTATGCCATTACACGTAGCATTATACTCAGCAACAAGTGAATCCAAAGAAAATGATGTAGCATTTACTTCTCTATCCTTGACTAGTTTCAAGGCTTTTTTATATAAATTATTTACTTGAGATTTTCATCAAAAAATACTTCATATAGAAGTTGATTGTTCTTTTGATTGAGCCATTGCTTGAGAAAAATCAATAGCAAAAACAGAAGAACAAGTAGTTCCGATAAGCAATAAACAGATTGTTATATATGTTCTATTTACTTTGAACATTTCTTAGCTTATCATATAAAGTATATATAGGCGTAGTTATTTTTGCCAAAAGTTTTCCAAACCCATGTAAATCTTCCTGATACATAAGCATTCATATATGAAATGGATATGCCATATAAGTATCACGCATCATTCTTAAGGTAAGTGATAATGCATCTTTAGATCGAATATATTGATTAGAAGATTTTTTGATAAGTTTATTGATATCTGTATTTCGTGTATTATTTATCAGGATAGTTGGATTTTTTTGAAGCATTGTAAAATAATATCCCATAAACAAACGATAATAGAAAAGTTCATTATAGACAAGATTGGTAAATGAAACTAATGATCCTGCTGTATCACCATATAAACCACAGAGAAAAATATCTTTGGTTAAATCAGTTTCACCACATGATTGAAGTTTACTAGGTTTAAATTTTTCTGGTTCTCGATTTTTTTGTGCATTAATCTCCGCTATAGGTAATGCCATATCCAAAATTCATGGAGCATTGAAAATACGGACATCACTCAAAAGATTACGTGCATTTTTGAGATATCATTTCATAGTGCGGCATGTAGAAGGATAACGACTTGCTTTATCACATATATCTCTATCAAAATATGCTTTAGAAAAAATATTGAGTTGTTTTTCCATATCAGGATCGGTAGTAAAATTTCAGATTAATCCATAAAAGTTAGCTTGTTTCATACTTACATAATCTATAATGATATCATCAAAAAGCTTAGGAACAAAATTAGAAAGATCACAATCATTACTCATAGAAACAGAACTACAGAGATTGTTACCATCAACAACATCAGTCAATCCAAGCTCTTTATAATCCTTACGGATAAAATATTTATCTTCTTCTTTAAAATATGGTGATGTATTTTTACAAAACAAATGAACAAAAGCAGATTGCTTAGCATTATAAATAAAATTACCCTGAATGAATCAATCAGAAGACAAAACTGCAGAACAATATTTATCAATAATAAATTTTACATTATTTTGAGTAGTATTAAATCATTCATCAGCAGTTAATTTAGCTATATATGCCGAAACATCTGGAGCTGCAAATACATGAGGATGAGAAAAAAATACACTAACAACAAGTGTTATTATGATTAGATGTATCCATTTTTTTTTCATACCGATCATATGTATACAAATAAATAAAAGAATTATCGACACGTTCAACCTCAACCACATTGTGCTTTACAAGCCTCTCACAAACTCTTAATGAGACTTCACTCTTTATCTTTACTACCAAGAACACCCTCTTTAGTAGTATTTATTTGATCTCATAAAACATTGAAAGCAGGAGTTATAGTTTTTACTTCAGCAAAAGTAGCGAGACTTGAATCATTAGTTTGATTTACAAAAACATCTTGCACATAAGAAAGAAGAAGTTGATTGAAAAGTTTATCACCAGCATCAGAAGTATCTATTACAACTGTTGGAACTTCTTGTTTTTGAATATTTTCTATTTCTTTTGTTTTATCACCTATTTTTTTGGGAACTAAACTCCATATTCATGCAGCAACTTTTTTTATTGCTGCTCATGCTTCTTTGGTACCAGGAGCGTCTATTTTTATATCAATCATTTTTCCTCTTCTCGCTGAAGTACCATACGTAGCTTGAAGAAGCATAGTCTCTCTTTCTTTAAATTTTTTTTGTTCTTCCTCATCCTTACTTGCAGAAAATATTTGTCCAAGTCTTACAACTGCATCTTTAAAAACAGTTTTGGTATCATAAGGAGATGACTTAATACTTGCCATAAGTTTTTGCCAGATACTTTTGAAGGAAATAGCATTTTGATTACATATATTTTTAAATCCTTTTGCACAATCATAATTCTTTTGTACTGTCTGCATAGCTTCTGTATTAAAGACAATATTTATATCGTTTGTTCATAACATAGAAAATTCATCAAACTGACCAATACTATCAAAGTATATAATGCTTTTTGCTGCAGAAAGCGTTTTTGTTAAAAGAGCAGTTACATGATCATATGTAGTTCCAGGAGGAATTGTTCATCTTGTCAGTAATCATTTAGTGATATATTTATCGATAATAGCTTGCATAACTGCACGATTTGCATCATTGATTTTGGTAAACCATCATCATCACAAACCAAGCTCATATTTTTTGGTACTTAAGATAGCCTCATTTTCTTCTAAAATTTTACTATCTCTAAGAAATACCTTACCCTTGGTAAGCAATACCGTTCCTCCAGCAAAATCCTTGAGTCAGGCTATATTTACAGGAGAAGAAAAAATAGCAGTACTTGCCAAAACAAATTTTACTTTTTGTTCAGCATTTTTAGCTACTCTTCATACAATAGTTAATTTTGGAGGAGCAACAAATATATTTCCTTCATAGAGATTAGGATTTATATATTTGCCTATATAATCTCATTCAGCTCAGAGAGTTTTTATACTATTTGCCATTTCTCTGACAAAATCCAACAACAAGGTAAAGTTTTCAGGAGCAGCACCACAAATTGTAGATGTCGAACAATATGCAGTTTGAGCTTCTTCAGGAGTTTGAATATTTTGTCCATGTACAAAAGAAATCCCCACCATAAAGGTGATCATCAATCATGTTATAAAATGAATAGGAATCTTTTTATTCATCAATGGTACACGAAATAAAATGATAGCAAATTACAGGTTTCAGGTTTCAGATTTCAGGAACTTGCTCCTTGCATCCTGCTCCTTGTTTCTAAGTTATTTAATGTTTGTAAGTTTATTTTGAATAATAGTTTGTTCAGTAAGATTATCAGATATACTCAATGCTTTTATAAAATTTTCCTTTGCCTGTGGATATTGTTTGAGAGAAACATAATAATCACCCAAAACATGATAGAGATGAGATTGATGATATTTTTCTGTCAGAGACAATAATTTTTGCCCCATTCAAGATAAATTTTGCTTCGCTAATTGCAATCAGACCTCACCATACATACACACATCAGCTTGACTACCCGTGAAAATAGTAGAACATTTGCCTATATACATATCAGCCAATTGTGGGTTTTCTGTATATAAACTAAATGGTTTTGCTGTACGATATGGAATATAAAACATTTGATCAAAAAATAATGCAAAATCAGATGTCTGAAGATCGGGCTGCCCAAGAATGTTTTGCCAGAGGCGAATCATACTCGTAGTGTCCTCTCATTGAATATATGATAAAAGCATATATCTATACACATCAGTTTGAAGCCCAGCATCAGTTACTTGATTGAGATAGAGAATAGATTGTTCATAATCACCATATCGATAATAAGATATACCGATAAGAAATTTATAAAGAGATGCATTGGCGGTATCAAAGTCTGCGAGCTTAAGAAAGTATTCTTTAGCAGCTTCTCGATTGTGAGTTAAGAAGTTTGAATACGCAAGCACTTGATAAGGAAGTATATAATCTTTATCTACAAGCAAAGAATGTAAAGCCAATCTCTTAGCAAAAGAAAAATATCAGTTTTTGAGTAAAGTAAGTGAAACCAATCCATCTCTATAATATGTTGGAGGATTTTTTATTTTTACAAAATTTGCCAAAGCTGATTCGTATGAAGATTTAAAATCTTTGTAACGAGGATCAATGACTTTACTAAATGCTGCAGTAGCAGTTTCATAGTCATACACCCAAAGCGATTTGAGTCATTTATAGAACATTTCATCATCTGCTGTAAGCATATCACGAGCTCTATAGTTTTTGATTAAGGTAAAGATTTCATCCAACGAGTTAGCAGAGTCGAGACCAATGCTAGAATCATGAAAACGCGTATAGATTACCTGATGTGGATCAATGGTCAATTTGAAATAATCACCCTCATTTTGTACCAAAAGTGCAAGGTACTGATTAGCTTTATCAAATTGATAATATTGAAGAAATTTTTCTATCAAAGGCTTTAACAATTCTGGATTTTTATTTTTGGTATATAAATATTCTAAGACATTTAAATCCTGAAATATTTCTGAATTACCCAAGCTTTGATGCACTACTTCAGATACCATAGTAGTCACTTCATTCACAGGAGCTACCGTATGTATAACGGTATCAACAACAGGTTCTTGTGACAAAATAATAGGATCAGGAGTAATAATATCCTTTACGGCTACACGATGATAAGAAAATGTCCCATCCAAAAAGAGGATTACAAGCCAAAAACAAAGGATCATACTTCAGATAATCAGTGAATTAGTTGCTTTGTATGAAGGTTTCATAAATTTAATATTTTATTAAATAAATTTCTCTGATTTTTATTTTCTACATCACTATTTTCACATTTCATATTCCATATTTTACTTTCGACTTGATACTTGATACTTTCTACTATAATCAATTATATCCAAAACCACAAAAAAAGACCAAAAAACACCCCAAAAATCACTAATAAAATTTGACAAATAATAAAAGATGAAGAAATAATTGACTTTTGTTAGAAAATAAGTATAAAAACAAGTAATAAAAATGAAAAAATAACCTAAAAACAAAAAATATCATGAATATTTTACAAGAAATTATAGAAATATTTTTGAAAATAACTCATTACGAGGATTTATTCAAAAGTAGTTTTCCTAACGGTCTGACAAAATCTGAAGTTGATTTCAAGGAAACGTTTCAATATTCCTTTCTAAGGGATAATCTTAAAATCAGAAAAATGAAAGACAGAAGTTTTGTTCTGATATGGAAATCCCGTAGTCTTGAAATTATTGCGCTTCCCATTTCCGACAAAGAAATCTTCTTCTCTCGCATGGAAATCTATCACAAACAAGATCGATGCATGGCCGGAAATATCAATCATTATTTTGAGACTGATATGGATGCCAAGATAGAACTGGAAAAAGAAGTTCAGGAGATCAAAACAATTTTCTTAAGTTATTCACCGCAAGCTGCTGAATTCTTTAAGTAAATATCTAAACAAGTTATTATCCTCCGGAAATACCGGAGGATTTTTTTTTATTTTTTTTAATAAATCCCCTCCCCGCAGCATTGCGGGGTATCCCCTTTATCAAGGGGAACTTTAGTGGCGGCCTCCTTGACTTGTCCTCCGCGAAGTCGGGGGGAAAAGGAGGAGGCTTGTCCTTCGCGTAGTCGGAGGGAATCCCGTCGATGCGGATGGAGGATTTATTTACGGTAACAAAAAAACTGAGTTTTCACTCAGTCCTTTTGTATATTTGAGAATTAAATTTCTATTGATTCAAAGAATTTAAGTCAATTTTATCATATCTTTGCATAAGCATATCTGTCTTCACTTTGTTCATAATTTCTTGAACAACTCATACAATGATGATAACTCCAGATCCTGTAACAACAACGGGAAGTGATCCAAGCGATTGTACTAATGTTTGGATAAATGGAATATAATTGAGTAAGTAACTATAGATTCCAATAAAAGCTAATCCAGCTCCTCACCATAGGCAAAGGTGCATAAGAATACCATTAATATATTTAGCTGTTTCTTTTCCTGGTCTAATTCCTGGAACGAATCCTCCTCTCTTTTGAATATTATCAGAGATTTTTTCTGGAGAGAATACGATCAATGTATAGAAGAATGTAAATACTATAATCAAGATGAAATACAAAACGATAGCTGGTATTCCTGGTTGTTGAGTATAAATATTGAGATTAGCTTCTATCCAATTAGCCATACCTACAAGTTTAAGGTTTGCAGGTTGGAATTGTGTAATAAGCTTACTAATCAAATATGGGAATGAAACGAATGCGATAGAGAAGATAATAGGTATCATTCCTACAGGATTCATAGGGATAGGCAATGAAGATGATTCTTCAACCTTTCCTCTTCTCGCATAAATAACCGGTATTTCTTTGATAGATTTTAAGATGAATATAGAAAGTAATACCAATCCAAGTACAATAATAAGCATGAATAAAGTAACTCCTATAATACTATCTGAACCTGCCATACTTGAATATATCTTTTGAGTAATTCCTGCTACGATAGATGCAAAGATTAATAAAGATGTTCCATTAGATACACCTTTTTCTGTAATCAATTCTCATATCCACATCAACAACACTGATCAAACAGTCATAGTAAATGCAGTAATAATAAGACTTAATGGTGCTGTACTAATTACATTACCTCCGAGAAGATAATTGATGAAAAATACCATTCCTATAGATTGAAGAAATGCTAATGGTACAGAAAGATATCTTGTATATTGTTGAATTTTTTGTTGTCCAGATTCACCTTGTTCAGTAAGTTCTTCAAGTTGTGGAACTACAGAACCAAGAAGTTGCATAATGATAGATGCATTGATGAAAGGAGCTAGTCCTACAGCAATCAAAGCAAATTGATCCAATGATCCTCACAAAAGCATGATAAAATATCCTACTCCAGAATCACCAGTACTTATAGTTTTTGACATAAGCGCAGTAATATCTACAAACGGTACAGGTATAAATACCAAAAGTCTATATAATGCGAGCATCGCAAGCGTAAAAATAATCTTCTTTTTTATGCTAGGATTTTCTCGTATTTCTTGAATTTTTTTTAAGAATTTTTCCATCAAATAGCGATAAGAAACGTAAAAATAAACTATTTAGCTTTCTTAACTGCAGGTTTTTTTACTGCAGGTTTCTTAACAGTCTCTTTTTTAGCAACAGTTTTTTTAGGAGCAGCTGGTTTTTTTACTGCAGATTTAGCTTCTGCTTTTGCAGCTACAGCTTTTTCAGCTTTAGGAGCAGCTTTATCAGCCGTGGCTGATTTTTTTGGAGTTTCTATTTTTTTACCAGCCTTTTTTTCAGCTAATGTTTTGATTTTCAATTTTCAAACCTTTGATTTAGGATCTTTTTTTACTTTAACAGGTGCTTTACTTGGAGCAGAATGTTTAGTTCCAGGTTTTTCCATTTTAGCTTTTGCAGAAGCAGAGAATGCATCAATACCTACAAATGTAAGATGTTTAGCATAATCACCATGTCATAAAAGTTTAACGAAAACTTTAATATTTTTGATATATCCCAAGTCTTTCAAAACTTGTTTATTGATTTCCATAGTATCAGTAATTCTTGCATCACCATCAAGTGCTCCAAGATTAACGATTACAACATCTTGTACGAGTTTGTAATATCTTGTAAATCCTCTTGCTTTAGGCAATCTCTGAACGATAGATGTTTGTCCTCATTCAAAAAATGGCTTCATAGAAAATCAACTTCTAGATTTTTGTCATTTAAGACCTCTTCCAGAATAATTTCCTGTTCCTGTTCCATTTCCTCTTCCTCTTCTTCTTTGTTTATCTTTGAGTCATTTACTTTTTTGTAGTTCATGGATTCTCATTGTAGATATATCAAGGGTATAAAAAATAGGTTAATTTATTTGGTTTTTTTAGCTGCTGGTTTGTCTTCTTTTTTAGCAACAGTTTTTTTAGCTGCTGGTTTTTTGACTTCTATTTTTTCAACTTTAGGAGTAGCTGATTTTTTAGCTTCAGCTTTAGCTTCTACAGCAACTTTAGCTTCTCTTTTTGCTGTAATTTCTGTAACTGCTGATGATACTTGATGTTTAGCTTCTTTTTCTTCAGTATCTTCATGTTTTACTTTTTGAACAACTCTCTTATTGAAATGGTCAGCATATTTATATGAAGACAAAGCAATAATAGTAGCCATAGCATTATTTAGTTTATTATTTGATCACATAATTTTAGACAACATGTTTTCAAATCCTGCAAGCTCAAGAACGGCTCTTACAGAAGATCCAGCTTTCAAACCCGTACCAGCCGTAGCAGGCAAAAGTTTAATCATACATGCTTTATATTTTGTAGTTGTAGCATAAGGAACAGTTTGATTTCCTGTAATAGGAACCAAAAACATATTTTTATATGCTTCACGAGAAGCTTTGCTTACTGCAGATTGCACATCTGGTCATTTAGAAACACCGATTCCGATCTTTCCTTTTTTGTTTCCAACCAAAATAGTAGCTCTAAAGGACATTTTTCTTCCTCCAGTTGTTACTCTCGTTACTCTTCTTACCTCAAGAAGGAGTTCGTCAAACTCTTTTTTTACCTTATCTTTACTTCAAGGTCTCATGAACAAAAATTGTTAAATTAATAAAATACATAAAACTATATAGCGATACCTCATGTTCTAATTCAATCAGCCAATGCTTTTACTCTTCCATGATAAAGTTGTCAATTTCTATCAAATGTTGCTTTTTCAATACCTTTCTTTTTCATAAGAGCAGCCAATGCTTCACCAGCTTTTCCAGCTGTATCTGTTTTGGTAGTTCCTTTGATATCTTTATCAGAGATATGACAAACCACATTACCAGTTGTATCAACAACTTGAGCTTTCATATACTTATTTGATTTATCTACGATAACTCTAAAATCAGGATAGTTTGCTTTTATCTTAGCATTAACTCTCTTTTTTCTACCCATAAATTTTTTTACCACATCTTTCACACGTTTAGTAATTTTCAACATTACATCAAATAATAAGTAATAAAGATTTTTTTAATGTTAGGTATTGATTATTTAGCAGCTGCTTTACCTGGTTTAAGTTTAATTTCTTCACCAAAATATCTAATTCCTTTTCCTTTATATGGTTCTGGTTTTTTAAGTGCTTTTACTTTTGCAGCATATTCTCCAAGATACTGTTTATCAATACCATTTAAAGTAATAATATAATTTCCTTTTGGATCTTGTTCTACTTTTGCTTCGATAGTTGCTGGAATAGTAAAATCAACCTTATGAGAGAATCATAAAGAAAATATAAATTTTTTACCTTCCATTTTAACAGCATATCCAACCCCCATTATTAAGAGTTTTTTTTCATATCCATGAGTTACTCCTTCAATCATATTTGAGAGCAAAGTTCTAGAAAGTCCCCAAAATTTTCGTTGATCTACATTTTCCACAGCAGTAATAGCTTGAGTTCCTTCAACTACTATACTAACACCATTTACAAAGGTATGAGAAAGTTGTCATTTAGGACCCTTTACATTTACTGTAGAACCTTTAATTTCTAGTTCCACTCCAGCTGGTATTTCTATCGCTTTTTTTCCAATTTTTGACATAACACTAACATAAATGATAAATGAATAATGAATAGTGAATAATGTTGGTAATATCTTCTAATGGATTATTGTAAATCACAATAGTTTATAAAGATACAATTCATACATTTTTCATTATTAATTTTTAATTATTAATTAGTTTTTTAATATATTTCAGCAATAAGTTCTCATCAAAGTTTTTTTTCTTTTGCAACATGTGAAGGCATAAGTCCTTGATTAGTAGAAATAATTCCTATTCCTTTTCATCAAGCTACTAAAGTTATATTTTTATAACTTACATACCATGGTCTAGAAGGTTTAGAAAAGAATTTTATATTTGGAACGTCATTTACTGGATCAATTACCCTTTTAAGAGTAATATTGATGAATTTTTTTACTCCCTCTTCTTTGATATCAAATTTCTGAACAAATCTATATTGTTTGAGAAGTTCCAAAATTTGTACTTTAAAATTAGAAAATGGAACATCTTCTACAGAAGTTTTTCTCGCCATATATGCGTTTTTGATTCTGATAAGCAGATCATGGATAGGAGCGTTAATATAGGTCATTTACGTGTATAATTTAATGATAAATAAATGTAATTCAGTGAATAAATATTGTAATAATTTGTAATAAATTACCAGCTGGCTTTTCTAAGTCACATAATCATACCATCTCTAGCATATTTTCTTAAACAAACTCTACAAACACCAAAATCTCTAATATATGATTTTGATCTACCACATACTCTACATCTATTATAAAATTTAGTAGGCTGTTCAAGCGCTTTTCATTCAGTGAATTTAATTTCATACATTTTTCACTGTTTTGCTTTTAGGGAAGATCTTGCCATGTAACTAATATAATAAATAAATAAATTTTAATTTAATACTTTCTATTTAAAAATAAATCATAATCATTGAAGTAATGCTTTTGCATGGGCATTATCTTTGGTAGAAGTAACAATAGTTATTTGAAGTCCCATAGTAGTTACAACATCATCCACTGCAAGTTCAGGAAAGATATTATAATTAGGAAGTCAGATACTAAGATTTCATTGTCCATCAAAAGATTTTTCAGAGAATCCAGAGAAATCTCTCAACCTAGGCATCACAACTTTCATAAATCTATCAAGAAAATCGTATGCTTTTTCTCTTCTTAATGTTGTTTGAAGCATAACTGGCATATCTTCTCTAAGTTTGAAATTTGAAATAGCTTTTTTCGATTTCAAAATACGTGATTTTTGTCCAGTCAATTTAGTAATAATTTTTTCAAATTCATCAAAATCCTTAACTGATTTTCTTGTAGCCAAAGAACCAATTCCGATAGCAACAATTACTTTATCAATCTTTGGTACAGCATTGATATTTTTGATACCAAGCTGCTTTTGAAGATTTTTGACAACATTTTTATTGAAAGCTTCTAATGTATTCATGAAATCAGATATTAAGAACAATAAAAATAAATTATTTTATAATAAGTTTAATCTTTGTAGCTTCTCTTATTTTTTTTCATTTTTTATCAGTTGTGATTTTAATTTTAGTGGCTTTTTTTTGATCTTCCACATAATACATTATATTTGACACGTGTACAGGAAGTATTTTTTTAACAAATCACTTTCCTTTTACGGCCTTTTTGACTTCGTTAATACCTTTTACAAGTACACGATTATCATCTACAAATTTTTCGATTGTAGATATTTTCCCTTTATATTTTCCAGAAATCATAATCACAGGATCTCAGGTTCTTAACTTTTTCATGATATAATTAATAAGAATAAATATTTTTTAATTGATATTGTTTTTCTGAATTCTGAATTCTACATTCTGAATTAAATTAAACTACTTCTTCTGCCATATTCGTAATAGCTTTGTGTCCCATTTGTCTAAGTTCTTTTGCTACAGGACCAAAAATTCTTTTTCCTATAGGCTTGATTTCTCATTTAGCGTCTTTACTCATAAGAATAACAGCATTATCACCAAATCTTACATAAGTACCATCTTTTCTAGTGATTTCTTTTTTGATTCTTACAATCAATGCTTGAGAAATAGTTCACTTTTTGATACTACTTGTAGGCAAAGCGTCTTTGATAGCGATCATAACTCTATCACCAACTGTCGCAGTCTTTGCGCTAGATCATTTTAATATTCTGAATATCTGTCACTTTTTTGCTCAAGTGTTGTCTGTTATAACGACGTTTGATTCGTTTTTTAACATGAGGAAGTACTGGTAATATAAAATAAAATTATGATTTATTTAACTACTTCTATAAGTTTCCATTTTTTAAGTTTACTGATTGGTTTACATTCTCTAATTTTAATCATGTCTCAAAGCTTTGATGTATTATTTTCATCATGAGCATAATATTTTTTTCTTACGATAAATCTCTTTTTGTAGAGAGGGTGTATTTTTACCGTTTTTACTAAAACAGTACGAGTTTTATCTGTTTTATCACCAATCACTTCTCAAAGAAGTTCTTTGATACTCTTATTTCATATCATGACCATTTTGTTGTTTGATTTTATGAGTTAAAACAGTATTTATTCTTGAAATTTTAATTTTTGTATCACCTATTTTATGAGTCTCTTTGAGGCCCTTGATAGCATTTTTCATTTTGTAAGAATAAAGTTCTTGTCTGAACTCTCTTCTCATATGAACAAGCTCTTTTACAGTCTTATCTTGTAATTCTGTTATAAAACTAATCTTTTTCGCCATTGATAAACAAATTTAAATGGTAAATAATTTCAATATCTAAGTGGTATTATTTTATCTCTCCTCTTTCTACAAATCTAGCTTTAACTGATAATTTTTTAGATGCTTTAATAAGTACTATTTTTGCTGCTTCTTTTGGGATTCCCATAATTTCAAACATTACTCTTCCTCTTCTTACGGGTGCTGTATAAATATCAACATCTCCCTTTCCAGTACCCATCGGCATTTCAAGACCCAATTTTGTAAATGGCGTATCAGGAAATATTCTAACCCGCATTTTTCCTGTTTTTTTGATAGCCCTTACAATAACCTTTCTCGCAGCTTCTATTTCTCTATTAGAGATATATGAGCTAGTAAGTGCTTTAAGTCCATATTGTCAGAAAGCGACAGTAGAGCCTCTATAGCTTTTACCTCTGAGTTGTCTTATGATAGGTTTTCTAAATTTCCATCTTTTTGGTGTCAATAACATAGTACATTGAGCAAAACAAATAAAATATTATCAATAAAATTACAATTTCAGAAGTATATTATAAACTAATTTTTTTAGAAGTAACAGCTTGTGTTTTGTTGTAAAGAATTCCCTTTTCTATCCAAACCTTTACTCCAAGCATTCCATATTTTGTTCTTGCTTGAAGATGAAAATAATCAATATCTGATCTAAATGTTTGAAGTGATACTCTTCCTTCTATGAATTTTTCTGATCTTGCGATATCTGCTCCTCCAAGTCTTCAACCAATTTGAATCTTGATACCAGCAGCTCATTTTTCCATTACTTTTTGTAATACATTTTTTGCTACTTTTCTGAAAGGCATTCTGGCTTCCAGTTGTGAAGCGATAAATTCAGCCATTATCTTTGCAGATAATTCAGGAATTTTAACTTCTTTGATAATTATTTTCATATCTTTACCAAATTTCTTTTTTAATATTTCTTCAAATTCTTTAATTTTTTCTCAATTTTTACCCATCAAAACACCAACCTTTGAGGTGAAAATAATGATTTCTCATTCTTTAGCGGTTTTTCTGATTATTACTTTTGAGATACCTGATCTACCAAAAGTATCATCTACAAATTTTCTCATTTTAATATCTTCAACGAAAAAATCTGCTCCTGTTCTTCTATGTTTAGCGAACCATTCTGAAGGTCGTGATTTCATTATTCATACTCTCATTCCAATTGGATTGGCTTTTGATCACATAATATGTTTTACTTAACATGTAAAAAGATTTTTACAAACGATCTATATTTTACGAAGTGACTGATTCTAGATCTAGAGACAAATCTAATTCTCTGAATCTTTGGACCTCTACCGATTTCTATTTTATCAACATATAATTTTTTTCCATCATAAGTACCATTAGTTGTAGCGTTTGCATAAGCAGATTTAATAACTTTAGCAAGAAATTTTGCCGCTTTTTTAGGTAATACATCCAAAAACGTCAAAGCATCTTCTACTTTTTTTCATTTTACCATCTGTGCAATCAATGCCATCTTTTTATCAGATACCAATGCATATTTGAGCGTAGCTGTAAGATTATTATCTACTATTGGTTTGGTAGTTTTAGTCATCATGGGTATAAAATTTTTAAATTATAAATTATATATTAAGTGTTCTAGTGGTAAATTTAGAATGGATGTCCTCTAAATGTTCTTGTAGGAACAAATTCTCCCAATCTATGACCAATCATATCTTCTGTTACATATACACTTACAAATTGTTTCCCATTATGAACAGCAAAGGTAAGTCCTATCATATCAGGAACTATGTGACATGCTCTATCTCGCACTTTAATAACTTTTTTTTCTCCAGCTTCATTCATCTTCTTTACTTTGATAAGTATCTTTTCGTTCACATAAAATCATTTTTTTAGTGATCTTGCCATAATAACATTAATGAATAGTTAAAAGTTAATAATGAATAACGTTGGTATCTTTTTATTAATAAATAAATTCCATCATTTTTCACTTTTCATTATTAATTATTAATTAGTTTTTAGTTCTCTTAGTTATAATAAATCTTGATGAAGCCTTTCTATTTTTTCTTGTCTTGATTCCTGGAGTTACTCTCTTACCAGCAAATGATTTTTGTCATTTCTTGAGACCAATAGAAGAATGTCACTCTCCTCATCCATGTGGATGATCACAAGGATTCATATTTTTTCAAAGAACATGTGGTTTTTTACCCATTCGTCTTTGTCTTCCTGCTTTTCCGATTACAATATGTTGATGTTGTTCGTTTCAAATTTCTCCAATAGTAGCAAAACAATTTTCATTAAATTTTCTTACTTCTCCAGAAGGTAATTTTATAAATACAACCTTAAGTGTATTATCTTTACCAACAAGGCTTGCGTATGCTCCTGCTGTCTTAATAAGTTTTCCCGTAGAAAATGGAGTTACTTCAAGATTGAATATATTTATTCATTCTGGAATATCTTTGAGTTGTTTTCTATTTCCATGAGCAATAGGAGCTTCATCACCACAAACAACAGCATCACCTACTTTTGCTGTTTTCCATGCAAGTACATATTTCTTTTCACCATCAACAAAGTTGAGTAATGCAATTCTTGATGTTCTGTATGGATCATATTCTATACTAGCAACTTTTGCAGGAATATTTGCTTTATCATATCCTTTGAAATCTATCAATCTGTAAAGTCTTTTTGCTCAACCACCTTGAGATCTAGTAACAGCCTTTCCAGAATTATTTCTTCCTCAAGTTCTTCCTAATGATATAGTAAGAGACTTTTCTGGTCTCTTTTGTGTTAAATCAGAAAAATCATATCAGATCATATAACGTCTTGAAGGAGTATATGGTTTATATTTCTTAAGTGCCATTTCTAGTATACTGTAAGAGGTAAAATATTTGTATATATTATGCTAATTCTATTTTTTCTGTCTTAGGAAGAGTAACAATTGCTTTTTTATAAGCTCTTCTTACAAGCTTTCTTTGATTTCTTCATTTGTACACTACATTGATCATACTAATACTTTCAGGATGTACTTTATACAAGAATTCTATTGCTTGTTTAACATCAATTTTGTTCGCATCCTTATGAACTTTGAACGAATATTTGTTAGCAGATTCTTGAAGTTTGTGAGTTTTTTCTGTCATTAAAGGTCAAAGAATAACTCCATAAGGAGAAATTTTTGCGATTACTTTTCCAGTAACGTTTTTTTTCGCTCTTGCTTGAAGTATTTGCTTAAAGGTCATATGAATACAGATAAAGGTAGTAAAAAAGAATTATTTATTAAGACTTTCTAGTGATGATTCTAAGAAAAGAACAGTGTGGTATGACATCAAATCAGCAGGATTAAGATAATCTACATGAAGATATTTTACCTTAGGAATATTTCTAAATGATTTGAGTACATTTTCATCTTTTTCTGCGATAACAAAAAGAACTTTTTTAGTATCTATTCAAATATTTTTTAGAATCGCTTGAGCATCTTTAGTTTTTGGAGTATCTAAAGTAATATCTTTGAGTCCCATAAGTTCACCAGCTTTTGCTTTCAAAGTAATAATACTATTGAGAGCTATTCTTCTAGCTTTCTTATTCATAGTTTTAGTGTAATTTTCTACACCTCTAGGTCAAAAAGCAACTCCTCCTCATCTTCTTACAGGAGAATTTTTATCTGCAGCTCTTGCACCTCCTGTTCCTTTTTGTTTGTAGAGTTTTTTACCTGATCCATGAACCGCTCATCTACCTTTTACACAGGCAATATTGTGACGAGCGTTGCTCATTTGTAACAAATAATATTCGTGGATAAGATTCTTATTTACTAATGAATCAGCGTAAAGCTTTTCATCAAGAGTAAAATTGGAAACAACTTTACCACTTTTATCATATATATCTATCTTATATACCATTTATAGAAAAGTAAGAGAACATAAAAGATTATTTTATAGTTAATGTTATTAATGAATTGTATGCACCTGGAATTGAACCTTTGAGTACAACTAATGTTTCGTTATCTTTGATAATTTTATCTAAAATAGCAATGTCTTTGAGTGTTACTTGTTGAGTACCCATATGTCCAGCATGTGGATGTCCTTTAAGTGTTCTTCTTGGTTTTCTATTTCCCTTTGATCAACCTGTTCTTGAGAATTTATGTCCGTGGGTAGCTCATCCACCCTTAATATGAAACTTTTTAACCATACCTTGAAATCCTTTTCCTTTTGCTTCTCCAGTAACATCAACCTGAGTAACTCATTCAAGTAATGTAACATCAAGCATAGCTCAAGCTTGATGAGTAGAAACAAATGCATCATCTACTCTATATTCTTGAGTTTTTTTAAATTTAATTTTCTGACCCTTATCTTTTTTAAGTTCTTTTTTTTCAACGCCAATTACTGCAGATACATATCCATCTTTTTCTTGGGTTTTGTATCTTACAATTTCTTGTGGAATTAATTGTACCAAAGTAACTGGAACAAAATTATTGTCGATCCACATTTTGGTCATTTCTTTTTTTGCTACAATAAGTCAACCTTTATTCATGGTATACTATATAACTAATAAATATATTTTAAATGTTGATTTCTGAATTATAAATACGTCATTCCGGCGCCCCGATTGCAGCCGGAACCGAATTAATTAGAAAACTTTAACATCAACCAAAACTCCTACAGGTATTGCAAGATTTTGAAGATATTCCATAGTTTTTGATCAAGTTTCTACAACATCAACCATTCTAGAGTAGGTAATTCTTTCAAATTGTTCTCTAGAATCTTTGAATTTAAAGTTTGATTTCAAAACAGTATACACCTTTCTTTGTTTTGGAAGTGGAATAGGTCCTTTGATAGTTGCACCAGACTTTACCAAAAGTCCAACAACTTTACCTACAGATGATTCCAACATCTTTATATCATAACTCTTTAATTTAATTCTCAATTTAGTGTTTTGAGTTTTTTTGTCAGCCATACTAATAAAGGTATATATAGTAAAACAATTTTCTTAAAATTTAACTCTCCACACAACATATGTTGTGTGGAGCAATAAATACTAAGAAAGTATATTGTGATAAATTATAAGATTTTAGTTACAACTCATGCTCCAACTGTTCTTCCTCCTTCTCTAATTGCAAATCTTAATCCTTCTTCCATAGCTACTGGATAAATCAATTCTACATCGATTTTTGCGTTATCTCCAGGCATAATCATTTCAACTCCTGATTTAAGTGTAGCAGTTCCTGTTACATCAGTAGTTCTTAAGAAGAATTGTGGTCTGTATCCTGTCATGAAAGGTGTATGTCTTCCACCTTCTTCCTTTTTCAATACGTATACTTCAGCTTCAAATTTAGTATGTGCTTTTACAGTTCCTGTTTTACAAAGAACTTGTCCTCTTTCGATTTGATCTTTTTCAATACCTCTCAAAAGTAATCCAACGTTCATACCAGCTTCAGCTGTATCAAATTGTTTGTGGAACATTTCGATTCCAGTAACAACAGTTTTTTTTGGTTCCATTCCAAGTCCAATTATTTCAAATTCATCATTCATTTTAAGAGTACCTCTTTCAATTCTACCTGTAGCAACAGTTCCTCTTCCTTTGATAGAGAAAACATCTTCTACTGGCATAAGGAAAGGTTTGTCATTATCTCTTTCAGGAACTGGAATATATTCATCCAATGCCGCAAGAAGATCCCAAACACATTTAGCAGATCATGCTTCATCAGTTGGACTTTCTAGTGCTTTAAGAGCTGATCCTCTAATAATAGGAGCATTAGCATCATAACCATTTTTCTTCAAAACATCTCTGATTTCTTCTTCTACTAATTCAAGTTCATCTGGATCCGCAACCATATCGCATTTATTCAAAAATACAACGATTTTAGGAACGTTAACTTGTTTAGCAAGAAGAACATGTTCTCTTGTCTGAGGCATCGGTCCATCAGTTGCAGCTACTACGAGAATAGCTCCATCCATTTGAGCAGCACCAACGATCATATTTTTGATATAATCGGCATGTCCTGGACAATCGATGTGTGCGTAATGTCTTGTTTCACTTTCGTATTCAACGTGTCTAGTATTGATAGTGATACCTCTTGCTTTTTCTTCTGGAGCATTATCGATTGCATCGAAAGCCATAGATTTAGCAAGACCTTTAGTAGATAATACTGCAGTAATTGCAGCTGTTAATGTTGTCTTTCCATGATCTACGTGACCAATGGTACCGACATTTACGTGAATTTTGGTAGCCATAAGATAAATATATTAAAAGTTAAAATAAATATACAATTTTTACAAAAAAAACGGATGAATAAAGAAGATACAAATTTAGAGTTGAATTGCAAGCGCTTTTTTAATGATTTTAAACAAAATACTGATTTCGATCGACATGGTAGTCAACATTTGCCTTGGCAAATGTGCTATCATTCTTTTCGAAACCATGGTGCTGTACATAATTAATTCCCGAAGGAATCATTGTATTTACAACATAGATTAAGGTCACATGGACCTTCAGGGGATGATCGCCAATGCGATGAAAGGTATTTTTTACTCTAGCCATCCACCTAGCCAAAGCATACAATTGTCGAAATCTTCAAATTTCGGGGATGCGGGACTCGAACTCGCGACCTCTTGGTCCCAAACCAAGCACTCTAGCCATCTGAGCTAATCCCCGATGTAGACTTGAATTGACAACGACCAATTGTAAAGACATTTATTGTAATAATGGTGCCAGGAGACAGAATTGAACTGTCGACACAAGGCTTTTCAGGCCTCTGCTCTACCACTGAGCTACCCTGGCGTGTCTGGTGGGCATGGGAGGACTCGAACCTCCGACCTCGTCCTTATCAGAGACGCGCTCTAACCAGCTGAGCTACATGCCCTTATCTTGCATTATTTATTAACTGGACTTCCGACCTTCCCGATGTATCGGGACGCCTAACCAGCTGAGCTACATGCCCTTATCTTGCATTATTTATTAAC
>JBAYUS010000005.1:0-79654 GCA_041675025.1 Candidatus Absconditabacterales bacterium
CTTCATCCCTATTACTATCTTCATCCCTATTACTATCTTCATCCCTATTACTATCTTCATCCCTATTACTATCTTCATCCCTATTACTATCTTTATCTTTATTATCTTTGATAGTATCTTCGTCTTTATCTTCGTCGTTTTCATGATTTTTTGCTTGATTGAATAATACTCAGATCTGTTCACAAGAACATCCGTACGTATTTACTAAAGTGAATTTAGCTGGTTGTATATTTGGTTTCTTTTCTGATTTTGCATTATATACTCGAGAGAAGATACCATCTTTTGCAATAATCATATAATGATTTGGATTGAGTTTAGCGAAAACATCAGCTTTAGTACCAAGACACATATCTACATCGTCTATTACTCCGTCGTTATCAGTATCTAGAACAGGTGGTACACAAGCTTTATTAGCTATTGAGAAACCAAATGTTCATGCTCTAGTGTCAACAACCACCTTACTAAGTTCTGTCACGGTCATAGTAACTTTACTTCTTACTGAGAGTGTTGTAGGATATATTTCTGCTTTGAACTCAGGTAATCGAGTTTTTCCTGCATCTGTCGAAATTTCTAATCATGCACCTTTGATCGCTAAAGCTCCATCGTAGATTAATACTGCTTTCTCTTCAAAAGCATAGGTAGGATTTGTCGCAGAAAGTTTTATATCAGTAGTTTCTTGTGCAACAGCGTCAAATGTTACCGTAAGATTTTTTGCGTCATAGAGAACATTAGTGAAAGTAAGTGTTTCTTTAGTTTTAAAATCCATAATATCAAATGAGGTCAACTGTTTCTCGGTCATCATATTGAGATCAAGTATGGGTTGCCAATCTATTTTATCTATAGAAAATGTCAGATTAGCATTGTCTGATGCTAGTTTACTTCATCCGTCATACTTGAGATTTCCTAGAGCTGTAGGATATAAAGGATTCATTCTATCAAGAATTGATGTGACTGTACATCCATTGTTAGGAGGTGTGACAGCTCACGCAGTAAAAACATATTTCACTTCAGCTAGATTTATTATTCCCTTGTTGTATGTCAATGCTCAGATTTTTGCTATAAAAGTATAGTCCGTTTTGTCTGTAAGTGCTACGGCTGAATCAAATTGTAATGTCCCATCGGTCAATACCGTTCAGTTTAGTACTGGATAATCTTTCCCAATAGTATCCCTAATGAGTAATCCATTAAAATCTGTTTTTTGTATTTTGTAATCAAAAGCGACAGTAAGTGTAGTGAGTTTTTGATCAATAGTTAAACTAGTGACTACAACATCTGAAATAGGGGTATCCATTGCTTTGGTTAATACACTGACGCCAACAATTGTAACAGCAGCGACTCCTGCCACTATAAGGGTAATTTTGTGGAACAGAAAATTCATTAAAACATTTTTTTTCATTCAAATATATAAAAAGATAAAAATATAACAAATGATTATACATACTTTTTAATATTTGTCAAATATTTGAATTTTTCTTCTTGAAACGATTTTTGGCTTTCGTATATTCTCTATATTTATAGCTTACATAACCAATGACTGATTTCAAACAAGAAATACAACGTCTTCAAAAGCTATCCTGTATAGCACTTTCTCCCGAACAGGAACAAAAATTCTGAAAACAACTCAACGATATTATCGGATTCCTCGGAAAACTCCCAGATATTAAATGACAATCATGATCCAAGAAAGATAAATTGACACTTAGAACTCTTGAGGGGGTTAAAAACGACGTAGATAGCAAAAAAATACTAAAAAATGTAAAATATGAGATAGTAAACAATTCTATCGTGATAAAGTCAGTATTATCTTAAATAGAATTAATAATGAATAGTGAATAATGAATAATGAATAGTGAATAATGAATAATGTTGGATTTTGCTTTTATGAACTATTATTTCATCACAATTGTATATTACAATAGCCTATAAAATTACAATTCAATCATTTTTCATTCTTAATTATTAATTTTTCATTAGTTTGTTATTTAGTAGTTCCTCTTGAAAAAGAAGGGCGATTTTGTATGCTCACAGCCAAGCAAAGTTTTTTTTTATATTAAAAAAACTCATAAAATATCTATTTTACTCTATTAATCATTATTATGGCCGAATTAAAATCCTTGGAAAATGTGAGAAACATTGGAATCATGGCTCACATTGATGCAGGAAAAACTACTACAACTGAAAGAGTATTGTTTTATACAGGAAAAAAACATAAAATCTGAGAAGTACATGATGGTGCTGCAGAGATGGACTGGATGGAACAAGAAAAAGAAAGAGGTATTACTATTACTTCTGCTGCTACAACTTGTTTTTGGAAAGGTCATCATATCAATATTATTGATACTCCATGACACGTAGATTTTACTGTTGAAGTAGAAAGATCATTAAGAGTTCTTGATGGAGCAGTAGCATTGCTTGATAGTTCTCAAGGAGTTGAATCACAAACAGAAACAGTTTGGAGACAAGCTGACAAATATGGTGTGCCAAGAATTATCTTCGCAAACAAGATGGATAAACTTGGAGCTGATTTTTATATGTCTGTAGAATCTATCAAATCTAGAATTACAGACAAAGGAGTTGTTGTTCAACTTCCTGTAGGACAAGCAGATGAATTCAAAGCAGTTATAGATTTGCTTACTATGAAAATGTATACCTTTGAAGGAGTTATGGGTATTGATCAAATAGAACATGAAATACCAGCTGATATGCTTGAAAAAGCAAAAAAATATAGAGAAGAAATGATTGATAAAGTATCTATGTTTGATGATGAATTAGCAGAAAAATTTCTCGCAGGAGAAGAACCACCTATTGAACTTATCAAAAAAGCAATCAGAAAAGGTACAATAAATAGTGATTTGTATCCTATTATGTGTGGTTCAGCACTTGGAAATAAGGGAGTTCAACTTGTACTTGATGCTGTTATAGATTATTTACCAACTCCTCTTGATAGAGGATCTATGAAAGGACTTGATCCAGATGATGAAACTAAAATACTTGAAAGACAACCTAATGATACTGATCCGGTTTCAGCTATTGCATTCAAAATTGCAACTGATCCATTCGTAGGTACACTCACATTCGTAAGAGTATATTCTGGTATTATCAGAACAGGTGATACTTTACTCAATCCACTTACAAGACAAAAAGAAAGAGTAGGAAGGTTATTACTTATGCACGCAAATAAGAGAGAAGAAATTTCAGAAATACATGCAGGACATATCTGTGCGTTCCTTGGACTTAAAGATACAAGAACAGGACACACGCTTTGTGATATGAAAAATCCTATTATTCTAGAAAAGATGACATTTCCAGTACCAGTTATTGATATCGCTATCGAACCAAAGACAAAATCTGATCAAGAAAGAATGGGTATGGGACTTTCAAAACTTGCTTATGAAGATCCTTCATTCAAATATTTCACTGATCCAGAAAGTAATCAAACAATTATTGCGGGGATGGGAGAATTACATCTAGAAATTATTGTAGATAGACTTAAGAGAGAACATAAAGTTGAAGTAAATACAGGTAAACCACAAGTTGCTTATAGAGAAACGATTACTCAAGATGCTAAGGGAGAAGGAGTATTTAAAAGACAAACAGGAGGTAGAGGACAATTTGGACACGTATTATTGAGACTAGAAAAAAATATGGAAAAAGATTACGAATTCAAAGATGAAGTATCTGGAGGATCAATTCCAAAAGAGTTTATCCCAGCTATTGATAAGGGAGCAAAAGAAACTGTTGCTCAAGGAGTATTGGCAGGATTTCCTATCATTAATGTAAGAGTAGTTCCTTATGATGGATCATATCATGATGTAGATTCATCAGAAATTGCGTTCAAAATCGCAACATATAGAGCATTCAAAGATGCATTTATGAAAGCAGGTCCATGTATCTTGGAACCTATCATGGATGTAGAAGTAACGACTCCAGAAGACTATGTAGGAGATGTGATGGGTGATCTTTCTTCTAGAAGAGGAATGATCCAAGGACAAGACAAGAGAGGAAACGCTGCAGTTATCAGAGCAAAAGTTCCATTGTCTGAAATGTTTGGATATACAACTGATCTTAGATCAAATACTCAAGGAAGAGCTCAATCATCTATGAGCTTCGCATCATATGAAAGAGTTCCAGAAAATGTTGCAAAGAAAATTATTGAAGAAAGAATTGGATCTGGAAAAATCAAAGCTATGGACGCTGAATAATTAATATACAAAGTCATCCTGAGCATAGCAGCCTGTCCCGTACTTGTTACGGGAAAGGATATATTATGCACAAAAAACTCTGCTGTAAAGCAGAGTTTTTTTGTTTAAAAAAATGCTGACTAAAATAGTCAGCATAATGTTTTTTACATTGTTTGTTTTGTAAATTGTTTTTGTAAATTTTTTTTAATCCCACAGATATATAAGAGATAAATTATAATACATATTACAAACCAAATAATGTTTTCTAACCTTAGAGATACTAAGAGTTTGCTTGCAAAATATCCACAGCCGATAATAATTCCGAAGCCTCCCATAAAGAAAACCCAAGACCAAATACTTTGGGTAAGTTTTATAAAATCTTGTAAGTTATCAATCCAAACTTGTTCTAGTCTATACATAGAAATAGCTAATAATATCCCAATAGGGATTATTATAAAAGGATAAATTGATAACGAATAAAAGCCACCAAACGACCAACTGATAACATAACAAACAACTATATGCATCATAAGTATTGCACATAAAATTCTACTCATAGTTTCTTTTTTCATATTTTTTTTGTTTTTTTAGGTTTAATATCTTATAGATATTATCAAATAAAAGTCAACAGTTTGTATACACTAAAAATTAGTAGACTTTTACTTATAAATGTATATACTATTTTATAGATAAATATAAATAATAAAAAAAAAACCATAAATTTATGAATCCAATCGACGTAAAAAAAGAAGTTGAAAAAAAGAACAAAAGTTTACTCAGGATTCCATTTTTGATTTCCTGGTTAAAAAAAATTGTTCATGAAAAAGAAATCAATGATTTCTTATCTATCTATGGAGAATTGCAGGGTGCTTCATTTGCCAGAGAAGTGCTTAAATTCTTTAATGTGTACGCTCATGTTATTACGAAAGTATCATTACCCAAAGATGGGCGCTATATTTTTGTAGCAAATCATCCCTTGGGAGGATTAGATGGTATTGCATTGATTACAACTATTACCGACATGTTTCATGATGTAAAGTTTCCTGTTAATGATATTTTGCTCTCTATAAAAAACTTTGATTCGATATTTATACCGATCAATAAACATGGAGCACAGAGTCGTGATGCAGTAAAAAAAACTAATGAAGCATATGCTTCTAACTTACCCATTGCTATGTTTCCTGCTGGTTTAGTTTCGCGTAAAATTGACGGTAAAATTGTTGATTTACAATGGCAAAAACATTTTGTAAAGAAAGCAATCGAGTCCAAAAGAACGATTGTTCCTGTGTACATTGAAGCTAAAAATTCAAATCGATTTTATCGGATTGCAAATTGGCGGAAATGGTTAGGAATAAAAAGTAATATTGAAATGTTGTTTTTGTCAGATGAAATATTTCGGCAAAAAAATAAAACATTTAAAATCGTTTTTGGAACACCGATTCCTTACGAGCAATTACAAAATGGTTCGTTACAAGACCAAGCCGATTGCATTAGAAAAAAAGTATATGCGCTCGCATAAACATTATGACTGGATAGGATTCTCTATCCAGTTTTTTTATTGTATTTTAGTCTGAAGTTCTTGTACAATTCTTTTATAAGTTTCTTTGAGAAATTCTTTATCTTCCAAAGATAATAAATTATTTAATCATCAAATTGGTCTATCCATATTCCTCCAAAGAGTTACCTTTTGTTCCAAAAGATGTAATTCCAATTCCAATAAATCTAAATCAGTATGTCTAATATGTTTTTGTCTATCTATTTGTATTCTTTTATTTTGTAAAATATACTCATCATGAGCCAAGGTGAGTTGTAATTCTTTTTGGATATTAATACCAGATTTTTTATCTTTTATCTGGATGATCAAATCGATTTTATTTTTTTGATCTTGTCCTACACTAGCTTTTTTGATACTAACTTCGTAGGTATCATCTAGATTTGCAAAATTTCTAAATGACCATTCTACGACTTTTTCAGCTAATATACCACTTTTATTATTATACTCTTTTTCTGTAGTATATTTTTCATAGTCTTTGAAATCATACATAACAACTTCTTGATAGTCTCTATATTTTGCTAGAATATTTTTTACCAAAGCTAGTTTGATAAATTTTTGTACGGTATACAATTCTTTGGTATAAACTCATAATGTTGTTTCGTCCAATGCAGGATATCCAGACTCTATACCAAAAGTTTCTAAATCATTTATCAGTTGATTGACAGAAAAATAGTGTTTGTTTCCTTGTTTATCTTGTTCAAAAAAACACTCTATATTAAATTTATCAGTAGATTGAACAAATTCATGACTATCAAACATAATGTTTCTAGACTTTGTATTTTCTATATTTTTGGTATCCATCAAAGGCAAAATAGTATTTAGCGTAGATAATTCTTCTTTTTCGTTTTTTCAAAGATGTATATTTGTTTTCAATTCTCTTTGTCTTTTTATTAATTTAGCTTTGGGTATCTCCAAAATATTTTGTGTATATATATTTTGAAATTTTTGTATATAATTTTCAGTAAATTCATGTTTTTTAAACATTTTTTCAGTATCGATACCCTCCGCAGTATAATCAAAACTTGGATTTATGTTTGCACCATTTGAGGTATCTCGATCATTTTGTTGTAAGAGTTCAAAATATTCTTTTTCTATTCATTTAACCAATCCAGGATTTATAAATTTGAGTTCCTGTTGAGAAAATCACTGAAGCAATCTTTTTACTGTGTCTTCTTTCATGGTTTGGATTTTTTGTACTACATTTCATTTTTTATCTTTTGTATGATCAACAAAATTTTGTATATCGTCTTTAGATACAGTTTTTTCAAATTTTGGCAGGGTAGTATATCACATACTAGAGACACAAAAAATAAAGTATATCCATTATATCCATAATATTTTTTATGTCAAAAAAAGACTACTCTAGAGTAGTCTTTTCAGAACTATTTGATGAGTAAGTTATTTCATACTTTCCTCCAATAATCTTGTTTGGTTTTCTAGAACCAAAGCATTGATCATATCATCGATTTCTCCAGTCAAAAACACCGGTAGGTTCGACCATGATTGGTGAATACGGTGATCAGTTACTCTATCTTGAGGGAACTTATAAGTTCTAATTTTTTCTGATCTATCTCACGTTCAGATTTGATCACCTCTGAGTGATTTCTGTTCGGCATTTTTTTTATCGAGTTCTATTTGATATAATCTTGATTTAAGAACTGACCAGGCTTTTTCTTTATTGGCAAGTTGTGATTTACTATCTCAGATATCAACAATCAATCCACTTGGAAGGTGACGCAATCTTACTCCTGTTTGATTTTTATTAGCATTTTGTCATCATGCTGAAGATCATGCATAGGTATCCATTTCTACATCCTTGGGATCTACATGAAAAGCTAAATCTTCTACTTCGGGCATGATAGCTACTGTTACAGTCGATGTATGAACTCTACCTTGTGATTCAGTGGCAGGAATTCTTTGTACTCTATGTACTCAACTTTCAAATTTCATAATTGAATAAACATTTTTTCCGCTGACTTTTACCATCACAAATTTTACTCCTCAGATATCAGAAAGTTGTTCTTCTACGATTTCTGGTTTCCATCATTTTTTTGTAGCATATCCGAGATACATTTTCAATAATTCAGCTGCGAATAATCATGCTTCATTACCACCAGCTGCTGGTCTGATTTCTAGGAATATATTTTTTTCATCATTTGGATCTTTGGGAAGTAAGGCAATTTTTATTTTAACATCTAACTGTTCAATCATAGAATTAGCTTCTTTGAGTTGTTCTTTTGCCATATCAATCATCTCAAAATCTTTTTCCGTATCTATCATTTCTTGCGCTTCTTGACTTTGTTGATGTGCTATTTTATATGCTTGGATCAAATCATAAATTTCTTGAAGGGAAGAAAGTTCTTTGTTGATTGCGATAGATTTTTTATTATCAGAAATAATACTAGCATCCATAGATTGTTCTCTGAGTTCTAGATATTTTTTTTCAATATTGCCTAATTTATCCAACATAATAATTAATGAATAACTAAAAATGAAAAATGAAAAACGATGGTATCTTTTCCATTAATATCAATCTTTTTTCTTGGCTGTTTTTATGCTAGATACAAGTATCTTAAGAATTTCTTCTCATAAATTATATAGTGATATATGCTCATTATCGTTAATATATTCTGTGTATAGAAGAATATCGAGTCGATATAGTGTTTCATTAACTTCTTTGAGAGCAACACTCATCTTGTTAATAAAATCAGCCTTTGATTGTCAAAATTCTGCTTCACGAACCATTGCTCAAATACTTGTTCATGATCTAACTAATTGTTTACTTAAAATAAATTCTTGTTTAGATTGAGATAAATGTTGATAAAGCTTTACAATTTTAATACCAAAATCAAAACTTTTTATTTTAAGAATATTTTCTGTCATTTAAAATAATAAATAAATAAATTCCTACATTTTTCATTATTCATTATTCTTTTTTCATTCTATTTAATAGAAAACTTGTCCGATAATAGTAAATAGAAAATTGAAAACAAAATTAACGACTTTAACGAAAATAGGGCTTGCAACATAGACGAGCGCTACTACAAAAATAATTCAAAGATGTTGATGTCTTTCCATCCATTCTGCTCATTTGTGCCACCAGATTTTAATCAATCTATATCCATCAAGTGGTGCGATAGGGATAAGATTAAAGATAGCGAGTGCTATATTGAGTCATACAAAACTTATCCAAAAACTAATCATAAGATCTCCATTATTGAGAAAGATATCATTTGGTGTACCACCCATGATTTTTGCATAGATCAAGAGAATAAGTATTCATATAATCGCTAAAACAAAGTTGGTTGCAGGTCATGCAAGCGCTACCATAAGTTCTCATTTGCGAGGATGTTTATAATAGAGAGGATTAATCTGTACGGGTTTACCTCGTCCGAAATGAACCAAAAATATCATAAGAAATCCTATAGGATCGATGTGTTTGAGTGGATTTGGTGTCAGTCTTCATTGTAATTTTGGTGTAGGATCTCCAAGACGATAGGAAACATATGCATGTGCGTATTCATGCATTCAAATCGATACGGCCAAAATAATGGCTAACTGAACGATTTCAAAAATTCACATATGAAGTCTAGAAGATAAATATTATTTAATTACTGTCGTTAGAAAATTTGAAAGATTATCAAAGCTCCAAACTCTTTTTCCATCAATATGAATATTTGTTACGAGTTTAAGATTTTTATAAATATAATTTCTTCGATTATATTCATTTACTTCTACAGCATCTCATGTACCAAATACCTTGGTCATAATTTCTGGTTTGAAATTTATGTTAAGATATTCTTTCCCAAGAACTACAAATGGCATATCTTTAGAATATATACTATTGATCTCTACGAGAGGTTTTTTCTTTCCATTATCACTAGCCGCAATGTATTGTTTGAGAAGAGTAGTGAGTTTTTGATTTTGATATTGTGAAGGATTTATTTCAGAATTATATGTACTAAAAAGTTTTGTAAGATCTTTTTTGAGTCCCATATCTACGGTACTGATCAAAATATCATAGTTACCAGCTACTAGTCTTCATTGTAGTTCTTGTGGAGTATTTATTTTTTCAAAGACAAAATTTTCAGTGATATTTGCTTCTTTAAAAATAGTTTGTAGTCTTGCTATTATAAAATCATTAATATAATTACCATAATATACTACAGTAATGGTTACAGGAGTTCAAACAATTTCTTCTGTTTGTATTTCATCTATAACGTTATATATATCTAGAGAATTAATAAGTGTTTTTTTGGTTGCAATGTATCCATAAACAGCATATTTGTTGAGTCATGATCAAAGACTTTTTTCTTTAAGTCAGAAAGTATATCGTCATGATATACCTCATTTTACAAAATGCTTTGGAGTATATACCTTACCTTGATATTCAATAGTTATCTTATCATATCATTTATCAAAAACAAATTCTGTAGGAGCTGATACTCATGTATCTATAAAATATACTGATTTCTGATTTTCTCATTTGAGAGAAATAGATTTCGGTAGGGATTGAACATTCATATCGATTAAATCGCTTTTGGTGACTATGTTTTCATTATATTCGCGATTAAGTAATTCTTTTACATCAGATCATGTAGATTGAAATACATCGAAGAGTCCATCATCATTTTTTTTGAAATATTCTTCATATCCACTACTATAAAAGTTGTGTTTAATTAATCCTCAAAGTACTCTTCTTCATCTTACACGAAGTACATCAGAACGAGTATTAAAGAAAACAGCAATAAGTTGATTTGTTAATATTTGTTTTGTTGTATATCCCTTCAATGCAACGTCGCCAACATATGCATCTATAATTGATGATTCTCAATTTTTTATAGATGTTTCAAATGTTTCAAATGAAGGCGTATTTTTTACTTGGTAATAATTTAAGTTACTTTGATTACAGCTTACAAGATTGAATACAAGGCTATATTGATCATTGGATTGAGAGATAAGATTGGCACAATTGGTATATACGGGTTTGAAAGCAAATAATGCTTTATAATCATTAAATTCTGTATTTATCAAGATATGTGTAGGAAGGATATAATTGGTGAAAAATAATATATTGTCTGATGTCTTGTTGGTAAAAGTAACCTTGAGTGTATTATTAACATCTTTTATGACAGTAATATCGCTATATTGCGTCAACAGTGGAAGTTTTCGTATATTATTACGTAAAATTTCGTTGTAGGTAAAATAAATATCTTCTAATGAAACAGGCGTTCAGTCTGACCAGATAAATCATTTATTTAAACTTATAGTATAGTTTTGATTGTCTTTGGTCGTAACAGTACAAAGATCTGGAAGATATGTTGCAGTGTCGCCATCATATGTTGTTTTAAGGCAAGCATTGAAAAGTAATCATTGATAGAAGGTGCTTTGAGTATCATTGCGAAGATATGGTAAATAAGAAGTATTACCAAAAATACCCTCTACGAAAGTTCATCATTTGGTATTTACTTGGGTAGCTGATGTTCAGACGTATTGGTATCCTATATAGATACTAATCAAGATCCAAAAAAACAAAGATAAGAAAAAAATATATCTAAGAACATCTCTTACGAGTTTCCTTGTGAATGTTATCATTGACTACTTAGTATACGGTAAAATAAGAGATACTACTAGGAAAACTATACCAGAAGCTAAAGCCACTTTTTTCAATTTATTTTCGAGAGTTTTTTTGCTTCCATATTCATTACCTCCAGCCATTCAACCAATCCCCAATCCTAGTCAACCTTTTGGTGACATAAGCAAAACAGATCCAATAAATGCTATTCATGAAGCTATAAGAATAATAATCAAGAAAGTACGCATTTTTTTATAATAACAAAAAATAAAGTGGTTTATATATATAAATCTGCCCCAAAAAAGCAATACGAGATAAAATGAGAAAAAATTGACCAATGCTCGCTTTACTCGCGACAAAAATAGTGTAAAATAAAAAAAACGGCTACCTTTCGGCAACCGTTAGTCGTTCGCGTAGGCGAACATTAGTCAATCTATATTTTTAGTTAATAATTGCAAAGTTTACAATTAAGTATCCAGTTCCAAGAATCAAAATTCCTATAAACATATATAATAATGAATTTTTAATACTTTTAATTTGTGCTGGATCATCAGGTTTAGTAAGAAGTTTTACTGTTTGAATGATAATGATTACCAAGATAACCAATGATGCTATTCCAAGCGCATAATTAATTACTTGATAGAGGATTGGAATATTTTTATCTGCCAAAACTCCAGATCATATTTCTCCAAGATTGGTAATATTTTGATTGGTAACAACAGCCTGTTTTCCATAAATTGCTTCTACAATTTGTTTAGCTCAGATAATAATCAACATAGAGAGTACATTCCATCAGATAAGCGTTCCTGCCTTTTTCTGAGCATCAGCATCAGAACCAAAAAGGAATGTAATTACGCGTGTTACTAAGATGACAAACATAGCACCAAGAACGAGATAGATAGCAAGCTTAATAAATGGATAAAGGATCCTATCATAAAGTCCAACAGCCATCGTCGATCATTGAATTCCTGTTTGACTAGTCAAGAGATCAAAAACATTTTGTCCTATAAATTTTGCACTCATAATAAGTATAATTCCTATTACTCAATAGATGATATAATTGGTTCATTCTTTCGTTGCGTTATCATCGCTTGAAAACATGATTTTATAGAATCAGAGAATTGCAGAGAGTATTCAGATAATAATAATAAGCGGTACAAGCACATTCATGATCTTATTATACAAAAAGTTTTGTACTCATTGTGCTCATTTTGCACCTTCTGCTGCTTCAAGATTTTTACTTATTGATTCAATACTAGTACTGAGTGCAAGATCAAATCTATCTGCTTTCATTATTTCAAAGGTTCCACTCCATACATTGTTATCTGTATGATCAGTAGAAATTCCTACAGCACTAGGATATATTTCACATTTTATAGTTTTAGTTCCTACTGCTTGAGTAAAGATAGGATTGATTCTAATATTAATTCCTACTTTTGTTCCTGCATTAAGAACAAAACTTGAGAGTACATTAGAACTATATATGTTCATATTCTTTTCATTTCGAATACATTTAAGAAATCCAGCAGGGAGATTTGATTTATTTACCGTAACGTTTCATCTATTTTTAAATAAAATAGCAATTTCGGGGCTAGATCATTGTGCAATAGGATATCAATTACGTACTGCCGATTCATTGATAGAAACATCCATTCCAGGAACGAGTCCACCTATACTATTACATTGTGAAACAGGGTATTTATAGGTTTGCCAGTTTCCATTGAGAATTCCTCAACTACACATGAGTGCTGCTGTATAATCATTACATGATTTGGGATATTCAACATCTCAACTTATAGAAAACCCATACGTTGTATTTCCTTCAGTCAAAATTCCTCATCGAGGAAGTGTACAGTCGTTACATGTAGTATTTCCTGACGGTGCTAATCCACCAGATCGTACACCATTAAGACATGAATATTGTTGCTGTGATTGTTGACATGATTGTGTAACAGTCGCTGAAGGGATAGAATACATTATAACAAATTGAAAGTTTGGTGTATAAACTCCAGCGCTAAAACATGCTCCTGGAGCTACATTTTGACATCATGTATATGCTGCAGATGTATTACCAGATCGTGATCCATTAACACACTGAAGTGTAACCATATGATTAGCATCATTACAGTAATCATTATTAGCCGACAAAGCGATTGCTTGAGTATATTTAGTCACAAAGGCTCCATGTAAAACTATTCATGTTCCCATTCCAATACTACTTTTAGAACATGAGTTAGTATTTGCTTGTACACAACCACTATAAAGACTTGCCTGAGTACCACCAGATCGTATACCATTTACACAAGTAAGTGGATGAGCCACATCAGCACATATTCCTGCTCCTAGAGAAATAGGACTTGTATATGCATCTACTGATGAACTATGAGGCACGATACTATTATTATTTCGAACATTTGCACATCATAAGTATGCACTAGGAGGATTACATCATGTAAATAATCCTGCTTGTCCTGCTGGTCAATTTCATAGCCAGTTACCATTGGTACAAGTAAGTGTTTTTTGAATAGTGGCACAAGTTTGTCATAAACCTGGAGTATTAGATGTATATCATACAAGTGTTTCTCCATGGTCTCTAAAACTATCTGGATTTGTTCGTGTATCTATACATTGTGCTCGTGTAGTATCTACACAAGTTGCAAATGTGTATAATCAAGGTGTTGTTCATCAAGTAAAAACTGCATTAAGACATTGTAAGCTTTGACTCAATTGCTGACAGGTTTCAGTATATGTATTTGTAGCTGATTTATATAATGTCTTATAATCTAAGTGATTCGCAGTTGTTGGTGTTGTACAATTAGCCCAAGTGTGTGGAGTACATGATGGATATTTAAAAATATTACCCCCATTGTTTATAATAACTCCGCTAATACATGTGATCATACCAAATGCGCTCGGGCAGCTTTGAGTATAGGTAGCATCAGGAATTTGATATCCCGTTCTAGATCGTCCATCGGCAAGAGTGGAAGGAGTCCATCATGGAAGAAGTTGACAACTTTGTCCGTGTGCAAATGCTACAAGCGAAAAAACTATCGTCATAATTGATCCAACGATTTTTGCCATACTTTTTGTGATTTTGTTTTTGTACGTCATCATAATTACACTATTTTGTAAAAGATTTTCTTTTAAATATATTTCAAATTCCTTTTATGAGAGCTATAATTTCTCTCGCAATAGGAAGATGAGGAAGATGTTTCAACTGTATCGTCATGACTAAATATCTTGCGATAAATAATCAAAATCATGCATAATATGTTCGAACAGTGAAATCAATTTTGGCAATATATACGAGTCAAGCCATCAAAATAATTCAGAGGATATATTCTATAATAATATTTCTATCAGTTTTTATATCTATAATATGACTATATATTTCTTTTTCTTTTGTTACTTCTCCTTCTAATGTATAGGGTTGTATTTCTTTAAAGAAATGCACAAATACCTTTAAGGTATATAAAATAGATCAAGTAATATATCATCGAAGTTCTTCTGGATTTTTCAAAAATAACTTATTGATTCGTTGTTTAGTAGGTATATTGAGGAAATCGATATCTGACATCAATCCAGCGATTCTTATAATAATAAGGATCAAAGCGATACTACTTACCAATATATTTCCAGTTATTGCCACAATCAAAAATACTACCCATAAAAGAATAGATTCTTTGATTCGCCAATTTGGTTTTTCAAAGCTATGTATGGTATACCAAAGGTATATATTATATATTGGTAGATATTTCAAAATAATATCTTTTTTGTTTCATTCAACATTATATGTCTGGATTCCACTATCTCCTCATTTCAAAAGACTAATATCTGAGAGAATACTTACTACGCTAATCAGTAATAGGAAAATCAAAATAAAGACACTGACCGTATACGTCACGCTCAATATATTTAATGCAAATACATAATCTAAAATACCTGATGCGATAGTGATAACTCAAAATCAAATACTTATATATCAGAATTTAATATATCAACGAATAAAATCCTTATCCTTATCAGTAATATCTCGTGTATTATTTTTGAGCATGTTTTGTACCAATGGAGAAAAAAACAGCGCTGCTGCTAGAGAAAGTTGGGTTTTGGTGTTGGTATCGATTACTTTCGTTTCTTCCATAAATAAAACATACATAATAAATGTTGATTTTATGTCGCAAGTTACAAGTTACAGGTTTAAATTTTTTACTCCCTGCTCCTTGTGTCCTGTAACCATTTCTTATACTACATCTGTTGTAATAAATGCCTTTTCTTCTGGTGAAGCAAG
Source organism: Candidatus Absconditabacterales bacterium (assembly GCA_041675025.1). Taxonomy (GTDB): domain Bacteria; phylum Patescibacteriota; class Gracilibacteria; order Absconditabacterales; family Absconditicoccaceae; genus CAJBLF01. The sequence goes on from JBAYUS010000005.1 coordinate 15,600, forward strand.
AACCTTTACAGCAACATGTTGACTACCCGCAAAAATAAGTCATTCTCCAATACCAGATGAAACCAATCTTCTTTGTTCTGCTTCTGAAAGCCCAAGAAGGTCATTCAGTGCTTTGATTGATGTTGTTGATTGTTTCAATAATATTTGCAATGCACAGTTGGAGATAATCGGTTTACCATATTTACTTCTTACGAAATCTTCAATATCTTGAGAGATAACAGTAATTCATAATCCATATTTTCTTGCTCTCTTAGTAAGTCCAAATAAAAATTCTGCTGAAGTTTCATTTTGAAACATGATCCATGCTTCATCTACAGCAAGCATTCTTTTTTTCTTATGTGCTCTTATTTTAGTCCATACCCAGTTAAGTACGTTCATCATGGCAGGAGTTTTCAATGCATCTTCCAAATCCCTAATACTGATAACGGTAAGTTTATTATTGATATCAATGTTGGTATAGTTGTTAAATACTTTTCCAAAAGTTCCACTAACGTATTTACTCAATCTAAGTGCAAGTCTATCTCAACCATCCATACCTTCAAGTACATTCATAAGATCACCCATAATTGGTGGTTGTTTTCCTTCGTATTCTTCAGCATCAAACGAAAATCATTTCAATGAATATGTACTTTGTAATGCCTTATCAAGTAATGCTTCTTCTTCCGGTGTACATCATCAAATCAAAATCTGAATCATTCAAATCAAATTCATTATTTGACTTCTCAATAGATCTCCCTTTCCATATTCTACATCTTCTATTCTTGGAGGAATATCAAATGGATTTAAATATTGTTGTGAATTCGTTGCTATGTTTACATAGGTTCCACCTACTTTTTGACAAAGTGTCTTATATTCATTTTCCGGGTCAATAATAATTACATCGATATCATTGATCAAATATCTAAGTACTTCAAGTTTTACTGTGAAAGATTTTCCAGCTCCAGAAGTCGCAAGAATTACACTGTTCATATTAGGTAATTTTTGATTATATCTATCAAAAATAATTAATCCTCAGGTATGTAAATTTATTCCATATAAGATTCCTGTTTCTTGTACCATATCGTTGGATATAAATGGAAATCCACCAGCAAGTGATGAGGTCACTGAGCTTCTGCTGATACCAAGTTCATCAGAGCAGAGTGGTAATCCAGAGATAAATCCTTCATCCATTCTTTGGATCGCACTTTTGATTCTGATTCCATATCATGATACTTTTTGTTCAATCTTTTTTCCTGTTTCTTTGAGTTTTTCTTCGGTATCGTCATATACATTGATATAAAATGAATTTTCAAAATATCTTTCTTCACGAGTTGTGAGTTTTTCTCTAATCATTTCTACATCTCTATATTGTTGTTCTATTTCCATATCGAGAGTAATACCTTTTTGTTGAGCATCTCTTACTTCTGCTCTGAGCTGAGTCGCTCTATTTTTCAACATAGATTGAATCGCTGCATCGTCTTCTGGATAAAGAAACCAAGTCATATCCCATTTTGCATGGAATCCAAAAATATCTCTTGTTCGTAATGCATCGATGTATGATGGATAACTTTGTGCATAATATGTTTTTCAAAAAATTCCTGAGACATTATAATGAGTTGATTTAAATTCCCAGTATGAAGGTGCAACATGTGATTTATAATCATTGATCACACTTGTATATTCTTTTTCTGTCTCTGCAATATATGCTCTCATTTTACTTGTCAATTTTTGGTCATTATATTCTGCATCAGGAAGTTCAAGCAAATATTTAACTTGATCTCTAAGTTCTTTATCTTTGATTTCATTGTTTTCTGGTAAGGCATCTTTCTTTGATCCACCAAGGAGTCCTGCGCCTGCAGGAGCTTTTCCTCATTTTTTTGTAAACAAACTAGGAAAAATTCCTGATAAGAGTTTATCAAAAAATCACAGTTTTTTTTCTGTGGCTGGAGCATCAAAGAGGGGATATCAGCCATCGGCAATATATCCGCTATAGTCCGTATCATACACTACATTTTGAATAACTTCCATTTTGGTTTATGTTTTAATACTAAATAGGTGTTGCTTTATAGTAGTTTAAGTATACTCGTTTTTTGGTCCAGAAGCAAAAAAATATCCCGTATCACTACTATTTAGCGTTGACAATTTAAAAAATATCTAATACTTGTTGACTTAAATGCATATTTGTATATAAAAACGATATTAAAAACAAAAAACCTACAAAAAACTAGCCTATGGAAAATAAAATTACAATAAAAACAAAAAAACGATATTTTCGGATAAATGATTTGTTTATAAATATAAGAATATTGTCACGATCGCCTATTTTATTTCTTATATTATCATCAATAGTATTTCCTGAATATACCCTTAAACATCCTTGGAAAGTTATTCTTATTTCTATCTTAGTAGGATTTATTCTTTCATTAGCATATATTTGCTTACGGTGGTGGTCTGATATAGATTTGGACGAAAAGGAAAAAGAATTAAAAGAAAATTTCAATAGAAATGAAAAGATTATTAAACAACTTCAACAAACAATTGTTTCAAAAGAACAACCAAACACAAATGATTTGAAAAAAATCAAAAAAATCAAAAAAATTACAAATACAAACGATCAAATATTAATTGGATTAAGAATTCTAGATATGTAAAACAATCTAAAAGTAAAAATTATAACAAAAATAAAAAAAAACGATTATCTATAATCGTTTAAAAAAAATAAAGCTCTCTCTGTGTTTCCGAGAGAGTTTTTTTAATTGGTAATTTTCCTCATCCCAACCTTCTCCTTCAGAGAAGGAATAGTTTTCACCCCTCTCAGAAGGAAAGGGGGAAGGGGGTGAGAATAGAAAACTAAAAAAACTAAACGATACTCTCAGCCATCCAATCTACCTTGAACCCCTTTTTCGCTAGATTTAATTTTGTGAAAATGATATCCATAAATTGTCTGACGTTTGGTCATTTCAAGATGATATTATATCTATATTTTCCAAACATTTTATAAATCAAGGGAGGTGTAGAATAAATTTCTATATCTTTTAACTGATATTTTTCTTTGAGATAGAGGAGATCCTTATGTAAAGTATCGACTTTTGTGTACAACGATTCTTCGATTTCATTTTTATATAAAATTACACACAATTCTCCAAACGGAGGATACCCATTTATTTTTCTAAATGTATTATCTTCTTCATAAAATTTTTCCTTATTCATTCTACAAGCATTACGAATACTGTACTGGTCTGGATTAAATGACTGTACAATAAAATTCGCGGTTGGATGTTTTACAAACGCTTCATAGAGAAAATAGAAATTTCTTTCTGCTGAAGTATAGTCGGGAACATTTAATCCTAAGTCTGCATTCAAAAATATAATGAGGTCGAAAGTGATCTTACTCGGCGGGGTAGCCAGAAGGGAAGTTCAAATAATGATTTGATGTTCAGATATAGCTTCTGTTATTTTTTTGATTTTATTTGGAGAATTTACTGTCTCTGATTCGACAATCAATGCATCTTGGTTATATTCATTCTTTAAATATTCAGCAACTTTTTGCGTTCATAATCAGAAATTTTTTATCTTAGTGCTATTACAAGTAGGGCAGGTAGTAGGCACATTATATTGGGTTTTACAAATATGACAGAGTCCTATAGTCTCTCAGGAAACAAGTTTATGATAACTGATACTTACTGAGCAATTTTTACACTTAGGAATGTTTCCACACTCGTAACAGATAATTCCACCAGCATATCATTTTTTATTTACTAATATTCAAATCTTTTTTCACTGAGCGAGATATTTTTCGATGCCATCACTCGCCAATTGGGAAAAATACGGAGTAATCTCCTTAGTCATATTCACCAGGAAGATAGACTTCTTGGTTTCTTGTATATTGTGATCGAAGCGTTCATAATTCATGGTACTGTATACTTACGTATTAAAAAAACAGAATAAAGTCCAATCCAGAAAGTATAATTGACTTTTTATGTCAAATAGATATAAAATAATAAACAAAATAAACAAAATAAACAAAAAATAAAAAACTATGGAAGAAATTATTAAATTACTCAAGTCTAATCGGGAATATTTCCTGAATTATCAAGAAAAAATAAATCGCAATATACTTCTCTGTATGTTTGGTTTAATACTTGATGAAGACGTATCTCAAAGTCAGGATGAAGAGTTTCAAAACATGATTGCTTATTTCTCTTTGGAAAAAATGCATTTTTTAGAAATTGGCATGATTAAAAAAGAAAATTTTCCTACGTATTCAATCGCAGGAATTACCTTTGTGGACAATAAAATGTTGTATTTTGCTACGGTACGAATCAATGCCAATAAAAAAATGACTACCAAACAAAAAAATTACGATGATATGTATTGTAATAAAAAAATTAATGTTTTTGAAAATGAAGAAGATTTCGTACGTTTTATTTGTACATCAAATGATTTTTGTGATGAAGAAATAATGATTTCCGATTTATATGAACTAATACAATATAATATTGATAAATCATCATTACATTATCCCAAAAGAAACAATACTAAAATGGAATCGACTATTAGCGATGGTATATTGAATATTAATCCGGTATCATCTTTAGTAAGTCAAATGATTAAATGTTAAATACAACTCTCTCGGTTTACCGGGAGAGTTTTTCATTTGAGACATAATGAAAATGTGAAGTATCGAGGATTTTAATAGTGTCGAAATTGTATATTCTGCTTTAAGAATATGCATTATTGTAAGATTGACTTTTATCAGGAAATATATATAAAAAGAAAAACAAAATGTATAAAATATGGAAAATGTAGAAAATACAGAGCACATAGGTACTTTCCAAAAAAGAAATGTTGATGCAAAGCGAAGGATACTATTGCCAAAAACATTGTTGGCCAACACACAGGTCTTTGTATTAGTACAAGAAACTCCAAAAGAAGTAAGATTGTATTCTTACAATAAATGGAGTCTTTACATTCGTATTGTAGGCGAAGTAAAAAAACTTGAATTGGAAAAAACCCGCAAAATGTTTCGTCTGGATAAAGTAAATAGAATGGTACTTCCCAAAGAAATGAATTGGAAAAAAGTTGATCTAACAGGTATGCTAGATTATATCGCTATTACAGAAAGCAAAACAGAGTAGTATTTATACTCGTTAAAGGAACTTACTTTTTGGTAAGTTCTTTTTTTAAATTAGAAATTTCTGGATTTCTTCGACGAGTAGTTTGTATTCACTGATTGTGGCAACTCTTTGCTTAAATTCTTTCGATTCTGGGATTCATTTTACATATTGAAACAAATGTTTTCTAAACTCTACAAGAGTAATAGTTTGTGGATTTTTGACATTAATTTTTAATTTTTCTGGCATCGCCAATATATCTTTGTACTTTGCTTTTTGTTCTTGAAAATAATTTTCATAACTAATCATATAGTCGAGATGTTTCAAAATAGTTGTTTTGATTTCTTCTCTGCTTGGACTATGTGGTGTAAGGATTCGTGGATTCCCAATTGCTGCTTGACCAATCATAACTCAGTCTAAATTTCATGATAATTTTTCTATATCTTCATAGCTTTTAATTCCACCACTACCGAGTACTTTACATTTTTTATTAGATTTTTTTCTTAGCTCATAAATAAAATCCCAATTACTTTCGGCAGAATATCATTGTTTTACTGTTCTTCCATGGACCGTTATTATGCTGACATATGCACTTATTTCTACCAAAAAATTTATTTGTTCGTTCAGATCATTTTCATCCATACCAGTTCTTGTCTTGATACTAAATGGCATTTCTATAATTCACGCAAGTTTTTTTATGATTTCCAATGTTGTTTTTCTATCTTTCAATAATGCACTTCATCATCAGGTATTCATGACGTTTCTCGCAGGACAACCCATATTCAATTCGATTCATGTGAATATCTTTCCGTATTTTTTTTGTATATCAGAAAAACATTTCACCAACATATCTTCATTTGCTCAGAATATTTGCGCAATCACGGGTGATTGGTCTGTATCAGTCAAGAGGTGTCTTATTACTCATGGAGGATTGATAATATACCCATCAGCATTCATAAATTCTGTCCATAATCATAATTCATATTTTTCTTTTTCTCCGTATATATCAAAAATCTCTTTCGTTATTTGGCGAAAGGCACAGTCAGTAAATCAGTCCATAGGTGCGAGTCAAAGTATCATAGTAGATACTCTAAGGAAACTGAAAAAAATTTCCAGCGAGAAAATTCAGTTTTTTAATTTATTTTGTTTTAAAGTCGATTGTAAATATCGCTGAATGAAACAGAAAACCAATAAATTTCTATTCTCAGTATGGATGAAGGACACAATCGACGAGGGGTTTTTTGCTTACTTTTTGCTTGTCCTCCGCGTAGTCGGGGGACACCTGGAAGGAAAAAAGTAAGGCCAAGCCGGCGAGACGATAATAATAGATTATTATTTCATATTTTTTTCTAGACTTGACTTTTAGACTTATTTACTTATAAGATCAGTCAAACAAAAAAAAATTTAAAAACATGAGAAGAAAAGATCTAACACCAGCACTTTCTCGCATGAAAGTCAAATTGGCCGAGATAGCCAAAAACATCACAATATATAAACGAAAGATGAAAAGCTTTCAACAGGACCTATCTAAGATGAAAAACGATATATCCAAGGATAGTGTCAACAAATCATTAAATGACTACAATAAAAAAACAAGAACATTAAGTAATAGTTATCGTCATATGCATATTGCATATTGTGAACTTCGTGGAACAAGTAGGAATAAAATAGAAAGTAAAGTTAGAACGGCAAAAAGTCCTCTTGAGTATGTTATTGAAGAGTTCAAAGTAAAATATTCTGTGACAGAATAAACAAAAGAATTAATATATTAAATTAGACTGTATCGTTTACGATATAGTCTTTTTATTTTTTTTGCTCTAATATATATTGTAAGTAACAAAAAAGGGGCTCTGATTACAGAGCCCCTTTATTTTTATAGCATAAGAATGCTTTTTTCAAATTTTTTCACAAATATGGATAGTATAAAGAATACTGAAATATTTCCCCAAACTATTATTACTACCCATGGTATTAATGCTGGTATTTCAAAAATAAACGATCCAATAATATTAGTAATTAGGCATAAAAGCCATCCTAGCCATCCAAAAAAACGGATGGATATTGAGAGTTTTTTAAACGATTTCATATGTTTTGTTTTAGGTGTGATAAATGTATACATATTTAACATTAAATGTCAAGTATAGATTAATTATAAAAAAAAGAGTCTCCGAAAACGGAAACTCTATGTATTTTAAGATTTTACTTTGTCTTGTTCAATTTTTTTCCACTTACTTATATTAAGCATATCTTTTTCTTTATATTGATTAGCAAGATGTTCAGGGATGTTTTCATCAAGATTAAAATATCGATATTCTATACTGTTTTGTGGTTTTGTTTTGGGAGGATCCGCTCTCTCCATTACTTTTCGGGTTTGTGTTCCCGACAAAAATTTAAATTGAATGTACGTGTGTGTTGTTTTCATAAGTATTAATTTTTATTTATGGTTTTTTTATGCTTCTTTCTAAGTTGACGATAAACAAATCGTGCAATTATTCAAACCAATATCACTACTACTACTTTATCTATGGTACTGCTATATTGCATAACTAATTCTCGATTTTGTTTCAAATATTTTCCGACGAGGATCAAAAAGGTATTTCGGAGTCCCGCACCGATAATCGTGTAGATCAGGAATTTAGTCAGATTCATTTTCCCCATTCCGGCAGGAAGAGAAATAAGGTGTCTCACAACTGGGATAAATCTACTGATAAATATAGTAATGCTTCATCTTTTTTTGAAAAAATGTTCTGTAGATTCCAATTCTTCTTCATCCAATAAAAAATATTTTCAGAATTTTCTGATAAACGGTTTTCCTCCATAATATCAAATCGCATATGACAACAACGATCCGATAATACTTCACAAAGTACTGACAATAATAACTCATTGAAGACTAAATTGTTTTGTTGCTACCAAGAATCCTGCGAAAGGCATGATGGCTTCACTTGGTATAGGGAAAATCATACTTTCCATAATCATTCATAAAAAGACAGTTATATATCCAGTTTGTTCAATAAATGCTGTGATATAGGTCGCGAGAAATTCAGTAATTCACATATTCAATTGCTAAATAAACTAAAAGATGTTCCTCCTTTACGGAAAGGAGGAGGACCCGTAGGGTGGAGGATTTTGTGACTTATGTAAAATCTCCCATCCGCCTAGGCGGATACCTCCCTCTTTGAAATAAAGAGGGTACGTTAATAAAAGAAAGATATCTAGTTGGTGAAGTAATTCAACCTTTATTGAAAAAATGAACTAAAACCATATATAATAGTCCATCTTAAGACAAGCCATTCACTTAACACTTAGCATTTAGCACTTAGCATTTATAATGAACGTCGTAATCCTCGAAAATATTCGCTCAGCCTACAACGTAGGAAACATTATTCGTACTGCAGACGCGCTCGGATGGCAGGTCCGATTGACCTGATATACACCATCACCAGAAGATACACAAAAAGTCGTAAAGACCTCGCTTGGCGCTGAAAATACCGTCGGTTTAAAACAATTTGGTCATACACCGGAAGCTATCGAATTCGCAAAAGAACAGAAATTACTCGTAGTTGCTGCCGAGATTACCAAAGACTCGATCTCATTAGAAACCATGAAAAAAGAAGCATATTCTTGAGTGGCCGTGGTTTTTGGTAATGAGGTTGATGGAGTATTGGATTCTACACTAAAACTTGTTGATCAAGTTATACACGTCCCTATGCAATGAATTAAAGAATCACTCAATGTGGGACAGACTTCTGCTATTTTTATGCGAGCACTTTCTCAAAAATAACTAATAGTGAAAAATGAAAAATGATGGAAAATATTTATATAAAAAATATACCGACATTATTCATTATTAATTATTCATTTTTCATCGTTTTTGAGTTAGTATTGCTTTCTTATGAGAAATATGTATAGTAGACCTAAACAAAATAAAAAAAATAAAAAAGTATGGAAAATTCAAAAAAAAATGGAAAGGGAATAAACGTCAATTTCCTAAAAGAAAAAACACATGACGAAAATACCATTGAAGGTGGAGTAGCATTAGAGTTTCTTAGCTTAACCCCTGGGGTTGAAAAAAAACTAAGACGTATTACAGACAAAACTATTGCAAGACAATCAGTTGAAGCAAGAAGAGCTGTAGAAGTGCCAACAAAAATGAGCATCATTGCTTTAGAAACGAGTGCGATCACTGGTCAAAATTGTAGTGGTGATATGGATAAATGTCAAAATCCTGCTGCCTGCGGTTTATGTCTTGGTGGCTCTATCATAGAGTCAGCACAAAGTGCCCGAATCACAAAGTTAGGATTAAAAGAGGAATTGGATGTTACTGCTTTTGTAGCAAGACTTCCAAAGAATCAAAGATCTAATATGTCATGTTTATCTAATTAAAAGTATTAATCTTTAATTAAAAAAGCTTCAGGAATATCCTGAAGCTTTTTTCTATATATCAAATATTATTTAATTTCTAGAGTAATTATCATTTCATTAACTTTTTTGATGTATTGATCAAAAGTGTCTTCGGTAGCTGTATACGTAATAATATATGCGATCTTATTTTTGATAAGAAATACTTGTTCAAATTGGAGTTTTGTATTATTCATAGAACTTTTGAATATTATTTTTTTTGCTTCTACACCATTGATAGTGATAGTAGTATTTTCTACTTCCGCATAATCAGCTTGTGCTTCCAATTCTGATTTTGTTAATGCATAATATTCTTCTAAAGTATACTCCTTACTCATAGGTTTTTTCATAATACCAACATTTTCTCTGATTTTATCTTCTTCGTTAGTAGGTGAAGAAAACATAACTGATGATCAATATACGTTTTCTTGAAATGTTCGTGTTCCAGGAAATTGAATTGAAAATGCATCTTTTTTACTTTCATATGTTTGTCGTTCATCAGTAACTTGTTCATTTATGACTGTATCTGTTGTTGTAGTCTCTATTGTAGTAGGGTCTGTCGTTCAGTTTTTTGCACATCCAAAAAGAAAAATGAATCATCCTACCAATAGAAGAGAAAGAATTTTTTTCATATTATTTTTTGTTAAAATTATAAAAACAGTAGTAGTATATCAAATATTACTCGTTTTTCAAGAAGATGCTCTTCTTGGTTATGATGAGACTATTTTGAGATTCTTTCCGTGAAGATGTAAGAGTTCATTTAGCAAGATATGATAATTCTTCAATAACAAATCAACTGAGCGAAGCTATTTTTTTTAATTCTCCTAAGGTATAAATATGATAGAATCTTTTATCTATAGTTTTGCCATTTTTTCGAGGTACCATAATACTATTCCATTCGTGTTTACCAAAAGAGATAATATATTTTCGTAATGAATGCAAAAAATCTTTTTTGAATTTTCTGAGAAACCATCGAGAAAATGATCGATTGGTCATAATTAATTTACCATCATATTTCAATATTCTATATATGTTTTTTATAACAAAAAATCTTTCTTTGATGGTTGGGATGTGTTGAAAGCTTGCTACACCTATAACAAAATCAAATGATTCTTGTTTGAGTCATTTTAAATAATGAGTGATATCATCACAGACGAATGTTGCGGTTATATTTTTTGGTATTACTTTTCAGCTTATCTGTTTTTTTGCAAAGCTCAATAAATTTTTGGAAATATCTACACCGGTATAATGGATTTTGATTCATTTGAGTTGAGTAAGATGGACGAGTAGTCTACCACTTCCACATCAAAATTCTAAGACATTAATTGTTTTTTTTCCGCTAGATTTGATTGTGTCCAAAAAAATATCAGCATCAGCTCGATGTTTGTTTCTTGTGTGATAATACTTCTCTGCTTGGGCATCATAGAAGCTCGCAAGTGATTTTTTAATATCCATTATGATAGCAAGATAAATTATTCAAACATATTTTGTCCAATCATATAATGAGTATTTTTAACATCCTGATTAGATTGGTTTACTAAATCTTCAAGTGTGAATGTAATTTCATCTCACTCAATAAAAAGTTTTTTGAAATGCATAAAATAAAGAAAAACTAACATAGTCATCCTTACATCGTTTTTACAATATTTTTTAAATGTTTCTAATGCATCAAGATCATTTTCTTCTATATACTTTTTATACAAAACTTCTCATTCAGCTCACGAAGTAAGTGTTTTAGTTATATTAACTAATGCCTGAGCTATTTTGTTTAACCCTAATCTTTTACCCGTCATAGCTTGTACAAAAAGGAAAAGATCAATCGTTTTTTCATCTAATTTTTTAATATCTCCCTCACTTCATCATACATTGTATACTGATACCATATTATCAAATGCAATACTATTGAATCCGATAATATATCCATCAAAGTCCAACATTTTTTGAACGAAATCTTTTAATCATTCTTGATCAACATATTCATAACTCATTTTATTTGCACCCGTAGGATGCATTGCATATGCAAGCAAAAACTTAGTTTCTTTGAGGTTTTGAATATTAGTATCAGTTTCTATATCGTATACCATATAATTTTTTCATCAGATAGTCGAATACCTACCTGTATGAAATTCATCCAAGAGTATTTGTTCGATAGATTTTTGTCAGACAATCTTTTCTTTTTTGAGAATAAAGTTTTTTACCATGCTTTGAAATTCTCTTTTGCCTTGGTCATCCAAGACAATTTGGATTTTTTGTTTTTCGTCCATGAGAGTATATTCTTCATTATTATTTTGAAATCTAAACGTAAAATCACCCCTAGTCATATAATAAATCTCATTACCTTCTCTAAAAATTTTTTTGAAAAGATCATTGGGCATCATACAGTGCTCTTTTTTGAGAATACTATAAAAACTACTTAGAAAAGTATTCTGGACTGTTTTGAGTTCATCAAGTGTGAATCTTTTGTACATAAGTGATTACTGTGGTTTTTTGATAAATTCTTGATAATTTTGTCGTGCTGTAAGGTCTGTTATCTTAATAGTCTCCATAGGATCGATAACGAAAGAATTTATACTGTTTTGGTGTGAATCATCAAGCTGTAAATTAAGTTTTTGTATGAGATATGGTTTATCATTAACTAAGATGTCTTTGAAATACCATGGTCAAAGTGTGTTATTACTTAAGGTGTAGTTGACGATAAAATTAATTCCTCCGAGTGAAATATCTACGAGAATTGTTCCATTATTATCAGCTATATCGTTCGCTTTGATTCATAGATATTGTTGGATCTTTTCAAAGACTACAATCGCATTGGTTGTTCCCTCATGTGCTGTTGCCGGCGCTTTATAAGCAAGAATTGATTGAATCGTATCTACGAGAGTATAGCTATTTCAAATTATTGCGCTATATGATGTTTTGATGCTATTTTCTAGTGTTTTATCAGAGATTATTATATTTTCAATTCATCAATTTTTGATAGCAAATTCATAGCGTAGAGTATTTTGTTCTATTATCGTCGTAGTATTAGTACAAGAAACAAGGATAATATTTTTGAGTAGTTGTAAAGCGGGACATAGATCTGTACTTGCGCCAATTGGTGCATTTTCTTGTCCATAAAAGACGAGGTTTTTGGAGATATAACTATAGAGTTCTCCTACAGAAAAATTTTGAATAAGAAGAAGATTTTTGATTACATCATTCATCTCGGCTTTATTTTGGAGGTCTATACTTTTGACCAAGAGCATATCATTTTTATATTCTATAATGATATGTGATTTGATAGTTTCATTTATATCAGGAGAGAAAAATTTAAGATATCCAATGATGTCGATAGTCGTATCAGAGATGCTTTGTCTTTCTATAGTTAGATAAGAGATATTCTGAAGTTTTTTTTGAATTTTTTCTGATTGACTGATTATATTATTTACTCATGTATTTGTTTCTTTTTGGGTAATCAACGCTTTGTTTGTTACTTCGACAACAAGTCATGAAAATCCGAGCATAGGTTCTCATTCATTTAAAACATTAATCATAGTGAGGAGTGATGTAATCTTACTGCTTCAAAGTTTTTGTGTGAAATTATTTGATTGATATGTAAGTTTTTCAAGTGCCAACGAAAGATATTTATTATTATATTGATAGATTTCATCTTTATAAAAAGCATCAATGTTATTTTTTTTGAGTATTTCTTTGATAAAATCAAGGTATGTACCTATCTTATAGGTATCTGCCTTATTGATAAGAAAATCTTGATAGAGTTGTTGTTGGTAAGAAAGCAATTTATATTCATTAAGTAATGTGTCTTTATAGCTAGTTTTTTCGAACGATTGATTTTCTAATGTTTTTTGTATTTCCATAAAGAGAGTAGTTCTCTTAAATAGGTCTTCATATGTTTGTCCACATAAACCAAAGAGTTCTTTGATATTATCACTTTGATCGTTGGCATATAAAAGATATTTTGAAAGTCATTCACACATTCTTCATTTTTGTACGGTATTGCCCTTTATAGCATCAAAAATATTTTTAAGTCCAGAATAATCTATAGATATATTATAAATGAAAAAGCTATCCAAAAAATCATTAAGATAATAGTTACATGCATTTTTTGAAATTTTATTTTCAAATACACACGCGAGATTGAAGTCATCAATTAATGTTTTTCATAACGGAAGCTGTACACGATTAAATGATTTAGCAACCGTGATTTTTTTGGTAAAGACAAAGATATTCAAAAAATTTTCTAATTCACTTGTATCATATGTGCCTCCAGAAAAATAACTCAATTGTTTTACTGGCAGAGTATTATACATGTAAAAGTATTTTGGTACTACAAATCATTTGTATGTAATAAGATTATTTACTGATTTTATAAATCATGCTTCTGTTTGAAAATTTCATTGAAGAATTTGAACCTCAAGATCATTATCCTTGATATTTTGTTTAAGAAATTTACTAAACTCTGCAATAAGTTTAGTTTTTTGTATCAATAAATTATCATTGGTTTGAAATACATTTATAGTTGCAGACTGAGAAATCGTTCTTTGAAAAATGAATAAGGCTACTATGAGCGCAACCAAAAAAATAAGATAATGGAATACAAAACCCGATATTTTTTTATAGCTATTTATGATTTTTGTTTGCATATCATTCATGAAGCCATTATATTGCAATTAAAGTATCATAAGTATACGGTTTTCCTCACCATTTGTCAAAATAATTTTTGTCTATCTTTCATAACACAAAAAATATTCATAAAAATGTCAATAATCGCTTGCAATTGTATGGTTTTTTTTTATATAGCTGGGGTAGAAATACTTTTTTATATAGTTAAATGCATTATCATGAAAAAATTATTAACTCTAGTAGTTCTTGTTGCTGGTGTTGCTTTATTTGCTGGTTGTTTAAATAAACCTGAAATAACAGTAGAAGAAGCTACTACTCCAACAGTAGAAGAAGTAGTTATAGAAGAAGCAGTTATAGAAGAAGCAGTTATAACTGATGAAGCTGTAGTTGAAGAAGTTGCTCCTGAAGCTGTAGCAGAATAATTTCCTATATACATAGGTTGAAATCCGCTAACAAACAAGTAAAAAGAGAATCGAAAGATTCTCTTTTTTAATATACCAAAATAACCATGCGTTTACTTACATATATACAGACACGTCACCAGATATCTAGAAGAAGTTTTGTTGTTTTAGTAAACAAAGAATGTGTTTTTATAAATGGAAAAAAAATTACTGCATATACACAAGAAGTAGTGACAGGAGACAAATTAAAGATAAAAGCTCAAAATTTTGTTATTGAAGAAGTTATTCAAGAGACACAAAAATCTTCAACTCTAATACTACTCAATAAGCCACTTGGTTATGTAGCTTCTAAGTCTGATCCTCACAACAAAACTATTTATGAAATACTTCCTCCAGAATATACAAATTATTACTATATCTGAAGGTTAGACAAAAATTCTCATGGATTACTTCTTCTGACTGACGATCCTGCGTTGGTGAATGAATTCGAACATCCAACACACAACATAGAAAAAGAATATGTAGTAGAACTTGATATGGAATTAGATGCAAAAGATTTTCAAAGGGTACTTTCAGGAGTAAAAGATGAAGAAGACTTTCTCAGAGCGCTCAAAATTACCAAAAAAAAAAAAAAATATCATTATAATATTATACTCAATGAGTGAAAAAAAAGACATATCCGTAGGATGTTTAAAGCTATTGGATATCGTGTAATGGATCTTGAAAGAATTCGTGAAGGAAAATATACTCTATGAGATTTGAAAGTAGGCGAGTGGAAGATAATATAGTTTCCATAAATCTTAATTTAAAAAAAAGAACCGGATAAACCGGTTCTTTTGTTTTAACGAGTTTTTTGTGGTAGTCCCGTTGGACGTGTTTTAGTAAAGATAATGGGTTGAACATATGTTTCTATGTTCAAAAGTGTGCCAATGTTTTGTTTAACGATGATAGAAGTTTTTCCTGGATCGACCTCAATAATCAAAACATCAGATCGTTTGGCGGAAAATTTACACAAATGTTTAGGAAAATTTTTGGTTTTTTTAGCATCTGTTTTTGTATAAGAAACATTGTGTTTGGTTAGATAGTCCATAGCATAATCAACACTATTCCTAAAAAGAAATCGGTGTAATGGATCTGCAGAATTTTCTGTGAAAATATTTATTCTAGAACCAAATGCTCTAGACAGAATAAGTGCAGTATCCAATTTTTGTAATTTTCGTTCATTGTCTACCGCGATTGTAATATTTTTATACGGAACAAAAGAACTGTTTTTGGGCAATAAAATTGTAGGAATAATAGTTTTATTGGTGATAGACCAGATGGTCTTTCCTAAAGAAAATGCGGACTTATTATCCATTCCCATGATAATAAAGGCAGCATGTTTTTGTGTAGCAATGTCGTGAATAGATGCATAAATGCTAAACAGATTGATCTTCTTTTTAGTTATAAAAACTTGAAGACCAGGTATTTTTTTTGCAGCATCAATGGCTTTGCGAAATGTGAATATCGGAACTTTACCATCTTGTTTGGCATAGAGAACTAAATCTAGTCCAAATGCTTTTGCAAATTCTGCAGCATACTTTGCTACGTTTGTTTGATCTTTTTCATTGTTTGCTAGATCAATTACAGCAAATATCGTTTTGTTTGTTTTCTGTTTTGTCATATATTTGTTTTAGGTTTGAGAAAGATTATAGATATTTATAATTAAAAGTCAATAGATACAAAAAGCTCCCTAAAATAGGGAGCTTAGCTTTATGACTGTAAATTTTTGAAGTCTTCGTATAGGTTTTGTAGTATGTCCGGTTTATTGTTTCCTTTAGCATTATTAGCTAGAGTGGTAACTCTATTAAAAAGATTTTTATAGCTTGGATCATATTGTTTTAACTGTCTAAACTGGTTCTTCAGTTGGAGTACATTTGTTTTTTCTATGTACTTTTGTTTCATAATTTTATCGAAGTACGAAACTGTGTTTTCTAAAAAAGAGTTATTTCCCATATTTTTTTATTTTTTTATTGTAATATATAAAAGAAACAAAAAGTCAAGTAAACTTCATTGAAACACACACTAAAACTTTGAAAAATAATCAATTGGGGATATACTTATACTATGGCAGAAGTATTTACTTTGGAACGCTCAAAATTATATGCCAACGACATTAAGTAAAAATATTTTAGAAATAGATGACTTACAGGGGATAAGTCCAAATTTTGAACAAATAAAAATTCTTCCTCAAGAAACGGCTCAAAGTATTGAGGCGCTGATTTTTGGAAAAGATAAAAATACACTCAAAATTCTTACAACAAATAATATTCCCGAAAAACTTACTGCATTGCTCAAAAGTTTAGAAGATAAATGATATAAATACGAAGTATTTTATACATCTCCATCAGGATTTACTTATGCACTCAGCTGGTATGACGACATGGAAGGTATTGCCGCACAAAAAAGAAAAGCAACAGCCGAGCAAAAACAAGCCGCAGGTAAATGAGCGATTGCTATGATCCATAAAATTTTTGATACGAGAGAAACTATGGAACCAGGTGATTTTATTTTGGAACTCATTAGATTAGCTTTCCAGACTTGAGCATCAGATCTTCACTTTCAACCACAAGAAGATGGATTGATTGTAAGAATAAGAATAGATGGAGTACTTCAAGAATTGCTTCAATTTACTCATGAAGACTTCAAAAAATATTTACAGAAAATGAAATTTATTTCTGGAACTAAAATGAATATTGATTATCTCCCACAGGATGGAAGGTTTTCATTCAAGGCAACGGATGTAGATGGAACACAAAGAAAGGTTGATGTCAGAATAAATTTTATGCCAGGAGTAGAATCAGAAAGTACAGTACTGAGATTCTTAGATCCGACGAAAGGTATCAGTACCTTTGAAAAAATATGATTTACGGAGAGAACCTATACGATTCTCAAAAGAAATCTGGAAAAAAATATTTGAATTACTATTTTCACGGGACCAACAGGGTCATGAAAGACGACAACACTCTATACAATTTTGAGTTATCTCAATGATGGAAAAAGAAAAATTATAACTCTAGAAGATCCTATTGAATATGAGGTGAAATGAATTCAACAATCACAGATAAATTATTCAAAATGATATACCTATGAAATCGGACTTAAGGCTATTCTGAGACATGATCCGGATATTATTCTTATCTGAGAAACGAGATCACAAGAAACAGCTGAAAATGCTATCAATGCTGCGTTGACAGGTCACTTAGTGTTTACGACATTACATACAAATTCAGCTATCGAATCTATTCCAAGGCTTTTGAGTATGGAAATCAAACCGTACATGTTGGCGCCGGCTTTGAATCTGATTGTGGCACAGAGATTGGTCAGAAAAGTCTGTTCTAAATGTGGAACAAAGAGAGATGCTAATTATGGCGAGCAAGCAGAGATAAAAGATGTACTCAAAAAAATATCTGATCTGGATCCAAAATTTGCTGTACCATTCGACGGAAAGATTCCGGAGGTTGTATGATGTGAAGAATGTAACTGAAGTGGTTACAAATGAAGAATAGCTGTTATCGAGACATTTGAAATAGATGATGATATTAGAAGAATGATAGTAGATGGAAAAATATGAGTTGATCTTTATGCAAAAGCCAGAGAAAATGGCTTTCTAACTCTTAGAGAAGATGGTATTATAAAAATGCTTCAAGGGAACACGACATTGGATGAAATAAGAAGGGTTTTATAACTTATATATGTATATCACATGAAGATCATTGCACCAGCTGAAAAGTCATTAGATAATAATACACCTCCTCTTACTAGTATACAAGAGATTATTGCTCAAAACAATAAACATCTTGTAGAATCTATGTATATATCTTTTGCTCCAAAATCAAAAGATATAGGTCGTTGTTATCGAACTGATTTCACCTTGGAAATAAAAAAAGATGCACAAAAATTAGTAGATCAAGGAAAGGCAATATTTTATCATAAAGATAAAGAAAAGAGTGATTTTTTTGTATACAACGAAAGAACAGGGGAGTTAGTTCCTTTCAATAAAAACGATTATCGGATTCATGATCATTGATATATGACTTTTGATGGAACTGATTATATTTCTTATGATGATCATGGACAAGAGGTTTCAAAATTCTCATATATAGATGATATAGAAGATAGTACGACAAATATTCCTGGAATACAAACAGCCGCATAATAAAAAACCTCTCGAAATGAGAGGTTTTTTATTATTCTGTATATGCAAAAGAAAGTGTATTATATTCTCCTGTGTCATAGACACAAATTCATTCTTCATGTCGCAAGACAAATTCTTTTATCCCAGCATCCAGTGCCATTTTGCTACAGATAGTACAATACGGCTTACCAGCTTTTGTAGGATTTCCGTCCTTATCAAGACGGACGAAATAAAGTCTCGAACCAATGATTTGGTCAGGAGTATCTATTAATGTATTCATTATTGCTCTTTGTTCTGCATGGATACAACAGGTCTTGTCTGTAACTTTTTTATGATAAGAATTTTTATCACAAGAACATCTTCTTTGGTCTTCCTGATGTCCCGGAGGGCTATTAAATCATGAACCAATAATTTCACCATCCCAGACAATAACAGCACCACAGTGAGCACGATCACACGTGGATTGTAAAGCTATCTCTGCTGCTTTAGAGATATATTCAAGGGCTTGTTTTTTTTCATCGCCAGATAAATATCTCATACTATATATAGAATAAAATAAATTTTTATTGTATCTCGATTATCCTCTTAAATTTCCACCAGCACTTTCTGCTGCAGCGATAGTTTTTTTCATTACATCATTAATTTGTTCAGTTGTCATATTACCATCTCAGATTATTTTTATTTTTATAGAAACTGATTTTTTATTTTCACCAAGATTGTTACCTGCATAGATATCAAAAACCTCAACTTCCTGTACTTCAGTAACTTTCTTTACTGCAGTGATTACTGAGTCGAAACCCTTGTTTGCATCAACTACGAAACACAAATCTCTCCAGATAATCTGATCTTGTAATGTTTCATAGGTATAGATATGTTTTTCTGTTTCCTGTGTATTTTCTATGATAGCAGTGATATTTAATGATAAATATACTACACCACTTGTTTCCCCGATTTTATGATTTTGTAATATCAATGGATGAAGAGATCCAACGAAACCCATAACGAGATCTCATATTTTTATTGTCGCTTGTTTCTTAGGGTGATAGTGTGCAAGTGCTGTTTTTTCAAAAAGTATTTTACCAAGCTTTAATTCTTTAGCGATTACTTTTACGATTTCTTTTGCTTCCAAAATAGGATCTTTATTCCATTGATCTATATTTTTTTGATATAGCATCACTCCAAGATACGTTTCTTCATCCACAAAATCTGAAGCAAATTTACTTTCACCTTTGCCCTCGTTCCTCGTCCCTGTTTTGTTCCATATTTTTCCAATATCAAATATTCTACATATATCAAAAAATTTGCTATTTTTTGCAGTATGTCCGAGTAGTCCATAAATCATATCGTCTCTCATGTATGGGGATTCTGGGTTCACAGGATTTTGTAATATATATATCGTCTCTTTATCTTTACCAAATTCTTGCAAAGTTTTTTCGCTTATTCGTGGATAGGTTTCTGTCTGATCGCAACCAATAGTTCTCACAAGAATATCTTCGAGTTGTCTTTGTATCGCTACATAGGGTGTATAGGGTGTGTAGACCATATCACTCAATAAAGGAATATTTTCTATCTGATCATATCCATAGATTCTTGCTATTTCTTCATAGATATCTTCTGGGATATTCAAATCGTCGGGACCTCTCCATAGAGGAGTGTTAAGTGTTAAGTGTTGAGTGCTAAATTCTCAAGTGAATCATAAACCAGTTAAGATATCTTTCACTTTCTTGTCGAATCATTTATTTTTCTTGCCGAAGATGAATTGTTCCATGATTTTCGTGTCGACTTCAATATGCTTTGAGCTTTGAGCTTCAAGCTTCGAGCTAATGTAGTAGGAAAGTCATCCAATCTCGAAGTTTCCAAGGTCTTTCTTGTAGTAATTCAAATCGTCCAAGAAAAGAATCAGACAAAATAATGTATATCGTGGATTGATATTTTTTTCAAATCTCAATTCTGCATCAGTTCTCAACCCCAATCTTGTTCACGTCTTTCTCACAGCAACCGGATCGAAGTTTGCGATTTCTACCAATATATTTTTTGTACTTTCTGTAATTCCACTATCCAAACCACCGACAACACCTGCGAGTGCAAGTACTTTTTTACTATCAGTAATCACAACATCAGTCGCTTTCAATACATGTTCACTTTCAAAGAGATCTTTAAATTTCTCTCCGTCTTTGGCATTTCTTACGATGATATCTCCATCAACTTTTTCTGCATCGAAAAAATGAATAGGTTGTCCGCTGATATTCATAAATAAATTAGAAAAGTCTACCCAGTTACTGATTGGGTTATTTCAAAGATCCAATGTTTGGAGTCTTGCGAAAAATGATGCTGACTGTACATTCACATTTTTTAAATGTAATAACAAATATGCGTTCAAGCCTTCGCTTTTTCCGACAACTTTCCTTTCTGGTTTCGTGCTATTTTCTAGGATTTGTATAATATGTTCGGGTGTACATTGTTCGTGATACTCTTTAACTTTATTAAATGTAAGCGCTCATTTTACATCTCCGTAGATAGCATTCAATTCTGTAGCTACACCGAAATGCCCAGTCAAATCAGGTCTATTTGTCAACGATTTGTTATCTACTTCCATCACCCAGCCCTCTAACCATGGATATTTTTCTTTTAATGGCTTACCTAAATCTTCATCGCTTATATCGTCAAAATCGAAATCAGTTTCAGGTTGCAAGTTGCAAGTTACAGGTTCTTGTGACTTGCTCCCTGCTCCTTGTTCCTTATGGGCTAAGGCCCAGATCCAGTGTTTTTCCATATCTTCATTTATTCCTATTTCTTCTTTGCTGCAGATCATTCCATTGGACTCCAAACCTCTCATCTTTCTCGGTTCGATAGTGATTCCTATTTTAGGAAAATATGTCCCTGGCAACGCGACCGGTACGTACAATCATGCAGTGACATTGGATCCACCGCAGATGATTTGATAGTCTCACTTAGCCCCACAGTTTACTTGACAAACACTCAATTTGTCTGCGTCAGGATGTTTTTCGCAAGATTTTACATATCATATGACGATAGTTTCCGCGATAGTTCTATGATTTACTTCTTCGATTTCACAGATCTTCAATATAAGATTCTTCGCGATATTTTCTGGTGTATCGTTGATAGAGATGAATTTTTTCAAAAGTGGTGACGTATACTTCATAGTTCAGCTAAACAAATAAATTAGGAACCTTTTGTTCACATATACAACTATAAATAACAAAATCTTACAAGAAAAAAAGAGAAAAATTTACTTCTTGCATTTATAACTTCATTGTATAAAAAAAAGACTCAAAAAACAAAACACCAATAGTAGTGTTTTAGTCGGTAATTAGGCTTATGATCAACCCATTGAGTGGCCCCAAACGTGTAATGAATAAGGTAATCAAAACATATCTTGTTCTTAAATCTCATCTTCACCAACCCTCATTCAAAAATCAGGAGAAGATAATTTTTAGTTTGATCAAAAAATGTAAAAATACTGTATTTGGAAGAAAATATGGATTCGAAAATATTCATACCATAGAAGATTTTCAAAATTCAGTTCCTATTTCTCATTATAAAGAATTTGAACCATGGATTATATATGCACTTAAGGGAGAAAAAAATATAACATATCCTGGAAAGGTTGATCGATTTGCGACTTCATCATGAACGACTTGAGGAAATTGAAAATATATTCCAATCACAAAAGATAATCTCAATGCATCTCATATAAAAGGAGGATTAGAAATATTTGGTATGTATATCAAAAATAATCCGAGAACACAAGTTTTCCAAGGAAAATCAATGGTAATTGGATGATGATTTTCCAAAAATCCATATACAGGTGAAGATAATGTTGGATTTATTTCAGCGATATTACAAAAATCAGCGCCATGGGTAGGACAATATTTCCGCGAACCGAAGCCAGAAATATCTTACATGGAAAATCGAGATGAAAAAGTAAAACTTATTATCGAAACTACAATAGACAAAAATATAACCTTTATGAATGCACAACCTTCATGGGGATCTAATTTTTTGTATAAAGTATTAGAAGCTACAGGAAAGAAAAATATTCTTGAAGTATGGCCAAATTTTGAAGTATTTTTTCGATGAGGAATGGCAATGGATCTTTACAAGCCACAATTTGAGGCATTGTTTCCGAGCAAAAAAGTAAAATACTATCAGGTATATAATGCCTCTGAGTGATGTTTTGCTTCACAAGACTCCAATCTTACTGATGATATGTTATTGTTTACTAAACATGGAGTATTTTATGAATTCATTCCGTTTGAAGAGTATGGAAGAGAACATCCAACTGTACTGACATTGAAAGAAGTAGAAACAAATAAGGATTATGTAATTATGATTACTAATAATTCAGGACTCCGAAGATACATCCTTGGCGATACTGTTAAGTTTACTACATTGAAACCATGGAGGATCAAAATATCTGGAAGAACAAAATATTATATTGATGTGGTAGGGGAATGTGTAACATCTGATTATACAGACAAGGCACTGCTTGAAGCATGTAAAAAAACCGACACTATAGCGACTGACTATATGCTTGCACCGATTACCTATTCAGGAGGAAATATTAGAGGAGCATATGAACGAATAATAGAATTTACTAAAGCACCAAAAAACGAAGACGAATTTGCCAAAGTGTTAGACAAAGAATTATGTAATATTAATTCTTATTATTTTGATGAAAGATATGATACTAAGGTGTTAGGAGACCCAAAAATCAATTATGTAAGACAAGGCACATTCTATGAGTGGATGAAGGGTAAAAATAAGCTTGGTGGACAACACAAAATTCCAAAAGTTTCTAACGAAAGGAATAGTATAGATGAAGTATTAAAAATTATCGCATCATAAAATAAGTCATTGCGAGGAGCATAGCGACGAAGCAATCTTAAATATTTTCTAAATATTATAATGAGTAAAATTTGATATGTTTATATTCTAACGAGTAAAAAGGACGGTGTCCTATATGTTTGAGTTACCAATAATTTAATCAGAAGAATGTATGAACATAAATTATGAACGTGAGATTGATTTACTAAAAAATATTTTGTAAAAAGTTTAGTATATTATGAAGGATGCCCAAGTATGGAATTAGCAATAAAAAGAGAGAAACAAATAAAATGAGGAAGTAGAAAAAAGAAATTAGAATTAATACAATCAATTAATCCAGATCGAAATGATTTATATGAAAATATTCGTGAATAAAATCAAGATTGCTTCGCTGTGCTCGCAATGACACTGAAGCTTGACTTTTATTCTGTAAAAGATATAGTATTTTCTAAACAAAAAAAACAAAAAAATATGAAGACAAAAAATTTGTACATTTTAGGAAAGGGATTAGTGATCTTGTTTCTGTTGATTATCTTTGTGATTCCATCTATTTTATGGCATCTAGGTTTCCTTTATTCAGCTATAGGTATTGTAACAGTTCTAGTGTGTATTTGTGTTTTCTTGTATATGTTTAATAACCCAGAAAATTATATGAATAAATTTCTTGGTTATGATGAAAAAGATGTAAGAATCCACAAACTAGTAACTAAAAAATATGTATACCATCGATCAGTAACTCCATTCTCATGTGGACATGCAAATATCCAAATGGTATTGGAAAAGTATGGTATCGTAATGAGTCAAAATCAGATTCTAAAGATAGCTGGAGATGAAAAACGAGGAATGATGTCCTGGGAAGTGGAATCTACATTAAATGATATTCTCCTAAAAAGAGGATTGCAAATAAGAGCAAGAGTGAATTATTATACTACTCATGTTGAATTATTTGATGCAATACAAAAAGGTGATTCCGTGATTGTTTTGTTTATGAATAATTTTAATGAGAAGGGATATTCTTCACATGCTCATTATCCACATTTCGCCTTACTCAATAACATTAATATGAGTAGCGAAAAAAGAAAAGATAGAGTAATTCTTACAAGCCCAACTTTTACAGTCGATGGAAATAAAAATTATATTTCTGGAAGAAATATAGGAGAAATTATTATTCCGTTTACTGAATTTCAAAAACGATTTTATGCCAACTCAGAATTCCTCAATATTGTGGAATACTATCCTACACAAAATGGAAATATTTTGTATAGGACTTGGAATAAGTTTTTGAATGTTCTATTTATTTTTGGCCTATATATAGGTTATTGTACACGTATTGTTAAACCTGGCTTAGCGATTTTTGTAGAGCCAATAGGTAAAAGGTAATTAAAATGTCCCGAGTTTTTCGGGACATTTTTTTATAAAAAAATGATCTCTGCTTGATAGCTCCAGTCAAATATTTATACACGGAATTGTTATTTATACTATAAATATAAGAACTATGAAAAACATTCAACAAGTCGATCAAGATATTTACGCAGCGATTCTCGCCGAACAAAAAAGGCAATCAGAATGAATGGAACTTATCGCAAGTGAGAATTATCAATCTCCAGCCGTGCTTGAAGCACAATCTTCTGTTTTCGCAAATAAATATGCTGAATGATTTCCTGGACGCAGATATTATGGATGACAAGAAAACACAGACATCATCGAACAACTCGCTATCGATAGAGCAAAAGAAATATTTCATGCAGATCATGCAAACGTGCAAGCATTATCATGAGCAGCAGCAAACTTATGTGTCTATTCAGCGCTTATGAACCCTGGAGATACAATTCTCGGGATGGATCTCACACACGGATGACATCTTACGCATGGAGCTCCTGTGACATTTTTCTCTAAGGTATTTAACTTTATGAGATATAAGACAAAGGCTGATGGAACTGTTGATTTCGATCAAGTTCGTGAATTGGCATTACAATATAAACCAAAAATAATTCTTGCTGGATTCTCTGCATATCCTAGAGAACTCGAATATGAAAAATTCGTAGCAATCGCACAGGAAGTCTGAGCTATCGCGTTTGCTGATGTATCACATATCGGAGGATTTATCGCAGCTTGAGTACTCAAAAATCCATTAGACTATGGATTTCATGTGATGATGACAACAACACACAAGTCTCTCAGATGACCGAGATGAGCTTTGATTCTCAGTAAAGGAATCGTTTCTAATCCATTAAAAAAACCTGAAGATACGATAGAAAATATTCCGACAAGAATCGATAGAGCAGTATTTCCTGGTATGCAATGATGACCACATATGAACACTATCGCGGCTATAGCTGTGGCTTTACATGAGGCACAGACGCCAGCATTCAAAGCGTATGCAACTCAAGCATTGAAAAATGCACAGACATTAGCTTTAGAATTAACTAGCCGTGGATACAAATTAGTAACATGATGAACAGACAATCATATGGTGATTGTTGATTTTTCATGAACTGAATTAGATTGATCAGTAGCAGAAAAAACACTAGATAAAATTTGAATTTCAACATCCAAATCTACTATACCTGACGATCCAAATCCTCCATTTCGCCCATCTGGATTGAGAATCGGTCTACCAGCAATGACGACAAGAGGAGTTAAAGAAGAGGAAGTAAAACAAATCGTAGAATATATGGATCAGGCATTCAAAAATAAAGATAATGAAGAAATGCTAGCAGAGCTGAGAAATAAAATCAAAGAAATGGCTGTATCTTTTCCGGTTCCTGGATTGTAATTTATTTAAATATATATCATGAGAATAGATAAATATCTTGCCAGTCTCTGATTGGTTTCAAGAAGACAATCAAAAGAAATTTTTAAAGCGTGAGAGATACAGATAAATAACGAAATTATACAAGATCATTGATATCTACTGCATGAGTGAGATAGTATTCAATGTTATGTAGAAAAATTTATCTATAAACCGATAGTTTTTATTATGCTTCATAAACCTGTAGGATATGTGTGTAGTGATATTCCTGAAGGGAGACATAAAAGTTATCGTGATCTTCTTGATGATTGTGTATATCAAGAAACCCTGCATGTCGCAGGAAGATTAGATGTTGATACTACCTGACTTGTATTAGTTACCAATGACGGTAAACTCAATCACCGTATTATTACTCCTAAGAAAAAAATGATCAAAATATATGAAGTGGAAAGTGAAAAAATACTTTCTGCAGATGATTGTAAACAATTAGAATCCGGTGTTACTTTAGAAAATGGATATATGACATTACCAGCAAAAGTACAAAAAATCTCTGACAATAAGATTATATTATCTATACATGAGTGAAAATACCATCAAATCAAAAGGATGTTGGAAGCTGTAAATAATAAAGTCACAAAGTTGCATAGAACACAAATAGGGGGCTGTATATTATGAGATCTTCCAGAAGGTAAACGAAAAGAAATCACTGAAAATAATCTTTTCTCTCTATAAAAATAGATCAATATAAGGATCTCTTGCTATTTATCAAAAAATATGTATACAATAATCCCATTTATATAGATCTATAGGGAAAAAAGTTCTTTGATGTGCTGTTTTTGATAAAAAAGTAGTACTGTCCAATGAGGAACAAAAACGGGAGTAATTGATAATTTATAACTAAATTCTGCATTTTCTTAGTAGTGGCGAGCGAACAGAAAGTGACTTTACAGTATCACTATATATGTAAAGTAATAATAGAAATAGATATAACCTATACCATGATGAACTGAAACATCTAAGTAATCATGTGACACTCCTAATGTATTATTATTTATTGTTTATTGCGGGATTTCCGCATGATAGATCTAAACTATCTCCACTTCGGTGGTAAGTAATGACTATCAAAACACAAAGGAGTTAGGTTCAGAACTGGTTTGTCCAGACACTCAACCTACTCCTTTCTCTTTCATTTACTATGTACTAATATATAAAAAACAAAAACAAAATATTAATTAAAACTCTAAATTTTATGGAAAAAGATGGAACTATTGCAACAAAAATCGTAGATATTGTAGATGAAATTGCTCATGCGATTGAAAAAGATGGTACGGAGCATACGTTTAACCTTAAACAATTACCTACAGAGCTTCGAAAAATTGGTGTTTTTATAACAGCAACCAAGAAAACCAGAATACTTGAATTGTTTAGTGAAACATCATATAGCTATATGATGGGGGAAGCATTTGTTCCAATAAACAATTCGACTATAATTCATACTTAAATATCTCTCTTATAGAGATCTTTAAAGTAATGAATTAATATCATCTTTCTGTTTACAGTGAGATGATTTTTTTTATCTAAATTAACACTTGACATTGTGTAGGAAATATATATAAAATTATTACTAAGATAAAGAATCTTAGGGACAAACAAATAAAAAAGGAGGCTACAATGCGGTAAAGATGAGGGAACAAGGATCCCGATAACACATTACATAATCCTTATCTTACTTATTTATTTATTATTCCCGCTACTCAACTAAACGCAGGGACGTGATTTAATCGCTATTTCCGTGGATGTTAACGGAAAATGGGAGGCAAGGGAGACGGTTCCCCAAGAAGATTGGAATGATCTTCACAAGAAAATAAAAAAAATCATAAACTCTTAAAAAAAGAAGGAGGCTATCTATGGTCAATTACATTAAGTAATTCTTTATGTTAGACATGTATTAGTTTATTATTCCCGCGACACAAATAAAATCAGGGACGTGGTTTATCACTATTACCGTGGATGTTAACGGAAAAAGTGAGCCTAGAGGAATCAGAGCCTCCAGATGGTAAGACCATCAAAAAGCAGGAAAGCCTGCAAAAATAATCTCAAAATACAAGACACATTAATTGATTAAAGGCTCGGAATTTCCGAGCCTTTCTCTATATAATTGAAAAAATAAAGCAAATAACTATAGTTCATAAAAAATATATACCATCATTATTCATTATTAATTTTTAATTATTCATTAATTTTCTAAATGGATATAACTCTTATTATAATCTGATCGATATTATGTATTCTAGGAATCATCGGTTCATTACTTCCGGTATTACCATGACCGTTATTTGCTTTTATAGCATTTATACTTCTTCAACTAACTTCAGCACATCCATTTAGCTGGACATTTTTCATCGTTCGAGCTGTGATTATTATATTTCTTACTATTCTTGATTATATTATTCCGTCACGAGGAACTAAAAAATTCTGATGAACCAAACGAGGAGTCCGTGGAAGTAATATTTGACTAGTTATAGCTGTAATTGTACTTCCTATTTTCTGAATAGTTCTTGGACCGTTTGGATTGTTGGGACTTATCGGTTGACCATTTTTAGGTGCCTATCTCGGAGAAAAATATGCAGGAAAAAAACATGACCATGCATTGAGATCCGCACGATGATCATTCATCTGATTTATTACATGAAGTTTTCTTAAGATAGTTATAAGTATTATTATGGCTGGCTATTTTTTTACGAATATATATGATATTGTCTTCAAATAAAAAAGTAAAAATAAAAAAAATCACTTACATTTTTATTTGATAGAATAAAGAAAAGAATATGTATTTATGAGAAAATAAAGATCAGATTTTAGCCGATAATCATAAGAAAAAAGATACTATTTTGCCTACTATACGTACATATTTGGCAGCAGTATTATTGGTAGGACCATCATTTCAAATACAGAGCGAAGATATAAAAAATAATCAAAAAGATATTCCAGTTTGAATATATGAAGATAGAAATGAATCGACAGAAAGTACAGAAAATATGGCAAGATACGAAGCCATCTTTAAAGATGGAATAAGAAAAGCAATCAATCCAATTCAAACACTCAACCAGATTCCTCTAGGAGGAAAGAATATTGAATATGATCGAGATGAAGGAAATATTAAAGAAAAAAAAATCGCTTCAGAAACTGTTAAAAAATTAAATCTTCCGGAAAAATTTGATATCAATCCCAAGGTTGTTAAAAAACCTATATCATCAATTATTTTTACTTTGGGGGATAGAAAATTTAAGGTTACACCTATTGTATGAAAAATTGAAAATATTTATCTAAATACAGATGCGTTGGTTATAGAAGGAAGTGCTCTGTTTGATATTTTTAGAGAAGATATTATCTACGACAGAAACAATAAATTACCTGATTTGATGTTTAGATTATGGATGACATCGCCAGGGAAATGAAAAAAAACATGATTCAAATGAGTAACGATAGAAGAGTTTTAAGGTAAATATATACATATATGAAAAAAAAGATTTTAATAAGTATAATATTTATTGTTGGAATAATGTTTCTCGGTTCGAAATCAGAGGCATATCTTTTTGGTATGAAATCATTCGACAATAGTATAGAAAATATCCAAAAAATAGAAAAAGAATATAAATTAGATATACCAATCGTGTCATTTATTTTCGATCCACGAGGACCTCATGTAGAGACTATGATGAATAAATTGAATGAGGAATTATGAGCAGATAAAATCTATCATATCTCTATCTCACCAAATATGTTGAGCGCTAAAGAAGTCTATGAATGAAAATTTGATGAACAATATATTCAATTCTTTCAAGATGTAAAAAAAAATAATCTCAGAGTAATTTTTCGTACGATGCACGAGATGAATGGGGGACGATATCCACGAAGTTCTGATCCGTATCGATTTAAAAAAGCATGGATTCATGTACGAGAATTATCAAGAGCTGAGTGATTAAGTCGATCAAATATATTGTTTGATATGTCAGTAAATGCTCGAGATTTACCAGCAAAATGAGGTATACCAGCACAGACAGCAACGTTTATTCAATGTACACAAAGTGTTAAAGCTAAACTAAAATGTCCGACCTTTGAGGACTATTATCCAGGAGATAAATATGTAGATCTTATGGGAGTGACCTTTTACAACCGAGGAAAAGGAAATAGTAATCGTCGACGAGGTACTCCAGATATGATAGTAAATAACTGATCACGAAAGACTTTAGATAGGCTCAAAAAATTTCCTAAACCGATCTTTGTAGACGAAGTAGGGACTACAGCAGTAAATTATACATGAGCATATGATTTCAATGCATCACGTGAAGTCTACGAAAGTAATAAAGATATGAAAAACGAACGATTACTTCAACTTAGAGAATTTCTCCTGAGAGAAAATAGAGTTGTGGGTGCAATTTATTTCAATGTTGATCTCACCAATGGACTCAGAAGCTGGACCTTATGAGAATTAGATCGATCAGTGATAGATTTTGTCAGCAATAAGTTCTATGATAAAATTCTTGATATTTACGAAGCATGAAGTTCTAATCATTCAAAGGCTCTATATTATTTGTTCAATGCACAGCGTCTGACGCTGAATGAGAGAACGCATTTAGTGAAATCAAATTATGTAAAACCAGTAAAAGATCTTTACGCAGATATCCAACAATATAGTACAAGTAAAAAAATGCAGTTAAATCAATTGGATGAAATAAAGGCTAAAAATAGCTTAGCTAACAAATACAGGAGATTTTCCAAAGATGATCTTGACGGTATCATAAATGCAACTATAAGTTTCTTAGAGTAGAGAAAAAGACCTCATCATGAGGTCTTTTTATAATATTATTTTATACCAACGGTATAGTTTCAAATAATTCCAACAATACTTGGTCTTCGGTCAAGCCAGACAATTTTGCCTGATAATTTAAAATAACTCTGTGTCTCAAAACAGGAAGTGCGACCTTCTGAACATCTTCATGAGTTACATAAGCCCTTCATTCAGCTAAAGCGACTGCTTTGCTTGCAAGCATTAGTCCTATAGAACCTCTTGGTGATGTTCCATATAAGATATACTCGTGATCTTTTCTTGTGATACCCGTAAGCTTCGTAATATAATGTTTGATTTCGTCAGAGATGACGATATCGTCGATAGTTTTTTTGATTGCTACCAATTCATTATGAGAGACAACACTTTTTATTTTTCTCAGATCTTCTTTTTCCATAGTATCAAGAATTCTCTTTTCATCTGCGAGACTTGGATAAGTTACCAAGACTTTGAATAAGAATCTATCAATCTGTGCTTCAGGGAGGGGATATGTTCATTCCTGTTCTATCGGATTTTGCGTAGCTAAAACAAAGAATGGATCAGGTAATTTATGTGTTGTTCATCCTATTGTTACTTGATGTTCTTGCATCGCTTCAAGGAGTGCTGATTGTACTTTTGGTGTAGCTCTATTGATTTCATCTGCGAGAATTATATTTGCCATAATCGGTCACATCTTCGTATCAAACTCTTGTGATTTACTATTATAAATTTCACCTCATAAAATATCTGCTGGTAAAAGATCTGGAGTAAATTGAATTCTTTTGAAATCTAATCCAAGGAGTTGAGAAAAAATATGAATAGTCTTTGTCTTTGCTAATCCAGGAAATCATTCAACTAATACATGTCCACCACAAAGGATATTGATCATAATAGCATTAATTAAGCTATCCATTCCTATGATATGATGATGTAGTGCTTCCTTGAGTTGTTTTAATTCTTTATGATGAAACTCAATCAATTCGAGTCCTTCCTCAAAATATTTAGTATTAATCTTGTGATGATGATCAGTGGATTTTTTTTCTTTTTTAAGAAAATTGAATATGCTTTTATTATCTTCCTTGAAAAATACGAAAATCACGACAAGTACTATAGTAATGACTAGAGCTAATAAGATAATAAGTGTTCGCATTTCTTCATTACTAATGATAAATATGACTATACTATAAATCTTGTGATGAGTATCAAGGCTATTCCGTGATGATATCATTCTCCCGCCCCCTCGTGTCGACGTCATTCTCGCGAAAGCGTGAATCCATACCAAGCAAACTGGATTCCCGATCAAGTCGGGAATGACGTCTTAGAGTAGGGGTCAGAAATTTGTACATAATCCTCCAAAATCGTGATTTATGATTTTGGTTGAATTATGGATAAATTCCCGTTTCGGGAATTTGCTTTTTTAAACAATCCGGCTATAATTATACTGTATCTTTATATTATAGACCATTGGATACATGAATACTTTAGGTTCAATTGCGTGAAATACTACGGAAACAGTATGGGAAATGATGGTGAGATTATACGAAAATCCATTTGTCGCAAAGATCATTTCCGTAATTTTGGCGATAGTTTTAAGTTTAGTATTGATGTCATTATCCAAGATCGTTGCGGTATATATAAAAAATAAAATCACTAAAAATTTTATAGTAAAAGGAAATAAGGATATTGAAAATGTTTCAGCGCTGATAGGAGATATTATCTTTTATGTCCTTGTGGTATTTTCATTATTCATAGGATTTAGCGTAGTAGGATTACAGGTTGGATTGATTCTCTGAGGTATTTCTATCGGAGTAGGATTTGCATTTAGAACAACACTTACAAATATGATCTCTGGTATTATGATTTATACAACCAAAGAATATCAACCATGAAGTATTGTTACTGTAAAATTAGGCGGAGAAGTAACGGGAAAAATAGAGCAAATTGATATGAAAAATATTGTTCTTAGAACGTTTGATTTCAAAAGAGTAGTGATTCCAAATTCTAAATTTGTAAAATCAATCATCAAAACATATAGCCTAGAAAATGTACTGAAATTGGATATTGATATAAAAATTGATCTATCTATAGATCTAGAAAAAATGATTGATATAACAATAAAGAAAGTTAATTCTTATGATTTCGTAATCTACAAAGAATATACTCAGGTACTTCTTTGAGATGTTGATTTTACAAAGAAAAGAGAATGAAAAATGAAAATAACTTTTTGTTTCAATCCAAATGCCGGGATTCCAACCGATATTATGAAATCTAAAGTGCAAGCAGGATTGATAGAAGAATATAAAAGAATGGAAAAAATAGAAAAACTAGAAAAGGCCGAAAAACCAGTTACAAAAGTCGTCGCGTAATGATAGTTATCTTCTGAAAAAAGTCACCTGTCATCTTTATATGCACCTGTCATCCTGAGCAAAGTCGAAGCCTGCCTGCGGTAGGCAGGGATATAGTAATAATTATTAGATTCTTTATGGAACTTGTCCCGGTAAAACACCGGGATTCAGAATGACAATTTGTTATTAAAAAATAGAAAAACTTCCGGATATATTCCGGAAGTTTTTAATTTTAGAAATTAAGATTACTGATATAGTTGCTGGTAATATTGTAAATAAAATATATTCCTTTACTGACAATAATAAACCAAACAATCGTACATGCAGCGACTCCAATCACAAACAATCTTTCTGCAATCATGGTATTTTTTATGACACATAGAGTTTGTTTGGTTCCTACCCCAAAGCTAAAAATACAAATACATATTTCTGCTATGAGTAATGAAAAAAAAAGAAGTAGAAGTAGTTTCATAGGCATTTATTTTTTGTTTAGATCAAAATAGTAATCATTTATATAGCTTTTTCAACAACTTGATTTTTATAGCTTTTTATCTATCGTTTTGTCGTATATTTATTTTTACAAAAATAATATGATAGCCTTTTCAATTGGATCAATGGATATTTATCGATATGGAATATTTTATTTTCTCGCGTTTTTAGCGGGATATCTTTTCTTTCATCGAATTACCAAAAAAAATATATTCTGAAAATCATTTCCTCGTCTGCAAACATTTCTTGAGAAGTATATCGATGATCTCATTCTTTGCATATTTGCGGGAGTATTGATCGGGTGAAGATTATGACACGTAATAATTTATGATTTATGATATTATTTACAACACCCGGGTGAAATATTACAAGTTTGGAAAGGTTGAATGTCATTCATTGGTGGAATATTTGGGGTAATGATTTCCTTATTGGTATTAGCATGGAAAAAACGTTTGACGCGAAAGGAATCATTGCTTTTGGGTGATCTTATATTCGCGGCATTACCTTTGGGAATCATGTTAGGTAGAATAGGTAATTATCTCAATCAGGAATTATACGGCGTTGTAGTTACAGATTGGTTACCACGCTTATGATATCCATTATTCTCACTTCTCAATGATCTTAATATCTTTCATGTTTATTCACAAATAGATAATGTACTGAGGCTCAATACCAATCTGCTTTCCAGTTTTTTCGAAGGATTTATTTTACTGATAATTACACTTTCTATCATCCGTCAACGAGTTAAAACGAAAACACCACAGCCAGGAAAAATCGTTGCCGTATTTTTCATATGATATAGTTTCATAAGATTTATTCTCGAATATTTTAGAGCTGATTCACAGTTAGAATTTCATGGGCGATTTACTACTAGCCAACGATTCTTTATTATGTTTTTTATAGTAGGACGAGGAGGTCGAATATGGTCTCGTAAACAACAAAAAACATAAAATTTTGACTTTTATTAAAAATTATCAAGGGACACCGTCTTTTTACTAATGGCCTCCTTGACTTGTCCTTTGCGAAGTCAAAGGGTATCCGCCGATGCGGATGGAGGATTTGTTAAAAAAAATAAAATAAAATCCCCCTGTTAAGGGGGATATAGGGGGTTTGTTTATGTATTAATTATCTTATTTTATACACCACATTCACATTAACCGTTACTTCAGTTTCACCAGGAGAAAGGGGATTACTTACTGTGGCTGTATCCATAGCAACTCATCACATACCTTCAGCTTTTGCATAATAGATAGGTCCTGGCATATTTGAATAACTATTATCAGTTATTGTGATTGGTTTACCAAGTCTTACTCCACTAGCTTTTGCCAACTGTTCAGCTTTTGCTCTAGCGTCAGCCAACGCTTTTTCACGAGCGCCTTGCATAGCTATATTTCTATCTTTAAGATCAAAATAAGTATTATCAACATTTACTCATCCTATCGTAGATATTTGTGTTACAATATTTCCTCATTTTTCTCAGAAGTTTTCTCCACTGACATTGATAGTAAGTGTTTGTTGTGCCCTATATCACAATAGTTTTCTTCCGCTTGCATCACTTCGATCATATTCTGGGTAGACATTTACATTTGCAGTTTTAATATCTTTGTCAGCAATTTCTGCTGCTTTAAGGATTTCTTTCAATTTATTTATTTTTTCATTAGCTTGCGTTTGTGCAAGTTCTGTCGTAGCAGCAAGTTCAGAAATAGAAACATTAATTACTAGCATATCAGGAGTAACAGAAGCCTTACCCTCTCCCATGACGGAGATACTATTTGCCATACCGTACGGTGACTGTGCCATATTGGATTTGAACATGAAAAATCCTACAAAGAATAGTCAGATTGCGAGAATCAGTGCTCATCCGAGGATAAAAAATCAGTTAGAATTTTGTTTATTCATAATTTTAATTTTATTAAAAAATAAAATTGGTTGTTCTATATATAGTCGAATGCTGTCATATATTCAAGTGGATTTTCTTGAACTTTTAAACTATATTCTTATGCTTCCTTCATTATTAATTATTCATTTTTCATTCTTAATTAATTTGATTATGACTACTCGAAAAGAGATTGCTGACATAATATTTCCTGAAGTTACGGAAACCATCCACAATTTAGAAAAAAAATATCCCCCAAGAAAGAATCCAATCTGTTCCCGTTTCGCGCCAAGTCCTACAGGATTTCTTCATATCGGAGGAATTTATTCGGCCTTTGTTTCACGAAAATTTGCCAAACAAAATAACGGAACATTTTTTCTTAGAATAGAAGATACGGATCAGAAAAGAGAAATAGAAGGGACAGTTGGATTAATTATTGATGGAATGAAAACATTTGGTATTCAAATCGATGAATGACCAATAGGAGACAATAGTTCAGATATAGGAAATTATGGTCCATATACACAGTCACAAAGAAAGCATCTTTACAATATTTTTGCAAAATATTTACTAGAAAATGGATTGGCATATCCATGTTGGATGACGACAGAAGAATTAGAATCTATCCGTGATCAACAAACTAAAACGAAAGTAACACCAGGTATCTACGGTAATTATTCTATTCGAAGAAATAAAACTCCAGAAGAAGTTTTAGCTAAATTACAAACAAGCAAAGAATTCGTTATCAGATTTCGTTCTCCTGGTGCTGTAGGACAGAGAATGGTTTTTGAAGATGTGATTAAAGGAAAAATAGAAACGACTGACAACTACAATGATATTGTTGTGATAAAAGGTGATGCGTTACCGACCTATCATCTTGCACATATCGTTGATGATTTTTTAATGAGAACTTCGCACGTGATTAGAGGCGAAGAACGATTGGCTTCAGTACCATTACATATACAATTATTTACAGCTTTTGGATTACAATATCCACAATACTGTCATGTAGCACCATTACTAAAACTCGATAATGGAAATAAAAGAAAACTTTCCAAAAGACATGACCCAGAAGCAGATATCTGATTCTTTTTTGAGAATGGATATGCAATGCAGTGAATTATCGAATATCTTTTGACCATCGTAGATCCAAATTTTGAAGAGCGACAAAAAGCTAATTCAGACAAGAGTTATCTCGACTTCGAAATTCATTTAGACAAAATGGGGAAATCATGAGCACTCTTCGATTTAGTAAAATTACAAAGTGTAAATAATAATTATTTATCTAGAATTTCTACTGACGAACTTTATGACCAGAGTTTGGTTCGAGCTTTGAAATATAAACCAGAACTAGCAAAACTTATGCAGAATGATGTTGATTATGTAAAAGCTGCAATAAATATAGAACGTCACACAGCAAAAGATCCAAAAAGATTCACAACCTATGCTGATATAGAAACACAATTAAAATTCTTCTTCGATGATGAACGAACTAACTTACAAATTAACAAACCAACACTACCAGAAATATGTACAGCTGAAGTTATGAAACCCTTCGTTGAAGAATATTCACAAGCAATGAATTTGGATATGACCGTGGAAGAATGGTTCGCTCAGTTAAAAGAAATCTGAAAAAAATATGGTTTTGCAGGAAATAATGGAGAATTTAAAGAGTGATGATATATAGGAAAAATTGGTGATCTAGCGATGTTTTTGCGCATTCAACTTTGTTGTGCAGCACAGACACCTGACTTATATTCTGTGATGCAAGTGATGGGAAAAGAGAGAGTAGTGAGGAGATTAGGAACGATGTAAAATATTTTTAAACTAAAAAACTCTCCTGTATTGGAGAGTTTTTTATATTTACAACTATTTTTTAGATTGTGTAATAATCTTATCAATAATTCCATATTTTACGGCTTCATCAGCAGTCATCCATTTATTTCTTTCCATATCTCTTTCTACTGTTTCACGTTTTTGAGTGGTATGACTAGTAATGAGATCAATAAACATATTTTTAATCTTCAAGATTTCTTCGGCTTGGATAATGATATCACTCGCTTGTCCTTCAGCCCCACCTAGTGGTTGGTGGATCATAATTTTACTATGAGGAAGTGCAAATCTTTTTCCTTTTGTTCCTCCAGCAAGAATAACTGATCCCATAGAAGCTGCAAGTCCTACGCAGATAGTAGAAACATCACATTTTACATATTGCATGACGTCATAAATAGCCATTCCGCTATACACTTCACCACCTGGAGTATTTACAAACATAATAATGTCTTTATCTGGATCTTTTTTTTCTAGGAAAAGTAATTGAGCGACTATAGAATTTACCATCCCTGCTTGTACAGGCTCTCCAACGAAGATAATTCTGTCTTCTAGAAGTCTAGAATAGATATCATATGCTCTTTCTCATCATTTAGTTTTTTCAATTACGCTAGGTATTAATGTCATTGTTTAGTTTACAATCTAAAATATATATCATCAATTGTATGCGAATTTGTATGTTTTGCAAAGAAATAAGGCTAATGTATTCATTTTAACAACCAAAATCAACTTGAATTTATATAATAAAAGTGTAAAAAAATGAGTAATACGGCTTAGTGTCTTTACTTTTTCATAAAAAGTGATATGAAGAATTTCTCAAAAATGCTGGTAATATTTATTCTTGGTATGTTTTGCTTTGTAGGAATGCATACGTATGCAAGTACAGGTAATACATATACATGAGTTTTAATAAGTTATTTGCAAAACGAAAAAAGCACTATTAGTATATTATTTGAAACTACGTATGATAATGTATATGCAGTATTTGCAAAAACATGACTTAATATCATTAAAAGTATAGAATATCAATGATTAGTATGTTTGTGAGCGATAAAAGATTGATCTTTATTGTCTCAACTTCAAAAAGATACCATTATTTTTAAAGTTTCTTTTAATAGAGACTTCGTAGAATTAGAAAAGAGAGTAGCGGGACTTGAGGAAAAAAAGCGTATCCAAGAAGAAAATGATATAACTATGTTTGATCCAGGTACAACATATGAGACCGAAAAAGCAAAACTCAAGGACGAAATCGATGCCAAAGCACAACTTCATAGAACACTAATTACAAGTTTTTCAACTACATATACAACCAAGACAGCAGAGCTTATTAGTAATTTTCAATCTTACCTTGCAGCAAATCAACAATTGCTCGCAGGAATAAAAACAAAAATTACTAAGGTACAGGGCGTTGTTGATACATTCTCTGAAGTGGAAACGATAGTTACCAAGATCAATAGTAAAGTAGCAGGACTGGATGAACTTATCACAAAAATGGATACCACCAAAACAAATGGACTGGTAAGTTTAGATAAAATACTTCAAACATTAGTTACGAACAATATAAATAAATATAAAAAACTTGATAATTTATCAAATGAATTATCACAACAAAAAATGTTTGTTTTAGGTCAGTATGAGATGGATTTAGATGAATATCTTACAAATAATCTTCAAACACGATACAATCGTGCTTCATTTGTTGCACTCAAAAATGATATAGCAAAATATAAAACAAAATATCATTCAAGTATTAATCAACTTAATTGTTCAAATATTCTTTCTACAAGCGACGAAAGCACAGCATTGCTCAATAGAATAAATGCGATGAAAATAGTGGTGGGTTCGTGATTAGCAAAGATAGAAAGCGAAGGAATAAGCACGACATTCAAAGATCAGTTATTTAATGGTTTTAAAACATTATATGTAGCAAAATACAAACAAAGATATTATGAATATATTGATTATATAAAATGACATCTTAAAATAGCATTGAAAAATACTATAACTTCTATTGTTTCAACAACAAATACATCAGAAACAATACCATCAACAAATGTATCAGAAAAAATATCTACTACAACATTCACTAAACCATTCACAAGTAATCAATATCATACAGATATCAAAGCTTTGCAAAACATATTAACAACCTTATGATTATATACATGAGCGATTGATGGTATATATAATACAGATACCAAAGAGGGTGTTTATCAATTCCAACGTAGCAAATGATTACTTAAAGGATATGAAAATAAACCTGATGTACGATGATATTTCGGTCCTGCAACAAGAAAAGCAATTAATAATTTAAATAAATAAATTGTAAATTTACCTCTTAAATAATTTGGTATGCCACAAAACAAAAAAAAGAAAGCTCCAGGAAGACCAAAAAAAGAATTCGTCTCCAAAAAGCCGAAAACAGCCAAAAAAGCTTGACCAGGAAGACCAAGAAAGGATAAAAAATATCGTACAGTTACACCTGTTGTCGCGTCATTTGTCGCAAAATCCATAGATAATTCAAAGAAAAAGGATTTAATAATTTTCTTATTGTTTCTCTTTTCTTTTGTACTTTTTGTTGTTTCATTGTATTTTACATTTATGAGAGATAAGAAAGCAGAAGATTTAACATCGTCAGAAATTTCTGAAATAGCAAACATAGAAACAGGAAATATTGATTATACGACAGTTGTAGATACCGGGCTTATACAAGAGCAACAAAATCAAAATACTATAGTAATAAATACTGCTGTGGAGCCAACATTACAAACGCTTACATCAGAACAGCAGATGATCGTAGATTTTTATCAAGCGATAAATACTATTGATATGTCGACTATTTATATTATGACAGATGCGCGTTTAGAAGAATCTAATGTTTTCAAGACATATTATAGTAGAAGTCGATTGTCTAAGTTTTCCAAAGTGATTCTCGCACCAAAGATAGTAGTTACCAATATCCAAGAAGAAGATAATACGAGCAACAATCCAAACATCAAAAATTTCACATATACTCTCGAATATATACTCGTAAGTAATCAACAAAAATTTACTGAAGAACGATCAACTGTTTTGATAAAGAAAGGTGATGAATGGAGAATAGGAAAATTATTATGTGAGACAAAATGATGTTCAACTATGCCATTTTTCAACCCAGACAAATACAAATAAACCAAAGCTTCGCGACAAAAATAGACGAACGCTACGCGACAAAAAATAGCTCAAAAACAGCTATCATTAGTCAATTTTTTGTCATCCGCCTATGCGGATATTTGTCAATTATTTATCATTAGTTTAAAAGTCATGGAACTTGAGGATATCGTCCAGGAAGCTAAACAAGAAATCGAATCCTTTCGTGCCAAAAATCCAGATGGAGTGGTAGTTATACGATGAGCAACAGCCACAGGAAAAAGTAAATTATCTATATTACTCTCACAATATTTTGACGAAGAAATTATCTCTGCGGATAGCAGACAGATTTTTAGATACATGAATATCGGTACCGATAAAGTGTCAGATGATGTTCTTAAAAAAATACCTCATCATCAAATAAATATCGTAAATCCAGATGAGATGTATACTTCAGGACAACGAAAAAATGATGTATATAAAATTATTCCTGAAATTCTTGCACGTAAAAAGCTCCCGATGATTGTTGGGTGAACATGATTATATATCGATACGGTGTACAAAAATTTTTCTATGCCAGACATTCAACCTGATATGAAACTCAGAGATGAGCTCTTTGCAAAAGAAGATAAAGAGCCATGAATTCTTCACAAAGAACTTACAAAATTAGACCCAGAAGAAGCGATGAAACTACATCCAAAATCTACGAGATATATCGTTCGTGCGTTAGAAATATTTTACAAAAGTGGGCAAACAAAAACAGATACTTTTATTTCTCAACCACCAGCGTGGCCGTTACTTATGCTTGGTCTTCGAAGAGAAAAAGAAGATACCAACAAGAGAATCAATGCGAGAGTGAGAGAAATGTTGAAAGGGTGATTGATTGAAGAAGTACAATGACTACTCAAAAAATGATACGATAAAAATTTACAATCTATGCAATGAATTGGATACAAAGAAGTGGTAGATTTTCTTGAATGAAATTGTTCATATGATGAAATGGAAGATCGTATTTTAATTACCACTCATCAGCTCGCAAAGAAACAGAGGAGTTGGTTTCGTAGATATATTGCTGAAGGTATTCAAGCCCCTAGAGAAAATGTAACTTACAAAGTTTGGAAAATTTCGTAAATATTATTTAATATGTTTGAGTTGTATACTCAAAAATCAGAAGATTTGTTGTTTTGTATTTCTTCATTTTATATCTACCAACACTCGTGCGAGTGTTTTTTTTAATAAGGCTCAAATAGTCGCTGAAGGAGCTAGTTTAAATTGCTTGATAATATCCGAACCATCGACAGCGAGATCCTTCATCGTAAATTGTCATTCTTGTTTTTGAAGTTTTTTTAGAATAATTTTAAGATTCTGTACATCAGAAATATCCGAGCTATTTTGTAATGGATTATATTGTCCAAGCCTATCAGCGATTGTTATATCAAATACATTATTTGCCTGTTCAAATCATGCTTCACTGAGAAATGTTCTTACTTTTTTTTCTACATTTTCTTGTTTGGTAAATATCATCTCTTCAGGTTTATGATGATTAGCAGCATATCGTGCGATAGTATCTATTTCTTTACTAGAAAA
The DNA here is from genome assembly GCA_041675025.1 of Candidatus Absconditabacterales bacterium. GTDB lineage: Bacteria > Patescibacteriota > Gracilibacteria > Absconditabacterales > Absconditicoccaceae > CAJBLF01. The sequence continues at coordinate 57,976 of JBAYUS010000005.1, forward strand.
CCCCAAAGATTTAAAATCTTTTTTTACATATTCAGGTGAACTTCTTCTATGATTAAGCGGTCCAGCGAGGATAGCCCTAATTTCTTCTTTAGTTAATCCATCAGCATACGCGCCAAATTGATCTACCTTACCTACATCATGATAGAGCATAGCAAATCTTACGAGTGGATTTTTATTTATTTTTTGCAATTCAAATAAGCAAAGGAGAGTATGAACATATACATCAAAAGGATGATATCTGATCGGTTGTTCGATATTTTTTGTCGCATACAACGCAGGAAATAGATGTTCTAGAAGTTGTGCTTCGTCGATTAATCCCACAAAACCAAAAGGATTTCCTACAGTAAAAACCTTCATCATTTCTTCTTTGATTCTTTCTTTAGCGACATTTTTTATTAAGGCATGATTTTTTTTGAGACTATTTCGTGTCGATTTTTCAAAGTCAAAAAGCTTAACTTTATCTTTCTTGATAGGAATCAATTTTGTATTTAATACATTTACAAATCTGATAGCTCTAATGATTCTTAATGCATCTTCAGTAAATCTATTGTCGGGATCACCGACAGCTTTGAGTCTTTTATTCATACAATCGTGGATACCTTTATGGGGATCAACTAAAATTCTTAATTGTTTAGTTGTCTCAGTTTTTTTTCCTATTGTGAAAACAGTGGCTGATTTAAGTAGTGTTGCCAAGTATTTTGTTTCTAAATTTCCATTTCAAAAAAGCTTTGCAATGTGTTTATGGTCTTGAAGAATAAGTACGTTCAAATTGGAAATATAGAGACATCCATGGTCGTCGAGTCTTTTGAGAAAGGTTTCGTCATCAGAATATTTATGGATATTTTTTTTATCAATAAGTGAGGCATATTCAGTCTTGTATGGTATATTTGTATAATACATACAGTTGATCGTAAAATCTCTTCTATTAGAATCCAAAAGTATATCATTGCTTCGGTTGATAATATCGGGGTGACGAGAATCTGTATAATTACTTTCTGTTCTCAGTGGCGTTAGTTCATATTTCATGTCGCCTTTGATAAGTGTTATAGTTCAAAATTTTTCTGTCATGAAGTAGGACATTCACGTTTTATCTATAAGCTTATCCAATGTTTTTGGATCTCCAGCCATAGTAAAATCTATATCTGTGGGTTTTTTATCCAATCACAAAAGCGGATCTCTGACACATCATCATACCAAGAATAATGTATGTTTGTCTTTGATTTTTTTTTGTAAGAAATTGATATGTGTATCAAGGTTTTTGAGATAGTCAAAAAAAAGCATAACAGAGATATAAATTAAATAATTTATAAGAACTATACTTATTTCAACCTGAATTTTCAATTGCTTTTTTGCTCGATTTTTTTATATACATTGGACTCAAAAATTTTATTATGGGTGAGTAGCTCAATTGGCTAGAGCAGGTCCCTCTTAAGGACAAGGTTCGGGGTTCGATTCCCCGCTCGCCCAAAATCAAAACAAAAATAAAATATCTAGAAATGGATATTTTTTTGTTTTTTTATATAAAATATATAAATTATGAATTGATGATTCAATAATTTCCGAGTAGGGGTAGATATTTCTGAGTCTTCTAGAAAATCCTTAGAAAATTTAACTAATGATATTAAAAAATATACAGAAGAATTATGATTAAATTTTAAAGCACCCTGACGTCATCATATGACTTTGGGATATTTTAAATATATCTCCAATGAAGAATTAATAAAACTTTTGACGTGATTAGATAATTTGAAAAAAGAAAAAAACAATATTTTAATGATAGATCCAAATAATCAATACGATCAGACCTTACATAAGATAGTGTGACGAAAAAGTAACATAAATGAATCTTTTCATTTTGTTTTAACACCACATAATCCAGAAACTATATATAAGAAATTTATTCAGACACAAAAAATTACCCCACATATTAATTTGTGATCAATTTCTCATGAAATTCCTCATATGCAAGAGTTAATATCCAAAATAAAAATTTCTCGTGATGGATATATCAAAGATAATCGTATTGTTGTAGATTTTAATAAAATACTCATGGAATTTAAATATTAGTTCTATTTTTACCAAATTATACATTTGCTGGAAAATGATATTGTTTTCTTACTTTTAATATGTATGGTATTAATTAAATAAACAAAAACTTAAAAATATGGTAAATGAAAAACAAAAAAAATTGTTCGTACCTGATACGAACGTAATCATGCACAAATTCAATTGTGTGTATGATTTTGAAGAGCATGATGTTGATATTATTACGCCCGTTTTAGAAGAATTAGATCATTTTAAAAAGGGTAATGAGACAGTAAACGTCAATGTTCGTGAATTCCATCGTATCTTGGATAAATTCCGTAGTGTAACCAAGAAACAAATAAGTGGAAAAGGGTCTAAAGCTACTGAAAAGACAGTATCTGCTCTGTTTTATGGTGGAGTGTCTTTGGGTGAAGCATTAGGTAATATCGAAATCAAATCTGTGCCTAGAAAATTAAATCAAAAAGTTAAAGAGTTGTTCTATGATGAAACACCAGATCATCGTATTCTTAGCGCAATATTCCTTCTCCAAGCTGAAGAGCTTAAAGGTAAAAAAAGGCGTGTCATCCTTGTAACCAAAGATATTAACCTTCGTTTGAAGGCAACAGCTCTGGGTATAGAGGTAGAAGACTATGAGAATGATAAGGTTCCTAGTGTAGATCATCTCTATATGGGAAAAGGTGAACTCAATGACGATAGTTTTGATATACTTATTGCAAAACTATACAATGATGGTAAGGCACTTATTTTTGATCAGGAATATTCCAAAGCTATCGATAAAGACAAAATTAAGCCCAATATGTTTTTTGTTATCAAAAGTCAGGGTAAAGGTACATGTCTTGCTCGTGTAGATAAAAATATGGAATATTTTCATAGGATTGAAAAGATGCCAGTGTCAGGTATTACCCCATTAAATTCCGAACAAGCATTTTCTGTGAGCGCGTTGACACAGACAGATATAAGTTTGGTTACCTTACTAGGAAAGGCTGGAACTGGAAAGACTCTATTGGCTATGGCTAGTGCCATCCAACAATGTAAAGAAGAGAAATATGAGAAAATTATTGTTGCAGCAGCGATGGTGCCTTTGAGTAATAAAGACATTGGGGCATTGCCTGGAGATGCAAATGAAAAAGTATCTCCATATATGCAAGGATTGTTCGATAATCTCGAATTTATTAAGAGTCAAAACAAAGGTCCAAAAGTAAAACGTGAAGTTGAAGAGGAAAATATAAATTCATCAAAAAAAAGAAAGCCTAAAAACGCTTCTACAGTTGAAAGAGTTGATTATATTACCGCAATGCAAAAGGATGGAAAGATAAAAATTCAACCTTTAGCTTCAATTCGTGGAAGAAGTCTTAATAACGTTTACTTTATTATTGATGAAGCACAAAATCTTACTCCCCATGAAGTGAAAACAATTATCACTCGTGCAGGAAAAAATACCAAGGTGGTATTTTGTGGAGATGTAATGCAAATCGATTCTCCTTATCTTGATGCCCGTTCTAATGGACTCAGTCACTCAGTATATAAGCTTGCCGGCAAAAAAATTGTCGCTCACGTAACCTTAGAAAAAGGTGAACGTAGTGAACTTGCTGAATTAGCAGCTGATTTATTGTAATACAAAGTCATTAAAATAAAGGCGCCGTTATTTACGGCGCCTTTTCTAATTGTTTTTTCTAAGGACTTTAGTACACTACCATATACAAATAAACTCTTAATTCTTAATCCAAAAATATGCGTTTTTATGATGAAGTGACAATAAGTGTACAATCCGGAAAATGATGAGACGGAACAGTGACCTGAAGAAGAGAAGCAGGAGTCGCTTTTTGATGACCATCAGGAGGAGATTGAGGAAAATGATGATCAGTTATTTTACAAGCACTCAAAAATGAAAATACACTCCAAACATATAGATATAGATCAACCTTCAAGGCCAATCCTGGCGAAGCTGGAAAATCTAGAGATCAGTATGGTGCGAATGCAGAAAATTTAATTCTTTATGTTCCTATAGGGACGCTTGTAAGAGACAAATTAACGGATGAAATACTTTATACTTTTACCAAAGATGGAGAACAATATACTGCAGTCTTTTGAGGTGAATGAGGATGGGGAAATATTCATTTTAAGGATTCTATTCATCAGTTTCCAACATTTTGTTTACTTGGTGAACCAGGAAATAAAAAAGAACTTGTACTCGAATTACAATTGCTTGCCGACGTTGCATTGATTGGTACGCCGAGTGTAGGAAAAACAAGTATCATCAATAGTATTTCAAACACCAAAGCTAAAGTTGCTGATTATCCTTTTACGACATTGATACCGAATCTTTGATCGATAACCGTTCAAGATGTTCATTTTAATATGATAGATATTCCAGGACTTATAAAGGGTGCAGCTGAGTGAAGAGGTTTGGGAAATGCATTTTTGCGTCATATTCTCAAAGCCAGAGTTTTTTGTATGATCGGTGATATTTCAAGATATGATCAGTGAATTATTGAGATTCCACAATTGCTCGAAGAAATTTGTACCTACACGCGCACAAAATTTAGTAAAGATCCAAATGCTGTAGATATTCAAATCAAAGAAGATAAGGGAATGATTACCTTATTTATCTATGAAGAAGGAAAATTGGTTATTGAAAAAAGAATGTTATTTCTCATCAATAAATATGATCTTGTTAACGATGCAGATATTCTCAAAGAATATAAAGCACAATTTCGAAAACAAATTTTAGATTTTTTCAAAAAAAATAAAATCTGAATCAAAATCACGAAAAAACTTATGGATGAACATACCTTTACAGTTTCTGCTGCGACTCATTTTGGTATTGATGAACGATTAAAAAAGGTTGTTGAGATGCTAGAAAAGACTGATGTCCAAGAAGTATATCATGTAGAAAATATTCCTCATCAAGAAGTAAAACATATAGCAAATTCAATGAGAAATATTGGTGATCATGAAAAAGAAGTATTAATTGAAGAAAACTATATTTCAGCAAAAGATGCACAATATATAAATGTGCGAGAAGTTTATAATGAAGAATTTGCTAAACTTGTTCGACAACTTCAACGATGAAATGATGAAGCAGAAGCACGATTTCGAAAGCTAGTTGGTAATAGATGAACTTTAGATGAATTAGAAAATAATGGAATCCAAAAAGGAGATATTTTGAAAGTATTGAGTCCTTATAATGGACAGCCACCAAAATATATTCAATACTAAAAAACTAATGAATAATGAATAGTGAAAAATGAATAATGTATGATTTTGTTCGGTCATGGACTATTGTGCATTACAATAGTTTATAAAAATAGAATTCCATCATTTTTCATTATTAATTTTTAATTTTTCATTTCGATGATGTTTGTTATTCTAAATATCTCCGATAGCGATAAACACTGGAATGCTGTCATCGAGGAGTATACAAAGCGTTTGGGTAAGTCAGTAAAAATAGAAAATATAAAACCAAATAGAAGAGGAAACAACCAACAGATGATTCAAACCGATACAGAAAATATTATCGCTAAGCTTGAAAAATTTTCAGAATATAAAAAAATATTATTAAGTAAAGAAGGAAAATTATTAGATACATTAACATTACACAAATTGCTGACGGATAAAAATTATGTATTCATTATCGGCTGACCGTATGGGTTGGATGAACCAAAATTAACTCCTTATATAGACAGTAAAATTTCTTTTGGTACCATTACTTTGCCACATGGTTTGGCAAAAGTAACATTATTGGAACAGTTATATAGAATCGGAACGATAGAGCAGGGAAAGAGCTATCATTACTAATTCTTTTGCAATCGTGGTTATAATCGCTATATTTTTTAGGAAAGAAATTTTTTGATTAGCGAGACAGATTACAAATTTGGGATGTAGTACATTCTAAAATTATAATCTGTCTAATCAGCATAAATTTCTGAAAAAACTTTTATTTTTTGTTTTTTTATTATGGCGATTAAAAAACAGGAGTTCAATCTCCAACAACATTCCTTTGAATGGGCAGGAAAAACTATGTCTTTTGAGACATGAAAACTTGCAATGCAAGCTGGAAGTTCTATTAGACTTCAACAAGGAGACAATGTATTGCTTTTCACGACGTGTGTAGACAACAACCCTAGACCAGGTACAGATTTTTTACCTTTGATGATTGATTATAGAGAGAGTTATTCTGCTGCTGGTAGAATCGCTGGAGCTGTATATAGAAGAAGAGAAGCAAAAGCTTGTGAAGCCGCTACTTTATATGCTAGAATGGCTGACAGAGCATTGAGACCAATGTTTCCTAAGGGAATGATTAACTCTATTGTTCTTTCTATCACACCATTATCATTAGCACATGATATGGAAATGGATGTAGCAACTATTGTTGGTTCTTCATTATCTATAATGGCTGCAGGATTACCTTTTGATGGTCCTGTTGGAGCAGTACAAATAGGATATCTTGATGATAAATTTATTGTCAATCCTACCAAAAAAGAACTTGAAATAAGTTTATTTAATCTTTTGCTTGCAGGTAAAAAATGATCAATCAATATGATTGAATGTGGTGCTAACGAAGTACCTAAGACTATATTGAAAGAAGCATTTGAAATTGGACAAAAAGAAATCAACAAAGTTTGTGATATGCAATCTGAATTTATAAAAAAATTAACTATCACAGAACAAGAAGTAGTATTTAATAAGCCTGCAGAAGCTGTGATCGCTTATATTTCAAAGATCATAACAGAAGATAAACTTAATGCAATGACGGGTAATTCTAAAGTACCATTCAATGCTTTATTTGATCAATATAAAGTTGAAGTATTGGCATTATGTGCTGAAAAAATAGATAACAAGGAAGAGATAGATTTTACAGATAGTACTGTAAAAATGTGAGTATTTCATGTGATTAAATATTTTATCAGAAATCGTACAGTTAATACATGAAGTAGATTAGATGATAGATGAGAAAAAGAAATCAGACCATTATATTGTGAGGTTGGATCGATGCCTAGAGTACATGGAAGTGGATTATTCTGGAGAGGAGACACACAAGTAATGACAACAACTACATTGTGAGGACCAAAAGACTATCTAATTTATGATGACATGGAAAATGATGGAGTAAAACAAAGATATTTTCATCATTATAACTTTCCTCCGTTTTCAGTAGGAGAAGCAAATACGATTAGATATGTAGGAAGAAGAGAAATAGGTCATGGTAAACTAGCTGAAAAAGCATTGATGCCTATGATTCCTAGTAAAGAAGAATTTCCACAATGTATCAGAACAGTATCTGAATGTTTATGATCTGGATGATCTACATCTATGGGATCTGTATGTGCTTCTACTTTGTCACTTATGGATGCAGGTGTGCCAATCAAAAAACCAGTTGCAGGTATTGCTATGGGACTTATGACACAATCAGATAAGAATGATAATATAACTAAATATATAATCTTAAATGATCTTCAGGGTACAGAAGATTTTACGGGAGATATGGATTTCAAAGTTGCTGGAACAAGAGATGGAGTGACAGCCATACAGTTGGATACAAAACTCAAAGGATTGACTATGGAAATCATCCATGAAACTATAGATAGATCTATCGAAGGGTATAACGAAATTATGGATGTTATGCTTGAAACAATCGCAGAACCAAACAAAGAACTTAGACAATATGCACCAAAAATCAGAATTATTAAAATTAAACCTGATAAAGTAAGAGAAGTAATTGGGAAAGGTGGTGATGTAATCAATGGTATCATAGATGCAAATGATGGTGTTAAAATCGATTTTGAAGACGATGGAACATGTTATATTGGTCATAAAGATCAAGCAATCATCGACAAAGTAGAAGCTATTATTTTAGAAATAGCATCTGATCTCGAAGTAGGACAAGAATTTGAAGCAAAGATTAAAAGAATCGAAGATTATGGTTTGTTTGTTTCACTTCCAAAAAATAAGATGGGATTATGTCATATTTCTAATCTTGGAGAAAGATTAACAACACCACTTACTGCACATTTCAAACTTGGACAAATAATTAAAGTAAAAATTAAGAGTGTGGATAATGATGGTAAAGTAGCAGTTACTAAAATATAATTTTTTTGTAAGGGACGGTTTCGATCGTCTTTTATTTTATTTATTTTTTTATAGAGAAAAGAATGAAATTTATTAAAACACTTCTTAGAAACTTATTAACGCTCATATGAGTATTTATCGTATTATTACTAATCAATCGATGGTATCTTGATGGATTTACTACACCTGAAATAAAAGAACAAAATATGTGACCATATACAATTGCTTACGTAAATTTTGTTGGTAATTATGGTAAAGTATGACCATCAATGATCAAAGTATACGACATACTTTCTGGAGCGGGGGTTACGGTATCTACGGGTATCGGTATCTATTATGATGATCCAGCAATAGTTTCATGAGCCAATCTTAGAAGTGATGTAGGAGCAGTTATTATTTCACAGGATGTAAGTAAATTGATTAAAAACAAAGAGATAAAAATTACTACATTACCTGCAGGAAATAAGATAGTCGTTGAATTTCCTCTCAAAAATACTATTTCTTATATAATAGGACCGATGAAAGTCTATCCTCTGATAGCTAAATATATAAAAGAAAAAGGATATGCTAATCAGGTTTCTATGATAGAATTATATGATATGGTAGCAAAAAAAATCTATTATATAGCTGAAATATCCAAGTAAATCATAGTAAACAACATTTTCACAATTTGTACAGTCAAAAGACGCAGAAAATGCGTCTTTTTTCTATAATTTTTGCAAAAAAAGAACTGGGCGATTATACTTAGTTATATAAATCTTTTTATCCTACTTTGTTATTATGGGCGAATACTTAAAAGACTACCATGAAGATGAACATAATAAATATGCTGATAAGCAGAGTGAACTTGCTGATAACTTAAAAAAACAAACAGAAACAATGGAAAAAGATATTAATGCATTGGTAAAAATAGCCAAAATATATTATGGAAATGTTAAGTCTACTGATTTTACAAGACATATACAAAAAAAGGGTGTAGTTATCGATGAAAATGAAGAAGATGAAGATATTTTACATTGAGAGGATTTATATACCTTAATCAAATATCAGAAGAAAGATTTGTTAGTTCATATAGGTACAGGAGTATTTGACGCAGAAGTATTTACAAGAAAAGATGTTTCAAAATGTAAATGATTGTCTCATAGTCCATTGCCGTTGTTTGTAGTCGCTTCACGAGCAGATAAAGAAAATAAAGATCGTAATCCCAAACAATTTCTCTTGGAACACGCTATGATCTATTCACCAAAGTGATGACAAGCAGAATTACGCAATACATCTAAGCAAACGCTGATAAATTATGGAATTAGTAATGGAATTATGAATTATGAAGATGCGGTATTAGTTCTAAAAAATGCACAAATTCACAAAGAATTTCCAAATGAAAATAGTTTTGATAAATTTGTAAAGCAAATGAAAAAAATAGAAGAACATGCAGAATTTAAAAGACGAATAAGTAAAAAAATAGAAGATATGCAAGACGAAGATGATAGGGAGTTTTATAGTAAAATGTTGTTATGTCTTTCAGAATTAGGTGAGGATCAAGAAAAAATATATGAAGTAATTCAATCATTTGATACCCACAAAAAAGCATTTATTAAATAAAAAATATCAACAGAAATTCTTTCTTTTTAACTATTAATGATTAGTAAAATGGCATTAGACTTTGATTTATTCAGCGTAGTGGATGTAAAAAATCCTAGTAAATACTGTACAGAAATATTTTTTTCTGATGGAAAAGATAATGATCTCAAAAAAACTTCTCTGGTGATTTTTGAACAACAAGTAAAATATATTATCACGGAAGAATATGAGACTTATAAGAGAGTCAAGGTACATATCATCGATGATAATGATCCAATCGTGATTGATTTTCATCCAGACGAATATGGATTTTTTGAAGCAGTCTTTTTATCTCTATATAACAAAAACATATAAATTTTAATGAAGAATGAATAATGAACAATGAAAAATGGAGGATTTGTAAGAATGAACTATCGTATATTACAATAGGTGATAATAAAACAATACCAACATTATTCATTATTAATTTTTAATTATTAATTAGTTCAAAATGATGAATCTTACTGCTATTAAAGCCGTTGTTGACGATATCAAAACAATCAAAATCCAAGGAGCGACAAATATTGCAAAGGCCGGGATTGATGTTTTAGCCAAAGAAATAAAGAAACAAAATTTCAGATCTCTCAAAGATTTTGATGTATTCTTAAAACATGCTATGGTACTTCTTAAGACAGCAAGAGCTACTGAACCCATGTTATTTAACGGACTCAAATATTGTCTAGCAAGCTATAAAATTTTATTGTCTAAGAAAGCTGATCTCAAAACAATCACTACTAAATTATTTCAGACATGTAAAACATATTTAGGTGATATAGAAAGAGAAGAAGCTTTGAGACCACTTATTGGAGCAAAGCTCATCAAAAAGAATATGAAAATTATGACACATTGTCATTCATGATCTGTAGTTAAACTACTCGTAACCGCGCATAAACAAGGTAAGAATATCCACATCTACAATACCGAGACCAGACCACTGTATCAGTGAAGAAAAACCTCACAAGATCTCGTCAAAGCAGGCGTGCCTGATACGATGATTACTGACGATACTGCACCATTTTTCGTAGATAATTTGTATGAATCCCAAACGCATATTGATATGGTGATTATCGGCTCTGATGCAATAAAATTAGATGGAAGTGTATACAACAAAGTAGGAAGTTTCTCTATCGCATTAGCAGCATGGCATTCTAAAATTCCCGTCTACATCGTAGGAAGTTTGACTAAAGTAGATACTGAAAATGTTGTAAAAATAGAACAAAGATCAGGTAAGGAATTACGACTAGAAGCTCCGAAATGACTTGAAATACTCAACTATGCCTTCGATATGGTTCCTGCAAAATTTATAACAGGAATCATTACAGAATATGGAATTATCAAACCAAAAGATATTAAAAAAACAGTAAAGAAATATTATCCACGAATGATTTAATAAAATATATTTTAATGATAATATGTATATATGAATTCTGAAATAAAAGAGACACAAGATGTTGATAATAAAGACACCCTTGCAGAAATGGTTAGGAGTAAATTTTGAGTTATGCGAAATAAATTTAAAACTACTAATAGAAGTCGATTAGCAAAAATGGCAGATGTTTCAGAAGAAGAATATGCGAGAGCCCAAAAACAAGACAAGAAAAAAAATAGAGAATATAATCTTAAGATCAGAAATAGAATATTAAATGATGATATGGTTCCTTTACACAAAGATAATGAAGTAATAAGTCAATTTGAAGAATGACAAAAGACAGCGCTCAAAGAATCATTCACAGAAACGCAAATAAATGCATATATGAACAATATGCCTGAAAAAGAAATCTCCTCATTAAAAAAACTCTCTCCCGATCAATTAGTGTGATTTGTAGAGCAAGAAATGGAGGGTATAGATGAGAAAAAACAAAATATTCAAGAAAAGATGGGATATAAAATAAATCAAGAAACTTCAGAACAATTAGCAAACCTTACACGTTTGGGTGATTTACAAAATAGGTTATCTCGTTTTTTACTTAAAGATAAATTTGCTGAATTTAGAATAAATAGACAAACAAAAAAGTTTGAAAAATCAGAGAGAGAAGAAAAATTTCAATGAAAGCTGATAAAATGTAAAAATCAAAAAGAATCATATGAAAAATTAATTAAAATATATGGAAGTGAAGAGTGAGCAGAAGCATATTTGAGATATGAATATAGTTTAGATGAAACAAAAAAAAGTGATTCCTATGCACAACTTGCTCCCGAACAAAAAAAAGAATTTGAACAAATATTGGTAGATACATATGTCATGAATAATGAATTGGATATAGATATCTGAGCGTTTGGATTTGAATGACTTTCTAGTGATGCTGCTGAAATTATAGTGTATACATACAATAAAAATGACCCTTATCAAAAACTCATGGAAAAAATAAATACAGATTCTGATATAAATACATTTTTTGATAAGGATGAAAATAAGACTTCGGAATTGGTGCCAGAAAAAGATAAGAATAAAACATATTATAAGAAATTACTTCAATTTTATCCAGAATCAGATATTGTAGTAGACAACAAGAAATTGTCTGAATATTTGCAATATTTTGATGATGATATGAACGTAAAAAATGATGTTCCATCTGACAAGAAAAATATACTTTCATCGGTAATGCAAAATTTCAAACAACAGCAAAAACCATATGAAGATAAATTATTACATTTGACTAATGCTCAGACACAATCTACGGCTGTAGAGCAGTGTGTGTCTACGCTACAAATGTATATGGACGTAGATATCAACGAGAAAGAAAATATTACGAAACAATTATCATTAGCTGATAAATCAGATATAGTATCTTCAAATCTTATTTTGCATGTTGATGGTAAAATAAACAATAAAAAAGTTCAACTTTCCTATGATTTAGCGACAGGAAAGGTTTCCTATAAAAGTTTTTTGACCAAGAAAAATGATCAACCAAACAGTGATCTCTATATTGATTCTAGAGATGATGAGATTGAAACGCCTTTAGTTACTTTACCAAGTTTTGGTGCTTTCGTCGATGGAGCAAAAGCGATAAATTATAATGAAGTCATAGAAAAATCTTCTACCTTAGATGGATATGGTGATAATTTTAAACAAAAACTTCAACAATCAATCAAATTCAATAATAAAGAAGATGCAAGTATCAAAAAAGATATCTTAAAAAAAGTCATCATAAAAGATATGATTACACAGAGTATAATTGGACTGACATGAAGATGAGAGGAGGGAAAACAAAATCTAGACTATACGATTACAGCAAGCTCACAACCAAACACATATGCATTTTATAATTACTTATATAAGAGTTTAGAATTTTATTCGATGAGATGAATAACACAGCTACAAACATTTCAAAATAGTATTACTACTCTGGTGGATTTTAGAGAGAGAATGAAAACAAAATCTATAGATGGGGTTATGTCACATGAAGGAACAAATCAGGAAATGTTTGTCTTGCAGGCGATGAGCAATCAAGCCGTAATTCCGTCGGTTACGGATAGACTCAAGGATCAATGACCGGAAGAGAGCTTATTATGATTTTTCAAATGTTTTGAGAAATCTATATGAGGTGTAGCTATCATAGACGTCCAGATGATGGATGATTATTTCAAAGCCGCAACCGGAACGAATAAAGAGAACAATACCGTAGGAAAATGGAAGAGAAATGAATCATTTAAAAGTATAGTAAATAATTTAGATAATAAACTCTCCACAAATAAGGCAGATCAGGATTTAGATAGTCAATTACAAAAAGTCTAAAAGTTTGCCAGGAAATCAAAAATCAGTATAATTAGAATATAGTATTTTAAATTCTAAACATAAACAAAATGGACATTAAAGAACTCGTAGCTACACTCAATCCTCACCAAGCAGCGTATGTAAATTTAGATTTACCTAATCCGCAAAATGGTGAATATATGCTTTGTGCGTTTCATTTACTACCAGGAGAAGGTCTGAATTTTCTCCAGGCTGCATGTGAAGTTTCAGCAGAATCAAGCACAGGAACAAATTTTTTGGTAAGAACAGAAACGCCCTTTTCTCGTGAAATGAATTCATTGGTATATAAAATAGATCTCGAGAAAAATTTAGTTTGGATAGCATATCCACGAAGATTATTTGATCGTTGAGGAAATGTTCAGAATATTTTGACGTATATCGTAGGAAATGTTCTCTGAATGAAGCAAATTAAAGGGTTGAAATTGCTTGATGTACGATTTCCATCATCAATGTTAGAACAATATGATGGACCAAGTTATACCTTAGATGATATGAGAGCATACTTAAATGTATATGATAGACCGATTCTTGGAACTATCATAAAACCAAAGATGTGACTAACTTCTGCAGAATATGCTGAAGTGGCATATGATTTTCGAGTAGGAGGTGGTGATTTCGTTAAAAATGATGAACCACAAGCAGATCAAGATTTCTGTCCGTATAATAAGATGGTAAAACATATCGCGGAAGCGATGGCTAAAGCAGTTAAAGAAACATGACATAAAAAAGTACATTCATTCAATGTATCTGCAGCTGATTATGATACTATGATCGCAAGATGTGAAATGATCGTAAATTCATGAATGGAAAAATGATCATATGCTTTCCTTATCGACGGAACAACAGCAGGATGGATGGCAGTACAAACATTGAGAAGAAAATATCCAGAAGTATTTATCCATTTCCATAGAGCAGGACATGGAGCATTTACGAGACCAGAAAATCCTATCGGATTCACAGTTTTAGTCTTATCAAAATTTGCAAGATTGGCAGGTGCTTCAGGTATCCATACAGGAACTGCTGGAGTTGGTAAAATGGCAGGTACGCCAGAAGAAGACGTAACGGCTGCACACAATATTCTCAACTTAGTAGCTGATGGACATTTATTTCATCAATCACGAGGAACTATTCCAGAAACTGACCAAGATTTCGTTAAACTTATTCAAGAAGATATAGCTCATCATACGGTTTTGAGTGATGATTCTCGAAGAGCAGTAAAAAAGTGTACACCTATTATTTCTGGAGGACTTAATCCAACGCTTTTGAAACCATTTATCGATGTGATGGGAAATGTAGATTTTATCACAACAATGGGAGCTGGATGTCATGCACACCCGGGTGGAACACAAAAGTGAGCAACTGCTTTAGTTCAATCATGTGAGGCATATAAAGCATGAATAGATATTCATGAATATGCAAAAGATCACGAAGAATTGGCTCAGGCAATAGAATTCTTTGAAAAGAAAGAAAATAAAGATGTGAGACATGCAGAAAGAGTTGAAAGCAATTAAATTCTGACTTTTATACTTGTCCGCCTCTGGAGGATTTTAAATTCTGAATTCCCATATTATGATTATAAATCTTACCTACATCTTCTTTATCTTAGTATGATTCTACTTCGGCGTTATAGCCTATATCGCGACGAGAAAACGAGAAATATTTATTATGTTGGGTATTTTTGTATTATCCTTTTTTCTCGAAATGGATTGGATGAGTTCAGGAGGATATGAATTAGATGTAAATGATTTTTTATGGACTAGTAGAGATATCATTTGGACTTTGACAGTAATTTATTTATTTTGGTTTATGAGAATCAATTATCCATATATAGCCAAATTCAAATCACGTCTCAAGAAAAAAATAGGTAAGAAAACAAAAAAATAATCTTTATATTATATTACAAAACAAAAATGAAAAAAATGAGTAAATGAATGTTCACCGCAAAAACCAAAATCATAGACATCCATGAAGGAGAAAATTTGGAAGTACTCATCAACGAACAAGACGCTTGGGAAGAAGGAATTACTAGTATGGATAAAGTATCATTGATATATGACAACAAAGAATTCGTCTTTGATGTGAGTTTATCATCTCATTTGGTACAACGCGGAGAAGTGGGAATATTTGAAGATATCAGAGAAAAATATAAGATGAAAGCTGGTCAATTCGTGACCGTTTCATTTACCAAAAACAGTTCAGAATCTCTCGATGCACTCAAAAAATGATTGAATGGAAAGAGACTTAATAAGAAAGAAATATTCGCTATTATGAAAGATATTTCAAACAATAGATTTACTGATATTTTGACCACGTACTTTTCTGCGATGGGATTTTTCTTTCCTTCAAAAGATGAGGATCTCTATCGAATGGCAGAAGCTATGGCAAAGACAGGAGAAATGCTTCATTTCCCAGGAATAGTTGCTGACAAGCATTGTATGGGATGAGTATCAGGAAACGAAACTACTATGATTATGATCCCATTGCTTACTTCATTGGGTATTAAAATGCCAAAGACATTTTCCAAGGCTATTACCACACCAGCTGCTACAGGAGAATGTGTAAGTGTACTGATGGATATTTCATTTAGCAAAAAAGAAATAGAAGATTTAGTAAAGAAAAATAACTGTTGTTTAGTACGAGGTGGAGGATTAGACTTAGCTCCAGCTGATGAAAAACTTATCAAAGTTGCTTATCCATTATCTATGCAATCGTATTCAAGAACAATTGTAAGTATTATGGCAAAAAAATATGCGATGGGAATCAATCATTCGTTGATAGATATTCCTGTCGGACCAAGTGCAAAAGTGCCTGATATGAAAACAGCTAAACGATTAAAGAAAAAATATCTTTACGTAGGAAAAAAACTCGGTATGAAAATGACGGTAGAAATTACTGATGCATTACAGCCTATCGGTTCAGGTGTTGGAGCAGTGATGCAAGTAAGAGAAGTATTGAGAGTATTACAACAACATGAAAAGAGACCAATGGATCTTGAACAAAAAGCAATTCATCTTTGTGCAAAGATTATCGAACTTGTCGGTATGGCAAAAGGTAAAGATGCTGAGAAACTTGCCTATGGTCAACTTATTAGTGGTAAAGCACGAGCTATGATGCAAAAAATTATTTCAGCACAACACGGTGATCCAAAAGTAAAATCTGAAGGATTAAAATTAGCAAAAATTCAAAAAGATATCGTAGCAGAAAAATCAGGAAAAGTAAAAGGAATAGATATGAAAGTACTCAATGTGGCTGCGAGAACACTCGGTTCTCCATTGGATTTACAAGCAGGTTTATATTTACACAAAAAACTTGGTGATGTAGTAAAAAAAGGAGAAGTCATTTATACTATGTATGCCAATGACGAAAGTAAAATTAAATTAACTAAAGAATTTTTGGATGAAAAAAAGATGTATAACATCGCGTAAACGCGATAAAGGAGCAGGGAACAAGGAGCAAGTAAAAAGAAACCTGTAACCTGCAACTTGTAACCGTTTTATTTAGTAATATAGCCAATGACGGGTATAATAATGAGTATGGGACCAGCAAACAACAGTGAGTCGCAATTGATTAGATGCTACGAAAATGGCATCAGAATATTGAGATTTAATTTTCCTCATTACACGCAAGAGACAACAAAAAGAGATATAGATATTGCACATATTGTTGAACAAAAAGTAGGAGGTAAATTCCAATTATTACTCGATACTGAGGGACCAGAAATCAGAACAGGATTTTTAGAAACACCAATTGCTTATACGGTTTGACAGCTTTTCAAAATATATACCAACGAAAGCAAAAGAGATGTTCAATCATTATTTTGTGACTATCCTACCTTAGTTGAAGATGTAAAAATTGGGACGCTCATCAAAATCGATGCAGGATTACTCGAAGCTGAAGTCGTAGAAAAATGATCAGAATATATAGTTGTAAAATCATTGAACGATTTTGTTGTTTGATCTAGAAGACATCTTAATATACCAGGTATGCATTATAATTTGCCCGGTATTACAGAGAGAGATAAAGAAAATGTTTTGTTTGCCATACAAAATAATTTCGATTACATAGCATTGAGTTTTACAAGAAAAGCAGATGATGTTAGAGAGTTGAGAAATTTTCTTAAAGCCAATGGCGGAGAACATATTCAAATTATTTCCAAGATAGAAAATCAAGAGGGGATTGATAATATTTCTGATATTATCGATATTAGTGATATGATTATGGTTGCTAGGTGAGATCTAGGGACTGAATTGCCTGTAGAAACAATTCCTGGTCATCAGATACATATTATCAAAGAATGTAAAATAAAAAATACTCCTGTCATAGTCGCGACACAGATGTTGGAATCTATGATTTCCAATCCGGTGCCTACGAGAGCAGAAGTAAGTGATATTTTTTATGCAGTGCGCGAGGGCGCTGAATATATAATGTTATCATGAGAATCATCAGTAGGAAAGTATCCACTCGAATGTATCAAAGTGATGAATAAAGTTATCGCTGAAGCAGAAAAATATAAATAAACTAACAGACAAATAATAGACAAAAAATAGCCCAATGTCTTGATAACCATTATTAGTCAATTATTTGTCGTCCGCCTAGGCGGATATTAGTCAATTGTTTTTTAGTCTTTATACCATTCTTTAAATTTATCAATCTGGGCAAGGATATGTGCATATGCATCCAGCCCGATTTTTTTTAATTTTTCAAAAATATATGTTCGTTGATCACCGAGATATGATCATCAGATAACAAAGTCAACAATTCGATTATTTAGTTTTTTTTCTAATTCTCTTAACATATTTTAATATGATTTAAATTGTATTTTTTCATATATACTATAAAAAAAACCTTGTAATTATCAAACTAAAAAACTAAACATAATGAAATAACATTGTATCATCCTAATCCCAACACCCACAGACGTCATTCCCGGCTCCAAAAATTAACGCCGGAATGACGTGACTATGGGGATGATGATAAATGAATATACAATGTGTTTTACAATATAATTAGTCTATGACTAAAATACTTCTTTCACTATTAATCATAATTTCCTTGATAGTAAGCTTCGTCTGAGCGTTTAATTTTTCTGGTTGTGAAGAAAGAAGTTTCACTGTAACTGCATATTATTCACCCAAAAGTGGTCAGATATTTTACTATAAACCGAGTTTTCAAGATGAGGTAATTCTTAATGGGCAATGATATATCGGCGCTTCAGGAAAAAAAGTTTTCAATGGAATGTTAGCATGACCAGCTACCTATCCGTTTGGATCAGTGATTTATTTTCCATGACTCGGTGTCGGTGAAATCGCAGATAGAGGAGGTGCTATAGTACTTTCTGGTGAGAGGTGACAAAGTGCTGACCGTATCGATATCCGGATGGGAAACGGCGAAGAATGATTGATTAGAGCACTCACGTTCGGAAAAAAAGAGATGACAGGATATTTTTGTGATAAATCAATAGTCAAGACTTCACCAAAAAATTCTCTCTTGCGAGATAATGTTCCCGTACTAAAATATTTTTTTGATGCAGCTATATGGATCCAGGAGCTCAAACCAGGAAGAAATGATATTCGAACGCGAACACTACAAAAATATTTAGTAAAATTATGATATCTCAACAAAAAATATCGAAATTGAGAATATGAAAAATATACGAAGAAAGCACTTTGCAAGTATCAAGTAAAGAAATGAATCATTTCTGCAAAAAGTCCTGACTGCTGAACTTTTGGTAAGGCTACAAGATATATGATGAAACTTGATGTACAGAGTAAATGACTCTTGCCTGCCAATTTATATGCGACAGGAACTTTCGATACCATTATAGATAATGCGAAATATTATAACGGCAAACCAACAGTAGTTTCAGTTACTCCATCAACTTCAAATTCAGTGACTGTAGTTTCCAAGCCAAAGATATTTCTTTTCTACAGAGCATATTCCAATTGACAACAAAGCTCAGAAATAAAAACACTCCAAACATTTTTACAAATACAATGACTATATAGTGGAAGTATTGACTGAATATATTCCAAAATAACTACAAATGCTCTTTATGAATTTCAAAAAAAATATAATCTGATTTCCGATAGCGATCCATTGATATTGAGAGGGTATCTCTGACCAAAGACCAGATCCAAGATCAACGAATTGAGACAAATATAAAAAAAACCTGTAATCTCTACAGGTTTTTTTATTTACTATAAAATTATTTTATATTCTTTCAAAAAGAAATTGCCCTCTTTCATTTTGGATAAGTTTTTGGATAAGTTTAAAATCATGTCCCTTAAAAAATGTTATTAGTCCTTCAGGATCATAGGTATGTATGTTTACAATTTTTAATTCTTCTCAAGGGAGGATAGTAGTGGTTTCATTTTTGATAGTAATACTTGTTTTTTCTTTAAAGACAAAGCTGTATTGGTATTTGATTGCTTCTAAATGTTTAATTTTTTGTGTTTTTAGAGAAAATGATCAATGATCTTTATTGATTTTTAATCATTCCATAGGATTCAAAAACAAATTGATCATTTCTGAGTTTGAAAGATACGCATAATATTTTTCAAAATCTTTTAAATCATCTTTTGTTGATTTACCAGATCTTAAGCGTACATCAAGCCAAATTTTTTCTCCTGGTTTCAAAAGATTATATAAGATATCGATGATATTATTAGGATCAATATTTCAAAATGTATTACTAAAAAAAGTAAATATTTTTACATCATCCTTTAGTGTTAATTGGCTTAATTCTCTTTTAAACTCATTGGTAGAAAAGTCCGCACAGATAAATTTTTGTTCTATGTTTTTTAAATTTTTCATTCTTTCAATGGAAAGTTCAAGCATATTTTTTGCAGAATCTACTCAATAATAATCTATATTAAATTTCTTTGTAAGATGTTCAAATATAAATGCTTCTATATCAGAATTTCCACATCCAAGGCTTATAATTGCCATTTTTTTGTCTTTTGGAAAAACATATTTTGTCCCAAAATCTACAAAAAGTTTATAAGGATAAGAGCTATAATATACCTTATCTGTACCGACGATATCATAGTAACGATTCGCTCCTGTATTAAAGTATAGAAATTTCTGTTCAAGGGTTCTATTTCTTAAACAATATGAAAGTTCATCGCTAAGTGTCGCATCAGAGATAAGGTTATATATTTGGTTCATTAGAAATAAATAAAAAGGATAAAAAATATATTATGAAAAGTTGGTATGTATGGCAAATTTACTATCTAATTCTTCAAAAACATTTCATCATTTATATTTAAATATAACAGAAAATGTTCCATCATTAGTTCATTGTATAGAAATAACTTCGATTTTTTCATCAAAACCTTTACTTTCAATAAGTTTTTCAAAAACTTTCTTATTATTAAGTTTTCGGAAGATACGATTAGAATTTTTATATACAAGATTAAATGTATCATTATCAAATTCAAAAAACGTTTGATTAAGAAGCGTTTCCTTAAACTCTTCTGGTGTAGTTATACGATTTGCAGAAATATAATGATGAAGTAAGTCACTACAAATATCAAGTGATTGTGTCTTATTTGTGAGATTAAAAAGTTTTTTCAGTGGCTGATAGATAGCTTGTGTTTCAAAACTCATTCTAATCTGTTTACTAGTCTCAAGTCATTCTAATGTATTAATATTATTTTCTCTATCATGAAGTTTAAGTATAATACATCTAATGTCGATCATTCATCCATAGAGAAATTTTTCTATTCTATCATTAAATGTATGATCAGGGTCATGAAAAAAATAATTTGTTGTGTCTGTCACAGAATCTACAATAAATCATATCTCTTCACCAAATAATTCATAAATAGTAGCGATATCAATATCTTCATTGTCTTCGACACTATCATGTAAGATCCCTGTAATAAGGAGATTAATATCATCAAATCTTTTTGCACAGAGCAGTGCTACACTCAGTGGATGTTCTATAAAAGGACCTCAGGAATATTTTCTTTTCTGTCACGCATGAGCATTGAGTGCAAAGTCACATGCTTTTTCAATAATATCAAAATATTTCACAAAATGTGGATATTTCGTCTTTATAATATCTAAAAAGTCTTGCACTGTTTTTTTCTCTATCATATATAGTATAATAGATAAATCTTTTTTACTGTACATATATGTACAAAAAACACAAGGAAAATGTTTTTTTGAAGATTTATTGCTTTTTAA
>JBAYUS010000006.1:0-56444 GCA_041675025.1 Candidatus Absconditabacterales bacterium
AGTAGTTATACTAATGGATATGATTTTTATTCTTCTAATAATGGAATTAAAACACTTACTAACTTAATTAAGTTTAATAAAAATAACTATGACTATAAAGTGAGAGTATATGATGAAAATAATACATCAATCTACAATGAAATCATATATACTGTAGGTACTACGAATGATAACAATACGAGTAATGTAAATGGATTTACTTCAAGTCAATTAAATACAGTACAAAGTCTCTACAATGCTCGAGATAATATGATCATCAAAATGAAAGATACATATCCCATACTCAAAACGCATACAAGTCGAAAAAATATGTCTGATAAGCTCAGAGAATCTATGATAGAAATCATCAATAATGATAGCAATAAAACATACGATAACTTTACAGAATTCTATGCAGGATTCTTAGCTCGATATAGATATACTATCGACGTAAGATAAATTACAGAATTATTATATAAAGGTGGGCATACGTGTCCACTTTTTTGTTTGAAAGCTGAAAGTAAATAACTACATATATTATTGTTATTTACTCGAAAACGAAAGTATGAAAAAAAAGGGCTTTACCTTATTGGAAGTAATTGTAGCTGTAACAAGCTTTTTTTTGTTATTGGTAGTCATTATCAATATATATTCGAGAATGATTAAGCTTAAATACAATATCCAAGCAAGGACAAACGTAACCCAAGACTCATATTACGTAATAGAAAAAATAAATCTTATGTTAAAAGACTACACCATCGATTATGAAGAATACTTTAATAGAAAAAACGTAGGATGCGACAACTATAACGATAATTTCATCCGAGATATATGAACAGATTGATATTGTAAAAATTTCACCGCATACGGAAACAATAATAATATATCTTGATCACCAATAAACGAACGCAAAATTTATTTTTGTAGTTCAGCAACCAACGAATCTAATCCACAAACAGTTATTTTAAGTCCACAAGTCCAAAATGGATGATGATGTCTCAATACAGGACAACAGTCTTTTGGTCAATATCGCTGGCAATTCTGGGATGTCAGAAAAAACGCAGATTCAGTGCCAGGAGCATGGAATGATGATGACGATGAAAACGTCATGAAGTGACCAAGTGCCATAGACAACGCAACATGAACACAAGAATTATATCTCATCTCTCAAGATGGGAAATCAAGAATATTTATCAGAAGAGCACTCTTAGAAAGTGGGGATTTCAATAACGATTGAGTTGTTTGAAGTGGAGATAGTGAAAAACGATATACCCTACAGATATTGAAACTCATAGGATTTGATGCAGGAAACAATCACGACTTTGATGTAAATAATTCTTCATGAGTTTATGATGGAAAAATAGATACACGAGCCTGTGATTATGCTCAAGGATTTATCTGTAATTGAACCGAAATAAATACTATACTCTATTCATGATTTAAAATTCCTTCTGATCAAGATGATGGTCGGGTCGATTTATTCCAAAAAAATATTACTATCAGCGATCGAAATCTAACCATTTATCCTACCAAAAATCCACAATATGCACTTGCAGAAAACCAGGTACAAATAAATCCATATTTTATAATAAATATAACAAGTAAACTATACTGACAAATACGACAAAAAAGATTAGGAATGCAAAATATCGATACCTTCCAAATCAATTTACAAACTACATTTAATACGAAAAACTTTTATACTAAGTAGGATTATTTTCCTTGAAAATAAAAGAGCAATACATAGGCTAAATATACATTTAAATATCTTAATTAATAATATGACTGAAGAAACTAAGGTAACAGATCATCAAGACGAACGTGATGTTCGTATCGCTAAAGCGAAAAAAATGAAAAGCATGGGAGTTATTCCCTATGCTCAATCTTTTGATAAAAAAAATCTGATTTGAGATATCATAAAAAACTACGAAACCAAAGAACATCGTGATATCAACGATATTATTCCAAATCCTGAAATACAAGTCCACACGGCTGGAAGAGTAATGTTATACCGTACTCACGGTAAATTAGCATTTGCGAAATTGCTTGATAGCACACAGCAGATTCAATTAATGTTTCATAGAGACAATTGTAAATTGATTACAAATGAATGAGAAGTAACTAAATTAAATGATGGTAGTGAAGAAGGAATGTCAGCATATAAATTCATTGAAAAAATGGTAGATATGTGAGATTTCATCGGTGTACATGGAGAGGTATTTAAAACTCACAAAGGAGAACTTACAATATTTGTATCAGAATGTAAATTTTTATCGAAAGCAATCAGACCATTACCTGAAAAATTTCACGGGCTTCAAGATCAAGAGGAGCTCTACAGAAAAAGATATCTCGATATGACTATGAATCCAGAAACATATAAAAGATTTTTGTTAAAATCAAAACTTTATCATGTACTCAGAGAGTTTTATACACAAGAATGATTTACAGAAATACAAACGAATATATTGGGTAATTCAGCTTCTGGAGCTGCAGCAAGACCATTTGTAACACATCATAATGATTATGATACTGATGTATTTTTGAGAATCGCATTTGAGACAGGATTAAAAAAAGCGACCGTGGGAAGATTTGAAAAAGTATTTGAGATTGGACAAGATTTTAGAAATGAAGGTTCAGATCCTACACATATACAGGAATTCACGCAAGTTGAACACTATGCTGTATACTGGAATTATGAAGATAATATGAAATTTACAGAAAAAATGTTTACATATTTTTTCAACAAACTCGGTTTATCAAATAAATTAAACGTAAAAGATAAAGAAGGAAATATTAAAGAAGTGGATTTTACTGGTCCACGAAAGAGAATAGACTTTACCAAAGGTATCCAGGAAGCCAGCGGAATAGATATTACAAAATATGGAATGGATGATGCAGAAAAATTGAGAACAGATATCAAAGCAAAAGATATTATGTTTGAAAAAATGGATAAAATGGGAACGACAACACTAATTGATTATTTATACAAAAAAGTTTTAAGACCAAAGATCGTAGGTCCAGCCTTCATCTATAATTATCCTGTTATTATGCAACCACTCGCAAGAGCTTCTGATAAGGAAGAAAATATCGTAGAACAATTTCAGTTATTGGTTAATGGTCGAGAAATTTGTAAAGCATATTCTGAATTAGTTGATCCAATTTTACAACAAGAAAACTTCGATAAACAGACTGAAGCAGCAGAAAATGGTGATGAAGAAGCTACTGCAAGTGACGATGACTTCGTAACTGCAATGGAATATGGAATGCCACCACAATCAGGATTCGGTATGGGAATAGAAAGATTATTAGCAATTATCACTGAACAAGATAATATCAGAGATGTGGTAATGTTTCCACTTATGAAGCCAGAAAAAAAAGAAGGGGAAACTGAAGAATAATATTTAATTATCAATAACTATGTTCGTAGGAAACCAAGAAAATATTAAAACACTGACAAAATATATCGATATGTTCTTTGCGGATGATCCGAAAGCGCCTCATTTTTTAATTATTGCGGGACCACAACACATAGGAAAAACAACGATTATAAATGATTTATTGAGAGAAAAAATGGGAAATTATTTTATCACAGATACATTACAAATCAAAGATTTTTCTGAACAATTAGAAAAAAAACATAATCTCAAATTAAAAACCGTACTCACCTCAGAAATATTCAAGACGTTAATTAAAGATCATAATTATCAAGATACGGGTATCAGAGATATAAATATGCGAATGCAACAATCAGCTATCTGAAAACATAAAATTGTATTCTTGGAAAATATCGAAAGAATGATCCCAGAAGCGGCCAATGCTTTTCTTAAAACATGCGAAGAACCACTGCCAAAAAGATTAATTATCGCAACCACTTCAAATTTTACACAATTGATCGATACCATTCTTTCAAGAGCATTGGTGATAAAATTTAATGAATTATCTGATGATGAATTATCACAGCGATTAGAAAGTAAAAATATGTTTAATGACAATAAAGAACTCAAACAGTTAGTAATAAATATGGCTATGGGAAAGCCAGGAATAGCACAACGCATATATGAACTTATCAAAGACGAACCAGAATTAGAAAAAACATTTACTAGTCTTATTCATAATCTGACAACAAATACCAAACGTTTTTTTGCTCACGATGCATTGAAAAAATTATATAAATATGGAATTCTCGAAGCATTTATTGATGGACGAATTGGATATTGTATCAATAACAATATGCAAGAAAAATGACAAAGACGATTAGAAACTAAGAAACTTATGAAAACCAATGTAAATATAGAAAACCTACTCCTCTACTGACTTCTAAATGACTAAACAAACTTCATTGAAAATAAAAAACCATAGCAAAATATTCGTGTTGAATTTTCCTGCTGGAAAGTCCGCCCTGATTGTCTAGCAAAGGGAAAAAACAACATGGCGGATTGTTTTTTCCTAGAGTTTTTTCGTTAGTTTTTGGGGCAATGCCAAAAAGTAACGCCCAGCCGGCGAGGCGATAAGAAAATGATTTATTATATGAAATAATAATGTATAAAGTTTGAATATATATTACCAATCCAATTGGCAACAACGAATTTCATTATAATGAAAGAATCGCTCTTTGATCGCTGGGAAAAATTTTTGTACCGAATCTCATTCAGGGAAATCTAGATAATCTCGAAGTAGGATCAGAAATAGTTTTCGAGGAGGTTGTAGATAACAAATTAATAAGTTGTACAGGACTAAAACATTTCGTACATATAGAGTATAGATGAATACCTACCTATATTTTCGATAATCATAATCATGCACTTTTTTTCCGATACCGACATAAAAAACAATATGAACATAAAGAAGATATGAAGCCATTTGCGGTGATTCATATAGATCAACACGCAGATACCAAAGAAAATATAAATAGTTTTAACGCTAAATATGCTTCACCACAAGAAGTACTCAACTTCACCAATATCGCTTGCAACGTAGGTAATTTCATCACCTCCGCCAAAGAAGCTTGAATAATAGACGAAATAATTCAAATCAGAACAGACTATGCACTCCACAATATTCAAGATATAGATTTTCTAAAATATAATTATATTTTAGATATTGATGTAGATTTTCGAGAACAAAAAAAAGTAACACCAGAAGATGTGGAGATTATCCAGACACTAATAAAAAATGCTTGTCTTATTACGATTGCAACTTCTCCATATTTCATAGATCAGAAGAGAGCTATCGAGATTATTAAAGAAATCTTACCATAAATATATACTTATTTTCTCACTTTCCCGTGAGGAGTTCATTCCGTAAATCCTGCAATAGTCTGCACGCCCACGATAGCTTTGTCAGTGAATTCTTGAAGATTAGTTGCACCGACATAGGTCATAGATGAACGAAGTCCTGTAATGAATTCATCAACAACATCTCCTACAGATTCCATTCATGGTTTTATATATATTCTTGATGTAGAGATTCATTCACGGAACATTTGCTTTCTTGCTTGCTGGAATATTGATAATTTTGCGTTTCTTTGACCGACAGCTTTTCTAGATGCCATGCCGTAATTTTCTTTGTACATCAATCACTGTTCATCATATCTCACATCACCGACAGATTCAAATACTCATGCAAACATCGTTCCTATCATCACATGATTTGCTCATGCAGCCAATGCGAGAATCATATCTCTCGGAGATTTCACTCCTCCATCAGCTCGGACAAATCATCAGAGTTTTTTAGCTTCTTGAGCACATTTGTAGACAGCCGTAAATTGCGGTCTACCGACTCATGTTTTCATTCTTGTCGTACACATCGCTCATGGACCTATTCATACTTTCACACCATTCGCTCCAGCTTCGATCAACGCTTTCGTCGCTTCAGCAGTGATGACATTTCATGCAACTACAGTAGCTTCGTTACCAAATTGTTGTCTAAACTTTTTAATCATATCAATCATGGATTGTTGATATCCATGCGCCGTGTCTAAAACAAACGTTCTGATTCACAAATTATATAACACACTGACTTTTTCATCGAAAGAATTTACTCAGACCGCAACCGCTACGTCAAGTTTACCATTTGCATCTAAGGTTGGTTGGTAGATACTATTTCTGATAGTATTTTTTTTGGTGAGAATTCATTTTAAAATTCCATGATCATCGATAATGGGCAATGAAGAAATTCATTTCTCGTCCATAAGATTGAACGCTTCTTCGTCAGATATTCATATTTTTCAGGTGATCAAATTTCCTTTAGTGATATTGCCAAGCAAAGTGAATTGATCGAGTTTTTCTAGGTCTTGAGGTTTAAAAATAGAAAGTGCCTTTCCTTGATCATCGACCATGATGACAGAATTATGCGCTCTTTTGGTAATCACTCATAAAGCATCTCTAATCGTATGAGAAGCTTTCATAGTAATAGGACT
This sequence comes from Candidatus Absconditabacterales bacterium, assembly GCA_041675025.1. Taxonomy (GTDB): domain Bacteria; phylum Patescibacteriota; class Gracilibacteria; order Absconditabacterales; family Absconditicoccaceae; genus CAJBLF01. Next base: position 6,398 of record JBAYUS010000006.1, read on the forward strand.
ATCATAATGGATATCAGCAGACTTGAGCGAAGTAATAATCGTTTTAAGCGTATCAATATCCATGTCTTGCGGCAAGACAGCGAGTCATCAATAACGCGCAAGCGTTTCAGCCATTCTTCTTCACGAAATAGCATTCATATTTGAAGACACGATAGGAATATGTGTTCAAAAAGGTACGACAGGTGTCACATCTATTTCCAATCTCGATTTTCCATCAAAATAATTTTGAAACAAGAATACATCTTCATAGGTAAGCTCTTCATTTTCGTAGAGTGTGTTATTGAATTTCATAGATAAGAATACTATCAAAATAAATAATATATCGGGAATATAATATCATTTTTACTCGATTTTACAATATAAATACATATCAAAAAACCATTTGACATATTATAGACAAAAAAATATAGTAGAAACAATATGTGTTTTAGCTTATAATTACTCTACTATGGCTGAAGAAAAATATCTTCGTCCCACACGAGACGAATACTTCATGGAAGTAGCGAGAACAGTAGCAAAAAGAGCAACCTGTGATAGAGGAAGAAGTGGGTGTGTGATAGCAAAAAATAAACAGATTTTATGTACAGGATATGTATGATCACCTCCAGGACTTCCTCATTGTGATGAAGTAGGTCATCAGTTCAAACAGATGACCCATGAAGATGGAAGTGTAACAAATCATTGTGTAAGAACCGTACACGCAGAACAAAATGCACTTTGTCAGGCAGCAAAATTGGGAATAGCTCTAGAATGAGCAACCTTATATTGCAAAATGACTCCATGTAGAACATGTGCAATGTTGATTATCAGCTGTGGAATAAAAAATGTTATCGCAGATAAAAAATATCATGCAGGAGCAGAATCAGAAGTAATGTTTAAAGAAGCGTGAGTAGAACTCACCTATTTTGATGAAACAATTGAAAAATATGAAAAACAATAAAATCATTTATTTAGAAATAAAAAATATATGGAAGCATTAGATATTTTCATAGAGAAAGAAAAAAAAGAAAATCCTCAAGCAAAAGAAATGGTTGAAGCGTTTTTTAGTAATGAATATAGTATTATAAGTAAAATATTCAAAGAAGATGTAACAAAATTTATAGAAAGTATTGAAATCAATGAGGAAGAAATGAAAGATATACGTCTAGAACATTGATGAGACGAACGAAAATCATTATATCGTCATATTATTGGGAACGGAACGGGAACAATATTTCTAAAAAATAAACAGAAAAGTGAAGCCATCTATTTACGATTTCTTAAATTTAAACAAGAATTTAATACTCTCAATAAAGAACAAGTGACAAAATTTACAAAAAAAATGATAGAAATGTATAATATATCACCAACATTAAAACAAAAAGTACAAACATGAGAACGAGAATATAGAGAATGAATACATTTTCAAATCATGATTGAAGAAATGAATAAAATTAAAGAAACAGAAAATATTAAAGAAAAAGAATTTTAAAGAAAAAGCATACAAAAAAATCTCCATAATGGAGATTTTTTTAGTAATTATTGATAATTAAGTTGTTCATTCTGGTGGTACTTCTCAATTATCTTCTTCTTGATTCATTTTAGCTCTTACTGCGAAGATAATAACAAGTATAACAAAGATACCAGCGATAATTCAGAGGATAATAAAGACTATTTTCCACCAAGACGATCATCAGGCAGCATTATCTGCTTTGATAGTATCAGCATTAGTAACAATTCTAACGTTATCATTTGGACAAGCATCACTAATAATGCCATAGAAAGCAAGTATTCTACACATGTTTGGCATGATAATAGTTTTCATGTCCAATGGATCTATTTGATTTGTTTGAACTGCTTGACCTTCTACAGCGATATTTTTTGTAATCAGAGTAATAATATCTTGAAGTACTTGTTTTCTTTTATCTTGTTGTGAAGAATCAGCTTGAGTATCAGAAATAACAGATTCAAATTCTTTAAATAATCATTCAACGTCTACTGCAAGATTTGATGGTAAGATAGAAAGTATTTCAGCTTTTGATTGTTGATATTCATTACCACCACCAGCTGCAGACACAGCCTTATCAGTAAGCTTCATAAATATATCTTCAAGTAATATTTTTTGCTCAGCAGTAAGTTGTATATTCCTTGTCTCATAATAATCTTTTACAGAAACAATATTGGATTTGGTATCTATCTGATCAATCAATCAATCTCTAAGACCAACCATAAGTGTTCTAAAATCACCCATATCACCAGTAAGTCCAACTCATTCCATTGTATTAATAAAGTTATTTATTTCTTTATATACAATAGTCATCTCTGGATCTAAATTGGCTTCAAAATCTAAGAAAGAAATAGTGAAGTCTTTAGAGACTAATGTAGTATCAGTCTTGGTATAATAAATTCTTCCTACAACAGACTCATATTTTGGTTCATATTTTTTAAGATAGAGTTCATTACACAAAAAATCTTTATCGTTATCTTTGATAGTATCGTCATTAGTATCAAACGCGATATCAGTATCAACATAACACGTTCCTCTAGAATCATCATATTTAATATACATCAAGATACTATTGTTAAGGTTTTTCCCAACAAAGAAATCAATAACACCACTAGCGATAGAAACCTCAGGAATAGAAAGGATATGGAAATCACCAGCATTTGCAGTTCCCGTAGTCAGATTTAATGTTCGTTTTTTGTTGGCCATATTAGCATAAATATCTTTTACATCCATAGAGATGAAATACTTACCGAAATCAGGATATGTGAAAGTAAATGCATCACCAGTAGTAACAACAAATCAAGAATCGTTTTTACATTCTTTAAGACTAAGACAGATATCTTTATTGGTAATAGTACCCAAACTTACATCTCTAAAGATAACAAGTTTTTCAAAAGCATCAGAGAGAAGCATAGGTTTGAGTCCGTTTTTTACAACAATAGTACCTCATACACCAACTCACTTATATCATCTATACAATACTGCTGCTCTTGGTCTATATCAAAACTCATTTGGCTCTGTGAATATATGTTTCACACGATCAGATTTTGTAGTCAGATCCCAAGTTCCATCACCATCAAAATCATATTGAATAGTTCTCTCTTTGATAAAATCAGGTCTATCAGAAATAATTTTTGATACAACATCAAAAGTAACTTCGTCTCCAATTTCAACACTTGCAAGATCAGATTTTAATGTAACCAAAGGAATGTCTGGTCTACTTACATCAGGTGGAAAGAATACTAATGGTCCATTTCAGATAATATCTTCATTGCTTTGTTGTCCCTCATCATTGTCATACATAGTCACACCAAACATAAATTCGCCTGGTACTCTTGGAAGAGAAAAGAATGCATACGTGATATTTCCTGGAGTAATTTTAGTCTCTATCGCTCTAGTTGGATCATCCTTATAATAATAATACCATTTATAGTAAGAAATAAATCAGTCCGGATCTACGGGATTGGTTGCACTGACCTTCACAATCAATGGATCAAATGTGTCATTAAATATATCTTTAGTATTATTTTCTTTAAATCCTACTCCCACTTCATTTCCATATTGTGGAAAAAATAATACAATATTATCGAGCCTAGGCAAAGCATTAACTACTTTAAAATATATTCTATATTTATCGCTCTTTGAAATAGTCGTATCTTCTGAAGTTAGGTCTATATATGTACATCATAGTTCAGAAAATTTATATTTGAAAACCAATTGTTTGAAAATTTCATTATTTTGTGGTTGAAAGAAAAACTGAAGTCCTATTTTTTCTCATTTGGTATTGACTGATAATGAAGGATCAATACTAAATTCTTGGTATCTATCAATTCTATATGCAGGGACCATGCCACTTCATTCAATATCCATACACTCATCGCTTTGTGTTTGAATATTAGAAGTCTTATCAAGAACATTAAATCAAACTACGGGATAATTCTTTTCTCCAACGAATACGTTTTTAGTCACTTCGTTTTCCATACCATCAGCTCAACTTACTTTAAGTACAACCTTATACATACCAGCTTTTTTATATGTATGAGCGATTTTATCGGTTTGAATAGTTCTTGTATCTTTATCAGCAAAATCCCATTGATAATTAAGAATAGGTTGATTAGTTTTTACTACAAAATTCATTGGATTTCCCCATGGAGTTGCGACAGGCACAACAAATATTTCAGGTCTAAGGGTAGATATTATTTCTATATCTTTTGAGATTTCAGCCAGTTTTCAATAATCATCCCTAGCAATAAGTTTGACAGCATATTTTCCTACAGCATCAAATTGTACTTTAATTTTTTCATTATTATTTTCTGTATTGACGATTTTACTATTGGTTGGATCAGAAAATGATCGTTCATAAACAAGATTGTCATATCAATTTGACTTATCTAAATCAGTACTTACTGATGCATCCAAAATAAATTCAGATGGATTTTTTCGACTATTTCCGGGAGTTATAGTAAACTGAGGAATAGGATCTGTAGATTCTATATATACAGAAAGGGTGTCTATATTAGTTTGTCCAAGCTCATCTTCAACAGTCAATTTGACAGTATATACGCCAGGTTTTTTAAATTGTTGTTTGATAGATTTTCCTTGAAAAGTTTCTACTTTATTTCCATCTTGATCAAAAATCTCTCGCGTAAATAATTTGAGACTAGAAACTATAGAATATGAAGGACTAGAATCAAAAGAAAAGACAATAGAGGTATTTCCTGCATCCGGCATCTGTTTGATAATAGCAACGGGATCAGAAACCAGAACATAAAAAATTTCTGTAATTTTATTTGATTCATTGTCTGTAGTAGTTAAGGCAAGTTTATACTCTCATTGTCCAGGAAGAACTAATCTCATTACGCTAGGTTTACCATCACCATCTTTTGAATAAGAAAATCATTCTTTAGAAGTTACTGATCGATTGTGAGTAAGAATCTGTCTTCCTCACATAGGTAAAGTAGCAGAACCATCAAAGATAATTCACTTCTCAGCTTCTTGGATTCCTACTTTAATCTTATCATCTTTAGTTAATTTTTGTCCATTTGCATACACAACAATGTTTGCTGTTTTAGGTAATACATCAATAGAAATAGTTTTTTCTCCATCAAAAATTCCATCAGTAGCTTTATTAGAACTTCTCACGGTTAAATGTATTTGATAATTTCCTGGAGTAACAAAGGTAGTATTTACAACAGGTCATACACCGATTGTTGTATCATTACCATCAGTATCTCTATAATATCGAAAATAATTTTTACTTGGGATAGTATCGTTTGATGGATCTACACTTCATCTTCCATCAAACGTTACGGTCAATGGAGCTGGTCATCATTGTGGTGAAATTTTTGCGTTAGCAATTACGGTATATTTTGTGTTTACTTTTTTAACGATATCACCAAATGGCTTATAACAATTGGTCATAAACGAAGCAAGCTTTGTCTGATAATCATTACTTGTATAAGTTGTTAATCATTGAACTATATCTAAACATTGTTGATAGGTAACTTTAAACGTATAATCTTGAGGAAATTTTGGAAAAACAGTTTGAAAACTTGCATTAAGTTCAGAAAACTTGGTTTGAGAAATCTGATTTCAGATTTTTGTCGCAGCATCAATCTCAACAAATATTCAGAGAATTTTATTATAATCTGCGGAAATTTCAAAATTTGCTATATAATCATTTGGGATAGTTGCATTAATTTTACCAATGAAAAACATAGCAGAAAGCGCCATAATCATCAATACAACCTTGGAAATAGATTTGGAAAACAATGATCTCATGAATATATATAAGAGGTAAATCCAACATAATCAATGTAGAAAAACTGCCAGTGAATGGCATATTCGTAACTTATAGTTATTTTGGATGCATTTGCAAAAATAAATGATATGAAAATACGATTTGAAAATAGAAAAGAAATGACTACAGTATTGCCACTTTTATCCTTTTATACTGAAGGAAGATGAAGAAAATTATCGCAATATCTATTTTATCATTTTGTACTTTATGACTCATGTGATGCTCAACAAAACAACAACAATCAACAACCAACGAAGTTACTAATAACAATACTTCTTGTAAAGATGCTATTGCAGCATATCTTCAACAAGCAAAAACATCTAGCAACGGAGAAGTTGTAGCAAAATGAAATACAGTAACCGTAGACTATGTAGGAAGATTAGACGAACAAACAGTATTTGATACAAGCGTAGAATCTATAGCAAAAGCTTGCGGAAAATATCAATCTGGAAGAAATTATACAGAAGGATTAGCATTCTCTGTTGGTGCCGGACAAATGATCGCAGGATTCGATAAAGGAGTTGAATGAATGAAAGTAGGAGAAACTAAAACTGTAGAAATCGCAGCAAAGGATGCATACGGACAGCGAGATGAAGCTAAATTACTTACCGTTCCAAAGACACAAATTCCTGAAGCAGCTCAATATGAAATTGGTATGCAAGTAATGTCACAAAACGGACAAACATTTAAGGTATATAAAGTAGATACAGATAATATTATTTTTGATGCAAATCACGAATTAGCAGGAAAGACATTAATCTTTGATATCACCGTTAAATCAGTTAAATAATAGTTATTTTTCAAAAAAAAGAAAACTAGGTACGTGACCTAGTTTTTTAATTAATTTTTTAATGTTGCCATTACCAGAGAAAATGTGAACGAGGGATTTTTTGCCCCGGAGTACTCCGGGGGCCCAGCCGGCGAGGCGATAAAGAAAATATATATAAATATTTAATTGTTTATGTACTCTAAAATGCCTGCTAAACCAATCATCGCAGCATTATCCATAGAATAGACTTTTTTCATCGGTCTAAGAACAACAGCCTCCGGCATTTTTTCTTTTGCGTAGCTTTGTAAATATTCTCGTAATCTATCATTACACGATACTCCTCCAGCCAATCATAGAGTCTTAGCATCGAAAGCGATTCCTGCTCTGACTAATTTTTTGATCATAACTTCTACGACTGCTTCTTGAAATTCATACGCGATATCACAGATTAACTGTTCCGGAATATCTGTTTTTCAACCTGTAACTTGTAACTTTCAACTTTCAACTAATTGTTTGAGAAGAAATGAAACCTGACTTTTCATTCACGAAAAACTAAATTCAAAGCCTTCCTTGGAAAGAAAAATTCTTTTAAATTCGACGTCGCTATTTGGTTTACCTTGTAAAGCTTTTTCTGAGATTCGTTGTCCTCCAGGGTAGGGTCATCACATCATTCTCGCAACTTTATCAAAGCATTCACCTGCTGCATCATCTAAGGTATATCAGACTTTTTTGATTCGATATCATCAAAAGTTTTTTCGTTCAATTCATTCATTATTCATCATTCATCATTCATTATTCATCACGACATATATGTCGTTGTGTCCACCACTCGCAGTCAACACAACAAGCGGGAATTGTATTTCAGATGTTTTTCTCTCGAGTAAAAGTGAAAATAAATGTCAGTAAATATGGTTTACATGAACAAGTGGTTTAGTAAAATAGTTCGCAAGCAATGAAGCCACAGCTTTACCAACAACCAATGAACCAGGAAGTCATGGATGTACGGTGACGCTGATAAAATCAACATCTTTGATCTTATCCAAACCAACAGTTTTTATTACTTCGAGAATCTTATCATAATGAAGTCTAGAAGCGATTTCAGGGACTACACCTCAGTATTGTTGATGGTCTTGAATTTGTGAATATGCCAATAATGTATCTACGGTAAAAATATCTGAGTCAAAATTAACAATTCATACAGATGTATCATCACAGCTAGTTTCTATAGCTAACGTTTTCATAAAGCAAAAATATATTATAAAGTAGGATCTATAGTATCATCAACGGTAAGTCCTTTAGCAATTTTTTTAATGAGAGGAAGAGAAATATATACGGCAAGGGCATTAATCACAATAGCAATTACAAAGAATCGTAAAACATTTATATGTAAAAAATATGTAATTGTATACCCTACAATAGAAAGAGCAATCAATACCAATGTCAATTTTCATCAGATTTTCAAAGAGAATATTGGAGATACTTTTTTCATTTTTCCCATTCGAATTGCACCAAGCATAAAGAGAAATTCTATAGTAAGTTGAGTAACTACTCCTCCAGCCAATCAGTAATGTGGTATCATTCGAACTCAGAGAGGAATACCGACAAGTACTCAAATCAAATTGATAGGCAACAATACATTTTGTTTATCAACTGCAACGAAAAGATAATTATATACTTGCTTGATAAAACTTCGTAAAAGTACTACACCAAGAAATGGAAGTACCTGATTAGATCATCGAGCGGTCAGTGTTATAAAGCTTCACAAAAATGCTTTTCATGAAACTACAAGAATAATCTGATCAGCAAAGAGTCAAAAATTTATCGTAATCAATCATCAGATAAAAAACATTAAGAGAAGAAGATTACCGATACTTTTACGTTTATTAACCAGAGAATAACTTGATATTTTATGAAGCAAACTATTTCCTAGTGATGATGGAATAATAAGTAAGATTTCAATTAAGGTTAATGAAAGTGCCCAGATACCGGTATAATCATGTCCTGATGATGTAGGATAAAATCGTCAGAGAAAGAGAAGTACGATCAAAGTATGAAAACTACTGAGATAATATGATACTCCGTATTGTCGATTTCTAATGATAATTTCTTTGGTAAATTCCCAATCAAATTTTATCTTGAGCGGAAGAATTTTTCTGGAACTCAGATGAATTTGTATATTTTGTCAGATAGAGCTCGCAACTACAGAAAACATAATACAGCAAAAAGCAATTATAGAAACTGTAGTACCATCAAAAGTCATGTCTTTGAAAATAAAGAAAACTACGGGCACAAGGATTGCAATCTGAGAAATTCTAGCAACAATTAATGACCAACTTAATTGATCCATTCTCCAAAAAATCTGGAGTGGCAATTGTTGAATTCATGCGAACATAAAGCTCGCAGAAAAAATAAGTCCAAAAGGTAATCATCGAACAATATATGGGTTTGAAGTATATGCAGGAAGTAAATACGCAACTACTATAGCAATAACATAAACTACCGACATAATAATCAATCTTGTACCGACAAATTTTCCATATTCACTTTTCAATTCAGTATGATTAGGATCTTTATTTGCTTCTTTGATAGCTCATAAACGTTTAACCGCTAAGACATATAATCATAAATCTGCTAAGGCTGTTCGAATTGCAAAATATTTAAGAATCGTAGAATAATCCCCATATTGTAAAGGTCACAAATATGGTGTCATTATTTTAATTGTCAAAAACCCAAACAAGGCACTAATAATCCTTCCTATTAATTGCCATGCCGCATCCTTGATAACTAGTCTATGTGAAGAAATTGAATTCATAAAGTTTATAGAGATTTAAAGTTTCATTTTTCTAGAAAACTTTTCAAAAGAGGTTTGATGATAATCACCCAACATAGGCAAATGTTGGTCAAGTTCTAAAAGAAAAAGTCTTATATTTTCGAGAGAATCATCAAGTGTATAAATCATATGTCATTTTGTCGTAAGAAAAACAATATTTTTTATTTCTTGAGATTTAGAATGTATTTCTACCACATATCATGTAAAGAAATTCCATGGATAAGATTTTGTTCAGATAAGAAGTTGGTTGTTAGATGTAGTCATTTTAATAACTTGGTTGTTGATAGTAGAATAATAAAAATATCCTCCCAACAAAAAGAAAATCAATATTGCACCAACAACATTATCATTAAGTATAGAAAGCAAAAAGACACTTGAGAATATTACAGCAAATATCAAGTACCATATTTTGTTTCTCTGAAATTTTTCTCCATTATAAACGAGAATACTCATATAATATAGTAAAAGATTAAAAAAATAATACCTATCAAATTATATACTCAATATGGGCGAATTTGCAAGACTTTAGGAACTTTTAGAAAGAATCGTAGTCAAATCGCTCCAAGTCAATTCTTCTAGTCTTTTGGAAGATAATGAGGTCGGAATTTCAAATATTTTTTCTGATTTTTTTTTGATCATTTTTTGGATTGCTCCCAAGGTTTTTCTACTAAATGGCGCAAATAATTCCAAAAATTCAACTACTTTTTCAAAAGAAATTGTTGGTTGTTTATCTTTGATAGTTAATTGAATTAAACAACTTTTTACTTTTGGCGCAGGTTTGAAACATTTGGCAGGAACTCATTTAAGATAGGTAACCTCACATGAGTAATTGAGCAACCATCGTAAATATGATTTTTTTTTAGCATCGCTTTTAATCTTCTGACCTACTTCATCTTGTACCATAAATAATCATCAAGCAAATGTTTGTGCACTGAAAAATTTTCTCAAAATCGGTGAAGTAATATAGTATGGCAGATTTCCAACAACTAATGTTTTTTTTGGACTCAGACTTGCCTGCCCCTTAGGCAGGTTTTTTTCTTTCAACATCGTCTCAACATCCAGTTCCAATATATCACTTAAAATAAATTCTCAATTATCGATAACCAGTTGCCCATTGTCATAAAATGTAGGATCCATATCCACCACAAAAAAATGATCGGAAATAGACTGAATAAGCTTAGTTATAGAGCCCTTTCCAGGTCATATTTCTATAAGCGTATCGCATCATTTTTCATGATACAATGCCAAAATCTTATCAGCAATATAGTTTCTGATTTTAGCATCAATAAGAAAGTTCTGTCCAAGATATGTTCACATAGTATGTATGTAATGTTTTGGTATTTTAGTGCAACATATTTGAATAACAAAAATGCCTGAAGAAAACTTCAGGCATTTGCTTTTGAATGTTTACATAATACTCAAGAAATAAGATGGATGGTGTATAAAACGATTTTTTGGATTCCTCACATGATTTTCAGGGAATACATACTTTTTTTGTATTGGAAAGTAAGTTTTGATACTAAACAAAGAAAAAAAATTAAATTTTTTCTTTTTAGAAACCCCATCTCCTGGCAATATAGATTTTTTTTCTGTCATAATTTTTAATTTATTGAAAATTTATTTTGTTTTGTACAATTACTATAATGAAAATACAGCAAAAGTCAAGTCTTTATAAAAAATAGGAAGAAATCAAAGGAGAATTATATTTAATAATACATTATAGACTGAAAAATAGATATTTTATATGAATATATAGGAAATCCATAAGTATTGACTTTATTGTTAGATTAACTATAATAATAAAAACAAAAAACAAAAGCCTATGAAAGAAAAGCAAAAAAAATTAACAGAAGAAGAAATGAAAACATTTCTTATCGAACAAATTAAAAATCTAACAGGAATAGCCATTAATATAAAAACACAATGCGTATTCCAAAACATCACAAAGTATAATAGAAAAGAACAAGGTGAATTATGTATAGAAAAAAAAATTATTGTTGTTTGTAACAACAAAATTCATGAATTAGGATTAATACATTATGATAGATTTTTTGATGAACAATCGTCCTTATATAATGAAGACATTGAAAGCGATAATAAAGCTATCAAAAATTTCTTAGAGTTATGTGCAAAAAAAGTTAAAGACAAAAAAATTATTGTTCCAAATCTAACAAACAATTACAATTACATAGTACCAGCATCACCATATGCTACCTAAAAAATCAAGAATACCAAATATCGAGCGTATACGCTCGATATTTTTTATTAATTGAAATGAAAAAACATATAAGTATAGTTTTTTCGTATTTATTTTATTATACCACGATGAAAAAAGGAAAGAAAAAGATTAAACTTGGAAGACGAATAGTATTGATAGTGTTAATTTTCTGTATCTATCTTTTTACAAAAAAAATCACCCTTGATACCAAAATAACTATCGAACAGTGAGAAAGTGTTTCTAAGATTTTAAATCAATTAGGAACAATAGAAAAAATTCGTATGAAACTCTATATCAAAACACATGATATTGATTTTTCTAAACTCGAAGCAGGAGGATATACATTTAGCGGTAAATATACAAAAACGGGATTTATAGCAAACATTATGAAAGGATCAGAAAAAGATTATCTTCGTTTAACACTTTTGGAAGGACGATCTATCTATGATATCGATGAAGCGTTAGCAAGAAAATGATATATTACGGGTGGTGATTATATCACATTTGTAAGTGATCCAACGATTATCGGTAAATATCAGACAAGATATGATTTCTTGAAAAATATATCATTAAAAACACTCGAAGGATTTTTATATCCCGATACTTATCAAGTAGATAAAACAAAAAATATTATCGATCAATTGGTATATACACAACTAGAAAATTTCAAAAAGAAAGTACGAAGTAAACTCAATAATCCGACAGATTTTTATAAGACAATGATCCTGGCAAGTGTTGTAGAAAAGGAAGAAAGAAATAATGATAATAAGCCTACCGTAGCAGGAATATTCTTAAAAAGAATAGAAATCTGAATGAAGATTGACGCAGATATTACCTTATGTTATGGACTCAAAACATCATATACCTCATGTACTCCAGCAGTCATCGGAAGAAATATAGATGATGCAAATAATAAATATAACACAAGAGCAGTAAGATGATTACCACCGACAACTATTTGCAACCCAACTCGAGAAAGTATTAACGCAGTATTAAATCCACAAAAATCTGATTATTTATATTATCTCCATGATATGGAGGGAAATATTCATTACGGAAGTACATTAGAAGAACACAACGCAAATAAAGCGAAGTATCTTTAATAAATTCTTTATATGGTAAATAAAAATATGAAATTAACTTTTTGTGGAGCAGCAAAAGTCGTTACCGGATCGTGTTATTTTATCGAGACTGATGAAAGTAAATTTCTTGTAGATTGTGGAATGTTTCAAGGACCCAAAGAGCTTATGAAACTCAATTATGAACCATTTCTTTTTAATCCTAAAGAAATTGATTTTGTTTTACTTACTCACTCGCATATAGATCACTGCGGGTTGATTCCTAAACTTTATAAAGAATGATTTACAGGTAAAATTTATACAACATCCGCGACTATAGATATATGTGATATTATTTTGGAAGATAGTGCCACAATCCAAGAAAAAAATCTTATAGAAGAAAATAAAAGAAGAAAAAAGAATCATGAAGAACCAAGACTTCCTATGTATACAGTAGATGATGCAAAAGCATGTATAAAATTATTTAGTCCTGTAGAATATAGAAAAATAATTACAATTACCGATAAGATTGAGGCAAGATTCCAAGATGCCGGACATATTCTTTGATCCTCAAGCATTGAACTTTTTGTAACTGAATGAGATGTGAAAAAAAAATTAGTATTTTCATGAGACATAGGACAACGAGATACACCTATTGTACAAGATCCAACACTAATCGCAGAGACAGATTATTTATTTATGGAATCAACATATGGAGATAGAAGACACGAAGATATAGCTGGAAAAAAAGAATTACTAATAAAATATATTAATGAAACTTATAATAAATGAGGAAAGCTTTTAATTCCATCATTTTCTGTAGAAAGGACTCAAGAACTCATCTATTTCTTCAATATCATCATCAAAGAAAAAAAATTCCCAGCAGAAAAAATATATTTGGACAGCCCATTATCTATCAAAGCGACAGAGATTTTCAAAAAACATACAGAAGTATTTGATGATGAGGCCTTACATAAGTATCCTAATGCATTTGATTTTCCAGAATTGATTTGTACACAAAGTGTCGAAGATTCAGAAGAATTAGATACATTTAACGACCCATGTATCATTATAGCAGGAAATGGAATGTGTACTGCAGGAAGAATAATGCAACATCTCAAACATGGATTATGAAATAAAAATAATATGGTATTATTTGTAGGATATCAGGCCGAAGGAACAACTGGAAGACATATATTAGAATGAGAGAAAAAGATTCGAATGATGAGAGAAATGATTACCGTACATGCAGATATAGAAAAAATAAATGGATTCTCTGGACATGCAGACAGCGAACAGCTCATGAGGCGAGCAAAAGGATTCAATAAAGCACCAAAAAAGACCTTTATTATCCATGGAGAATGAAATGCACAGACGACATTGAAATGAAAACTTGAAGAAATAGGATTTACTTGTACAATTCCAAGTCTAAAAGATCAGGTAGAATTATAGAATAAATATTTCTTTAACAAACCCCCTCATTCCCCCTTAACAGGGGAATTTTTTTATTTTGCTTTATTACAAATGCCGGACTTATATATCACAAACAGATATATTACGAGATAGTGAAAAGTCGATTGTGATATCGCTGAATGAAACATACAATTTAATGAATTTCTATTTTCAATGCAGATGAAGGGACAATCGACGAGGGGTTTTTGGTTTCTTTTTGGACCTGGAAGCCAAAAAGAAACGCCAAGCCGGCGAGGCGATAGAATAAAGTAAGTCTACGAAGTAATTAATTAGTTTTAAGCTAATTTATAGTTGATTTTAGCCATCAAAAAAATATCACTTTTATATGTGATAAAAAGCTAGAAATTTTATCTGTTTGGAGAAAAATGAGCACGAAAAAAATCTTCTGAAGCGTAAAAGAAAACATAGCCATCATCATAGGTGCAGCCTTCGTAGCTTTTGGGGTATTTTTCGTTTCTCAAAATCCAGGTTTTTTTACAGCAAGTATACTTTCACTTCAAGAAAAAAACTTCATCATAGAAAAATGACGAGATATAGCATACAAAACGAATAGTTGATATGTAGATATTTTTATGTCAGAAAAATTAGAAACACCAGAAAGTATAGACTTTACGATAAGTTTTGATAAAGATACCGTTAGTCTAGATTCATTAAATCTCAGCGGACAAGGGACACGAATAGCAAGCAGTCCTGATAATGGTAGTATATTAATTCATTCAATACCAAGTAAAATCATCGACAAAAGTCAGAGTTTAATTATGTTGCCATTCACAGGAAATATCGAAGATATTCTCCTTAGCGAAGCAGTTGCAACAACAGCCAATACCAATCAAGATCTTTCTATCTGATCACTCAATGAAATAATATCACACTCAAGTAAATAACAAAATATTTATCCCTATTATTATATGATGAAATTTTCACGCAAAGCCCTAGTAGTAAGTATGTTAGCTATTGGTTTGTTAGCTACATGATTTATTACAAATACTGTATATGCAGTTGACCCTGATGCTTTTATTGTTGAAGTAGTTCCAAGCTCATTCGATATTAATGAGGCGGTAGATATTACTATCAAAGCGACAACATCCAACGGAGAAGTCATCAAAGAATATCAAGGTGATGTTTTTATAGAAATAGAAGGTATCGTAGATACTGCTGATTATACAGTACCAAGTGATGGGCTTTATACATTCCTTCCACAAGACCAAGGAGTAAAATTATTTTCCAAAGGACTTACTATCAAAAAATCATGAACATTTACTATAAAAGTTTCAGATATTATCAATGATAGTATTATTGGACAAAAAACAGTGATCGTAGGTACTACAGCGCCAACAACTATCACAGATACAATAACATTAATCTCTCCAGTTCCTGGAGGAATAGAAAAAAATAGCATCGCAAATGTTATAGCAGCTGCGCCAACTTTACCAAATGCACCATATGAAATATACATAAATAACAATATGGTTTCAGAATGAATGACAAATGCAAACGGTGATATTAGTGCATATGTTAGCGGAATAACTGAATGAGACAATATTCTTCAAATAAAGATTCTGAATGCAAACAATGAAACAATCGGCAAATCTGAAGTAGTTTCCTTTGAATTTCAACCTATCAAAGACGGTGTATTTAATAGTATAAAAATAACACCTACAGGATCCCTTAAACAATGAGACAAAGCTACTTTTACAGTAAATAGTAGTGATAGCGTAACATCAGCTCAGTTACAATTAAGCGACGGAAAATCAATTCCTATGGACAAACAAAGTCCTTGAGTATTTACAAAAGACGTAGTTATAGATACTGAATG
Organism: Candidatus Absconditabacterales bacterium; assembly: GCA_041675025.1. Lineage (GTDB taxonomy): Bacteria > Patescibacteriota > Gracilibacteria > Absconditabacterales > Absconditicoccaceae > CAJBLF01. The sequence goes on from JBAYUS010000006.1 coordinate 22,348, forward strand.
AAATCTTCAAATAGGTGTAGACCTTATCGTTTTGGGGCAAGCAAAGAGTTATACAGGAATAGCAACACTTATGGTAGAAAAATGAAATGCTGTAGGTAAAATAAGATTATATTCTGATAGTATTGATAAATCAAAATTGAATGTAACACGAGAAGCTATATGAACTGCACCACAATATAAAATAGAATATGGAACAAGCCAAAACAATCTCGATTTTTCAGTAATAGTACAAACCAAAGAGATCGTTATAGAAAACTTAAGTATTTGAGATGTATATTATTTTAGAATAACTCCACTTGATAGTGCTGGTAATCCAAATGGTACTCCATCAGAAATCACTCAAGCAACGATAGGAGAAGCAATAAGTTGTACGGTTGTAGGTATCGTTGTGACTACAGGACAAATTGGTGACAAATATTATCTTATGCGAAGCGGAGTTATGAATATAGAGAAATATATTGTGTATAGATCAGAATTTGAAACTAGCGAAATAGATCAAATGCAAAAAGTAGGAGAAACGACAGGAACTATATTTGAATATCCATTCAATGCAGCCTCTAAAAAATATTGATATGCATATTATCTCATCGAATGAGTATGTAAAGACGGAACAACACTCAAGATAGATAACGTAAAGAAGATAGTGGTATGACCAGCAGAAAACATCTTGCTTGTTATCTTGATAAGTCTCTTTTGATATACCATCTTCAAACTTTACGGATTCTCAAAAAATTAACGAAAAACTAATAACTAATAACGAAAAACGAATGAATTGTATTTTTTACAAACTATTGTGAATTATAATAGTACATTACAAAACGAATCTTTCATTATTCATTTTTCATTATTCATTTTTAATTAATTAGTTTAGTTATGTCAGAAATCAAAAAAAAATATAATCATTATTCTATAGAATCAGAACTACTCAAAAAAAATTATTTTCAAAAACTATTTAATACAAAAAGAGGTACCGTCAAACGAGAAAACGTAATAACGCAGTTACCAATTATAATTTCCAAAGATACATCATTAGTTTCAATCAACAACCTTATCAGGGAAGATATTGTAGCTACTTATCAAACGATGAAATGAATAAAGGCAAAATTACTTCCTATTTTTGATACAAAAGATAAAAATCTTAAGACTGAAAACTACGAAAATCTACTCACAAAGGCAGGAGTATTTTTTGGTATCGATACAGACAATGTTGTTTACTCAGAAAGTAATACTAATTTCATTAGAAATATTTTTGTTGAACTTGTGCAAGATGGGCGTATTTATGAAGATTGTTCTATCAATCATCGAAGTCTTAAAGAACAAAAAACACTTGGTACTGACGAACTTCAATACAAAAAAACAGAAGTCAAACAATATAATCTTAGATATTTTGTAGATACAAAAAATATATCGCTTATTGTGCCAACACTTTGGCCGGAAACCATTTTCGCTGACGTTGCACTTGCGGTACATCCTGATGATAAAAGATATAAGAAACTCATAAAAAATAAAGTTATTATTCCAATCATAAACAAAACAATTCCTATTATCACCGATGAATCTGTAGACCCAACCAAAGGGACGGGAATAATAAGGGTAACACCAGCTCACGACAAACAATCTCTTATTATAGCACAAAAAAACGATCTTATTATAGATAAATTTGCCATAGACAAAGCCGGATGCTTTACAAAGTGTGCAGGTGATTTTTGTGGAAAAGATGCAGGAGAATTTGTCAAAAACATAATAAAAAACTTAGATGATATACATAATCTTGAATCAACAAAATACATAGAATCAGAAATCGCTGTACATAGAAAAACGGGAGAAAGAGCACGACCACTCCTCTGCAATCAGTTATTTATCAAAACAGATAAAGAATTAGATACTATTCAAACAGCTATTCAAGAAGGAAAGCTTACGATTGTTCCAGAAGAATATAAAGAAAATATAAACGAAATCATCGAGACAATAGAATATTGGCCAGTAACGAAGGAAGATTCAAAATGATATAGTCTACCATTTTGGAAAGGTAAAAGCGGTAAAAACCACTTTATCTCTGATAATGAAATATTAAATTTGCCCGTAAAAAAAACAAAAAACAAGTTTACTGTTCTTTCTCTTATTATATTTAATCTTATCGTAGATTGACGTTTAAAGGAACATTTCAGCATAGAAGAAGCTATCGACATCCTATTAGGGAAAAGCCGTACAGGAGAACAAAATACTCTTGAGACATATATAGAACTTTTCAATGAAACATTACCAAGAGGATATAGCAAAGAGCTAAATGAATTAAAAAAAATAGTAGAATATACAGAAAAAGACCCTAGCATTAAAGGGAAATGAATGGGATATTTTGAAAAATTTTCTTCAAATCTGACAGAGCTTTTGGAAAAATCTATCGCAATATCAAGCAAAAGAAAATGATTTTATCATTTTAATATGGATACTCTCGTAAATAATGACGAAGGACTTATCCAACAAAAAGAAAAAATAGAAGAAACACTAGGTAACGCGCTTATTTTAATAAAAATGATGGAATCTTTTGATGAAAAAAAAGAACCAAAAAAAATATTATGTATCGACGAAAATAAAATTTTAGAATTTATTAAAACTATTATTATAGGATATAATGTGAAAAATAAACTTTTATTTGATTCATGTAATATTCAACAAGAACAGAAAATAAATAAAAAAAATAAAGATACATTCAAAGAATTAATTAAAAATTTTGGAACGGATTGTACTAGACTTTATGCGGTAGATTCAGATTATGATATCGTAGAATATGAAAAATTTATAAGTAAACTTCGAAACGCATCTAGATTTGTTGGACAACATTTAGATGAAAAAAAATGAACAAAAAAAATATCTGAATTTGAACAATTAATAAGTTATTTAGACAAGAAAAAAAATACATTAAGCGAATTTGAGCTTTGGATTATTTATCAAACGACAGAACTTCAAAAAGAATATGAAGAAGCTATTGGGAAAAATGCACTTCAAGAAGCACAACACAAAATAATTACAATGATCAAAGAAGATTTTTGTGATAAATATCTAGAGATTCAAAAACATCAAGATACAGAAAATAGTAGTAAAGTAACATTACGATGTTTGGGAAGTTTATTGAAACTTTTACACCCATTTATTCCATTTATCACACAACAGATACGAGGATCACTAATGCTTGACTGACCTATTTTAACACAAAAAATAGAAGAAAATATAATCGATATTAGTAAAAATTATAAAACACAACTTTTTATAGATATCATAGATAAGTTTTTAGGAATGAAACAACAATACGAGCATGCAAAACATGAAGAAATAGAAGTTTGTTTCTTTGCGCCATTAGATTTCTTACAATATCTTAGACAACAAGAAAAAATAATTCATAAACTGATAAATGCATCATCAATCGAATATCTCGAAAACGAAAAAGAGCTCGAAAAATATCATACAGAAAACATAATCAATATCACAATAGGTATCAAGAAACAAGGAAAAAAGGTAATAGTACTTAGTAAAAAAGAAAAAATACGTGAAGCATTACGTGCAAAAGAACAAGAACTCCAGTCTATTAGAACTCTTATTCCAGGACTTTCAGCAAGTGGTGGAGATCCAGATGTTATCAGAGAGAAAAAGAAAGAAATGAATAAGCTCAAAAAAGATATTGAGGATCTGCAGTATGAATTTCAAAAAGAAAAGATCAATAAGTAATATATCATAATGAAATAGCTCCGCAGAATTGCGGAGTTTTTTTATATTTGTTTTTTTTTAAGTCGATTGTGATATCGCTGAATGAAACATACAATCCAATGAATTTGTATTTTCGATAAAGATGAAGAGACAATCGACGAGGGGTTTTTTGGTTTCTTTTTGGACCTGGTAGCCAAAAAGAAACGCCCAGCCGGCGAGGCAATAGAAGAGAAAAATTAAAAAAAACGGCCTTTCGACCGTTTCTTTATAGCAATATAAATAATTAATTACCAAGTATTTTAGTTATTTCAGCTTCAAAAGTTTCTGTAGGATATGCACCAGCTATCAATGTAGAAGTACCTTTTTGATTATCTACAACGAGATTACCAGGAGTACCATTTACGCCAAATCCATTACCTTCTTGTACTTGAGCATTTACTGTTGCTATAGTTTCTGGACTTGTAAGACAAGTAGCAAATTTAGATTTATTTACTCCAAGACCAACAGCGATTTCAGTTACATTAGCTTCAGTGAATTCATTAAGTGCAAAAGCTTTGCCTATAAATGAATAGTATTTATCAGCTCATGCAAGTTGACCAACACATATAGCACCTTGAGCTCAGATAGGAGCAGTAGGATGAAGTTGTGGTAAAGGCATTTGTCTAAATACCATATTTACATCGTTAGGATATTTTTTTACAAGATTTTCTAAAGTCTGAGCATCATAATGTCTCTTACAGAAAGGACAAAGCATATCAGAATATTCTATAATAGTAATTCTTGCATTTTTATTTCCCAAAACATACCCATCGCTTATGATAGAAGCAAATTTTGAAGCATCACCAGCAACTGGAGTTGCTGCATCTGGTTGAGCAGCAGGTTGTTGTGCTGTTGTATCTGCAGCAGCTCAACCTTGGAACATTTGTAATCCTTGTTCAAATTGTTGTTTATTTTGTTCTTTGAATGCTGGTAATTGATATAATTCTGTAGCTATTTTCATGTTTTCAGCTCCTCAAACTTTCAAAGTTTCTAATGAAAGAGCATCGTTTTTGAAAAACGCTATGTATACTCCAAGCAACAAATTAAGTGCCAAAAGTACTATAACCAACAGCTTCATATTTTCATGTTTTTTTTCTGTAGTCATTAATATAAGATTATTAATAATAAAATTATTCGGTTATTATTGGAGCAGTTTCTGTTGTAGTAGGTGCTTGTTCTGCAGCAGGTTGTTGTGCAGCTCAACCTTGGAACATTTGTAATCCTTCTTCAAGTTGTTGTTTTCATTGAGCAGAAAATGCTGGCAATTGATATAATTCTGTAGCTATTTTCATATTTTCAGCTCCTCAAACTTTCAAAGTTTCTAATGAAAGAGCATCGTTTTTGAAAAACGCTATGTATATTCCAAGCAATACATTAAGAGCCAAAAGTACCAAAATAATTAATTTCGTATTTTCATGCTTTTTTTCTGTAGTCATCGATACAATATTACGAAGATAAAATTATTGAGTTACCACTGGAGCAGTTTCTGTTGTAGTAGGTGCTTGTTCTGCAGTTGGTTGTACAGCTGGTTGTTGTACAGCTCATCCTCCTTGATACATTTGTAATCCTTGTTCAAGTTGTTGTTTGTATTGTTCTTTGAATGCAGGTAAACTTTGAATTTTTTGAAGCATTCTGTAATTTGCAGATCCTCATACTCTTCCAGACTCTATTTTTACTTGATTACATACTACCCAAGTAAGTAGAATTGTATTAAGAATAAGAAGAACAGGTACCAAAAGATGTTTCATTTTATGACAGCATCATCCTGTACCACAAGTATCTTTTGCTGACATTTTTTTAGTTTCCACCATAACAGAAGGAGATTTAGTAACTTTTTTTGTAAATACCATTTTGAATTATATAAAAATCTAAAAAAAACTTGTCATTAAGATATACATCCAGGCAAGTAATACAAGTTTTTACAATATATAAATACCAATTTGAATTGACAAAATTACAAAAAAATATGCAGAAAGTTTAATTGATTTATTCTTTATTTTTCAACTTCTTGAATAAGCTTTTGTTTTTGTCCTTCAAGTTCTAGTTGGTCTATTTTATTTGCTATTTTATCATCTTGATACAATCGAAATTTTACATCTACTAACGTATCCAAATCCAATATATCAAGTGATTGGATAATGCCAATTTTTTTGTCATTTACGATAAGGACATAATTAAGTTTATTATTAGCACCAAGAAAACATTCAATACTAATTCACTGAATATCATATTCACCGGGATAATCTACAAGCGCGTAATCCAACTTTTCATAGCGCATATCGGTACCTGGTTCCAAAGCCAAGTTAATATATTTAGGATCAGCAGTTTCAAATCCAAAAAGAAATTGTCCTTCGATAAGAAAACCATTTTTAAATTTAACGTTTACCATGGTAATAAATTTATATAATAAAGATTTTTATAGTTAGTCATCCTGAGCGAAGTCGAAGGATATAAGTAATTATTATTATATTCTTCATTACATTCAGAATGACCAGTAGATTTACCCGAAGAAGTTAGGATTAATCAAACGTAGGATTACGCCTGAAGCACCAAGAAGAGCTATACCGATAACTACTTTTATAATCATTTTCTTTCCTCATGCAGGATCACCCGTAGAGATCATAATACCTCAGATGATAATCAACACAAAAGATACAATCAAGATAATCGTAACTAATATTTTAGTTAAACTTCACAACAAGACAGGAAAAGCACTTTCTCAAGTAACATTAGTTTCGTCAGAACTTTTATTTGCTGTATCAGATTCTATACACTTACCGATAAATGGTACGTTTGTATTGAGTTCTACTCAACAACACACCCCTTTTTTACTACATAATTCACAAGTACCTTTTACATTTTTTGTACCTGTAGGACATGAACATATATTAAACGAATTCATTTTTCAATTAATAGGTGGTGAACAAGAAGCTGCTCATACTTCTGTTCATCATGCTCATGCTTCCGTTCATCATGCTCATGCTTCCGTTCATCATGCTTCCGTTCATCATGCTTCCGTTCATCATGCTTCCGTTCATCATGCTGTTGGTGATGCTCATGCTGCCGCAGATTGACAAGCAGCTAATGTATCTTGATTGGCCGTAAGATTATCTTGTTCATTAGAACACATATCAGAACAAGTAGTATCAAGATCAATTCATTGAGCATGATCCTCCGCACAATTTTGCATACAACTATTATATTGTTGTTGTCGTGAGCCAACGGATGATGTTTCTGTCGTACAACCCTCAGAATATCATAAAGTAATATTTCCTAATCACAAAAACATCACAGTAAATAAGATAACAATAAGGAAATGTTTTTTCATGGAAACTATGAAACAATAAAACAAATATTTTTTATTGTCATTGCAAACGTAGTGAAGCAATCTAGTATTTTATTTTAGATTGCTTCGTCATTATATTCCTCGCAATGACAATTATAATGTTTCAATTTGTGATTAAGCAATCATTTCATTGATAATTTCATTTACAAGTGCACCATCTACTTCTCATTTATAATTGGCCATCAGTTCTTTCATGAGCAATCATCTCTGGGTTCTAAGGTCAGTGAGATTATGTTCAGATATAAGTTTTTTAATAAGTTCAGAAGTTTGTTCTTTGGTCATCGTAGCAGGAAGATAGAATTCTAGAAGAAGTTTTTTTTGTTTTTCTATCTCTAGATCTTCAAGTTTATCAGCCTTTTCTAAGAATCCCATAGTTTCAAGTATTTCTTTTACTTCCTTTTTAAGGATACTAACAATTTCTGTTTCTTCAAGATCTTTTTGAATTTCTATTGTCTTATTTTTAATCTTAGCAAGCACAAGATTTAATACGGTTTTCTTGGTCTCGTTCTTATTTTTCATAGCTTCCTTGTAGTCATTTGTCAATTGTTCTAAGAGTGTCATATAGTATATTAGATTTTAAATACAAATTACTCAGGAGGAAATGGACTGAAATCCGCTTTAGCGGATCGAATAACCAAATAATATTTTACATTTACTCAGGAGGGGACTCGAACCCCCAAGCCTTACGGCATACGAACCTCAATCGTACATGTATACCATTCCATCACCTGAGCATAACTAATAATTTATAAACATCAACCACACATGCCCGCCTAGGCGGGTAAATATCCCATTCCATTTTACGCGCCTTCTCGGCGTGCACCCCAGCATAGCTATTTTATAAGCCTTTTTAATTCTTCTCTTCATTTTCATGTCTTAAAATATTTTTCTCTTTCTCTTGCTTGTTTACTATCATCAATAATTTCTGTATATATTATCTCAAATGGTAAATAAGCTTTTGTTGATTTGGTTTTTCATTGATTATGTTGTTGTAGTCTTTTTTCCATATCATTTGTCATTCAAACATAATGATAATTCTTTTTTATACTTTTCAAAACATAGACTATATACATTTTAATCCATTAAACCATAAATGTAAATATCGTACATGCCCACCAGAGGCGGGTAAATATCCCATTCCATTTTATCCGCCTAGGCGGACACCCCCAGCATAACAGCAATTATCAATTACGAATTTTCAACTAACAATTGATTTATTTTGCAGACACAAAACATAGCAATTTCTCACAAATAATCAAGCATATAATTAGAAACCCATATCCTGTAACTTGTAACCTGCGCCTAAATTTTATTGTCAGACGATAACTTTGGAGGCGATGATAATTCTTTTGTCGTCACCTTTGCTATACATAAATCCTCTTTCAAATTCTTTGATTATTTTTCACTTTAACTGCTCATCCTCTACCGGTTCTAAACTAATAGGCTCGTGTAAAAAAGAATCAGGAACCAGTCATAGAGATTCGATAGACTTGATATGTAAGTGTTCAAGTGTTTTCAAAAATTTATTATATACCATCTGAACTCATTTCGTGAGCGGATCTTCCATATGTTCATCGGTTATATTTTCAAGGGATTTTCTGAGATCTTCGATAAACGGCAAAAACTTTTTGACCACAGACAAGAGCGAATCAATTTCCATATTTTGGCTAGATTCCTTGATTTGTCTCTGATATCTATCAAAATCAGTTTTGAGATTTATATATTCATATTGTGATCTTTTTGCTATCTCTTCAAGTTCTTTTTTTTCTTTTTCTAACTGAGCAATTCTATCTTCAAGTTCTTGATATTTTTTATCATCTTGAATATGTTGAGCTGCTTCAAGCTTTTCTTGAAGTTGATCATCTTTCTTTTTAGCATTCATGTAATAAAGTAATTAAGCAATTAAAATTGATGAATGATGAATAATTAACGATGAATGATTTTGGAATTTATATCTTTATAAACTATTGCAATATACAATAGGTCATAAGTACACAATTCATACATTATTCATTTTTCATTATTAATTATTAATTGTATTGTAGTATTCTGCAAAAGTTTGATTATTGTCTGCGAGTATTTTAGCTAGTTCAGTTCAAAGATATCTTCGATGTCGTCATTCAATTATTTTACCATCAACTTCTATTCCTTTTTGATAAGTATTATGAAATCCATACTCAGCAGCATTGGCTTTGAGTCGGTCAGAATATTTATTGGGATATGCTGCATCGAGAGAATATCATCTTCCTCATTTGGTAATAACTTTGATATCTACGGCCAATCATGCTTGATGTTCACTAGTCCCTATCGCTGCACATTTTATCATCGCACATCATTGTTTGATAAGATATCACTGCAATCCACTGCTTCTATATGCACTTGATATATATAATCTATCACCACTAAAGGCATTTCGAAAATGTCGTGCCATATCGGCAAATTGCGTACCAGCTTCTGCTCTAAGTTTAAAAGCCTTAGAATTATTGGCAGTAAAATTTGAGTCTATAGGAAGTAAATCCGTTGGTGTATAAGTAGAATCGTCAAAAGGATGATCAGAATTTAAATATTTTTGAAAAGAAGTATCAGTATCAAAATCAAATTCTGGAGATGAATGTTGAAATCAAAAATTAGGAAGAACGCTATAGTCTGCAGTAGATTCACGTACAGAGGTATCTACAAAAGCAACAATACGAACCGGTGCCTTTGGTTGAGTTTGTACGAGAGTTGGTAATGAGGTATCTCCAGCCTGCGCATAGTTTTGCACCAATGCCAAAAATAGCATAGCAAATGCAAAGGTAAAAAATGAGGTCAAAAGTGCTATTCTCATACGTTGTCCCACGATAATTTCATCAACAATAAAATCAGTCAGCTAGTGTATATAGAATCCATTCTGTTTTTCAAAAGAAATTAGTAAATTTGACATTGAGAAAAAAAATGGAATAGTTATATTTTAAAAAAGAAATTTTTTATTTATAGAGATATAAAATATGGAAAAATTGAAATATATCGTAGTAGAAGGTATTCATGGTTCATGAAAATCTAGTGTAGCCAAAGAACTTACAAAAGTTTTGCAAGAAAAATGACTACCAGCAGAATATCTCCATTTTCCTGATGAAGAATCTGATTTAGGAAAAGTAATCAGAAGAGTATTGGCAGACAAAGATCTTTATAAAAATCGAGAAGTACTTGGACTTCTCTATGCTGCTGCATCAAATAGTTTTCATATCAAAACAAAAAACGATGAAAAAATATATATCTTAGAAAGAGATGCGGTGACTACAGGACTTATTTTTCAAAAAGCTATGCCACGAGATACAAGGATGGAAATATATAAATTTGGTATAGAAAATTTAAGAAAATTATGAAAAGTAATTTATGTAAAAGTAGATAAAGATGTCGCACATGGAAGAGTTACTGCAAGAAATAGTGAATTAGCAAAATCAAATGATCAAGTTCGAAAAGATAAAGCAGACGACAAATTTATAGAAAAATTCGAAGAGATGTCTCATCTTTACGATACAGAACTTATGCCACAATTAGAAAAACTTTGACTGAAATACGATGTAGTAGAAAACAATACCACTATCGAAGAAGCAGGAGAAAAAGCTATGGAAAAAATAAAAGATATGATATAATTAATAATAATCATCTTCTTCTATATATGGAACATAATCATCTGAATTATTTTCATCTATTTGTTTACCTTCAAGGATTTGTCTCACTTTTTCTGTAACATCACTATTTTTGATTTTTGCTCAGGTAGCTTTGCTTCTAGTAGAAGTTGAAGTGATGTTTTTTTGAGGTTCTTCAGGAGGTTTTCTAAAACGATTATTAAATCAAGAACATTTTTTAGAGAGACCATCAGCCAAGAGATATAAATCTTTATTAAGATAATCTCTATTTTTTGTAAGTGTATTCTTTTTAGCATTGGCCAATAACTTCTCTTCTTTATTCAAAGTGGACGAATACATATAATAATCTGTTTGGTCCAAAAGAACAGATGAGGTTTCTCGAGATTCTAGTTTTGGATCGGATGCCTCATAATTAGCTTTATATTGAGATCAACCAAAACAAGAGCTAATTACATCTGGTTGTAATATGTTATCAATATTATTTTGAAAAAATGTTTGCCATGCTCCTAGAGCTCACATCAATTCATCAGGTGGAGTGGCCTCATGTCAAGCCATGGAACTAATAATTTCTCATACAACACTATAAAACATAATATCACTGACCTCTGATGATCATTTATGTTGTTTGCACCACTTCAGTCTTTTCAAAAATTCAGTCATTCTATTTCATGAGAATCACCTTTCACCAAATCGATTGAAAAACTTACTTACAAAAAATTTAACTGTTTCTTGTGATTTAAGTTGATCAGAAGGAATTGCTTTCTGCATATTTTCTGAGAAGGCTCTCATATTTTGAATCTCATCTCCATCTTTTCCAGCAAATCATCATTTATCAAATTTAATCATATCACTTACCACACTCTGACTCTTGGTAAGAATAGATCACGTAAGAGAAGATCTATTTTTTTGCACCTCAGGATCTAATCCTTCGTTTTTTTCATTTGTTAATTTAATATACTCTTCAAGTAATAATTTATCTGAAATTGGCAATTTTGGATCAGAATAAATATCAAGCAAGGTTTTACCATTTACGTTTTCTCAAGTAAGCGCAAGAAATTGACTAATTTCTGTCATTCTTCATGGAGACTCAAATCGACCATCTCCTGGCTTTCTAGAATTGACCAGTTTATCAATAAATGGTCCTGGTCCTTTATTATTTCTATAAGAATAATCTTCTGAAGAATATCATGTCTCTGAAGTAAATTTATTACCACTAAATAAATCCAAAAGTCTTTGCATTTTAGATTGTTGTTTTAGATCTTTTGAAAAAATTCATGGAATAAATCCTCTCGTTCTACAGATTTTTTGTATGAATGATTGTGTAGAAGCATACGTCATATTGAGAAATACACCAGAGAGAAGTCAGGTCATCACAGCAGTTTCAAATACTTTCCATTGTGTAGGATTGATAGCTTTAGTAGCCATAACTTTCAGAAAAGGAAGTGCTTGTTGTGGTCTATCTGCCAGTTGTCTGAAGTATTCTACTCTAGCAAACTCAAAATTTACATCCTGATTTTTAGTAAATCATTCTTCTACCGTACTCTGTTTGAAAAATCATGTATATGCTCATTCCAATTCATCACAGAATTTTTTAGAATATTTATCTTGAAAATAATTTTTAGTTTTATCTCAGTCATTAATTCACATATGTCTACCATCCATTACATGGACAATATATCTCATTTCCAATTCAACCAATTCATTTTTAATCTGGTCAGCCCAAGGACCACCATAAATATGAGCATTTTCTTCGAGTTCTCTGATTTTCTTTTCTCTGATAGCGAGATATCTTTTTTGATGATCCTTTCATAATAAAGCACCAATTCGATTACCCTTGGCTGTAGATGGAGCATCTTTGGCATACGGTCATTTTCCTTTTTTAAGATGCACCAACAATAATGCTGCCATTTTGTAATGAGGTACTATCTTGATAGTTCCATCAAGCATAGGCTTGATATACATATTATATATTCTTGTATAGTCAAAATCATCATAAAATTTTTGTCGTTTTTCAACTTTTTTCCATATTCTATCATCCCTAGCAAGGAAAGCTTCCATTCCCATATTTTCAAAAGACGAAGCAACTCTACCAAAAGGACTCAAGAATCATCATATACTATTCCAAAGTTGTCCCTGACTCGTCAAGAGATCAGTAAGTTCTTCAGTCAATTCATCATCATATTTTTTGATACTATCTTTGAGTTTATTAGCTGAGTTTTTAAAAAAACCTATAACACTATTTATACTAAATCAACGAACCGTTGTAGGAGTTTCTGATTTTGTTTCAGCGTCTTTTGCATGAATAGCTTGTATCTGCTCCTTACATTTTGGCTGCAATCATTTTTCTTTTATAAACAACATAAAGGTTGTATAGTCCATATCACGAGAAGGGAAATTTTTTACATAATTGCCAGTAGTAGAATCACCAGAAACAGTTATCGTACCATTAGCATTTGATTTTATTTTATAGAGAATCAATCTACCACTTTCCTCATCAAGAGTTTCACCTATTGCTTTAGGCTCATATAAACCAAAGTGAGTAATTTCTTTTCATGAAAAATTTCAAAGTGTATGAGAAAATTTAGATCAATTAAATTTTAGAGATCAAAAATATTTACCAAGGTCACTACTAACAGATCATTTTGTCAAAGCATTCATTTGTTCTTCAAATCTAGTTCATTTAGTATTAGGTAATTTATATATATCCTTACCAAAAGCTTTTGTGATACCAGCGATAGATGAAGCATTCATAGGGAGTTCTTTGCTTGCTCATTCAGATGTTCCAAGACGCAACTCACCACCATGAAGTTTTACTTTAAACGTTCATTTAGCTTTATCTATATGAGTAATTTCCATTTGTAATCGAGCCTTACCATTACTTTCCAATGGAGGAACTTCACTATCAGCAAATGGCATAAACAATCTCGATCATACAACAAAACCTCAGTTGTTCTTATATTTTTCTTCAGGAAAACCATATCATTTAAGTTTATTTCGTTCATTTTCAAATTTCTTTTGTTCTGAATCCTCTATTTTAGATTCGACTTTTGCGACCACAGGTTCTACTAATTCTTCTTCTCATTCTTCTTTTTCTTTGTAGACCTCAAGTTGACCAAGTTTCTCAGCCAAAGCTTTTTCTTTTTCAGGAGAAATAGTTTGCGCCATACTTTGTTGACCAAGTACGTATCCAAATAATAATGCTCAGAAAGCATCGCCATTGAGATTGAGTTTTTTATCCAAAATCCTTACATCACATTTTTGTTGTTCAATATCTTTGATAACAACAGGAGTACCATTGTCAGTTCATTCTCGAGTAACCAATTTTCTTTCTTGATTGGGAGCAGTAATTGGTTCAGAATAAAGATATAATTCTTTTCCTGTATAATCTTCATTATTTTTTTCTTCTATAGGAGAATATGAAGAAAGATATCATTCTACAGTTTTTCAATTTTTTTTGATTTTTACTTTATATGCATCATTGAATTTTATTTTTCAATTTTTTGCTGCAAAGTTTGTATATATAGAGTCAAATATTGGACTATCTTCAAAAAAGGCTGCGTTACTCTCTGTGATTTGAGTAATGAAGTTGAGTGGTAAATTTTTTAAATCTTCTAGATCATTAAGTGCAGGAAGTTGTGTGCGAGTACTTGTCAAAAATTCTTTCTTGAGAAATGTAAGAGGAACAGGCCCATGTCTCGTAGGGATAACAAGATCCATTTTTTTGAGATCAAAAAGATCAGTCACAAATTGAGTAAGATCTTCCTCGGTCACAGCAAGCAATTCTGGTATTTTGTTTTTGATACTATCTTCAAGTTTATTTTTTATAAGTACGTTAATAAGAAATTGTTGATGATCAACAGACAATAAAGAAAAGTTGAATTTACTAGTTACCAAGTGAGTAAATACATCAGCAAGACCAGTATCTTTAGTTCTAAGAAATACTATATATGCTTGCCATTTGCGCTGTTCTCTTTCTTGTTTGAGTATTTTTATTTTTTTTCTCAATTCTTTTTTTACTATATCATCAGCAGCAGTATATTGATTATTTAAATCAAGAATTTGTATATCAATATGTTGTATATCAGTATGATAGGTACTATCAATATCACTAATAACTTTATCATTAAATCTATATGTATCAATATTGAGGATATCATTTACATACGGTGGAAATTCTCTAAAGGTATCACCAATAGCCTTTATAGAATCATCAATAGCCTCTTGAGTTTTTTTTATTTCTTCAAATAATTGACGAGTAACAAGCTTATTGAAAATAACCCTAAAATTTAATTGTTGTTTAGTAAATCATTTGGTATCAACACTATCTCTTCATAAATTAGAAAACTCTTTTTGAATGTCACCATTGGTGATAATTATACTATCAAGTTTTTTAGCCAAAGATTGATCGATATCAGAAGCATGATCATCAAGAAATTGAATCCATTCCGTTTTAAAATTGATCAAATCTTGATATGAAGTAAATATAGTAATTGGCAATGAAAACTGCACATCAAAAGCAGCCCTTAAATCACCTTTAAGCTCTCTTTTGATCTTGGTAATAGCAACTGCCACCATTACTCTTTCTGTTGGATTATAGTCAGGTGTCAAAATATCTTCGATAGTTTCAGAAGCAATATCTTCAATATTAATTTTTTCTTTTTTAAGAAAATCTTTCCAAACAAGATAAAGATTATCGACAGTTTTAAGTTTACCATCAGAAGAAATTTGTAACTTATCATGAGTAAATCATGCATCGGCAGCAAATTTTTTGAATATATCATCAGGCAGATTATTATTTTTATCTTCACAAAATTTTTGTAACTGAGACAAACTCTTTTCCATAACGTGGATTTCTATATCTTCAGATTTGAATTGTTCATTGAGTTTACCCGCATTCTTTTTAATATTTGGAAGAGTAAATCATTTATCCTCAATCGATTTAATATATGTTGGTAAGTCTTTTTTTTCTATTTTATCAAGTAAATTTGGATATTCTTTTACAAAAAAATCCCAAAATTGTTCTAGATATTGTTTATCACCATAAAGCTCTATCCTCTTAGATTCTGTAAATTTATCAAAATTAGTAAACGCACCTTTGAGTTCATCTAAAAAAACATCTGAAATATTATTTTTTTTTGAATTATTTTCAGGGGTTTTTTTTTCATCACGATTAATATTTTTTGGGTTTGTTCCCTTTTTTTTTTCCATAGAGCAAATAACATCAATAAATAAACATAATATATTCGATATAAGTATACTGATTTACCTAAAAAAAGCAAAAAAACACTGAATTTTTATCAGTGTTTTATGTCTATTGAAAGATGGTATGTAATTACGGTTGGAACAATGTTTCTGGAACAAATACTACTTTCTTTACCCCAGGAAATTGTAGGGCTGTTTTTTTGATGAGATTTGAGAGAATCAACATACGAGCAGATCATCCATCAGTGAACCCAGGAACTTCAGTAAATTGCAAAGTTAATGTTCCATCAGGGATAAGTTCTAGAGAGATTATATCAAATTTTGGATTAGGGAACTCTGTAATAAATCATTGTTGTTTTTCATTGGTAGTAAGATTTCCTTTGATTAATTCTCTGATAGCATCTAGAAGAAGATTTTTGCTCGCAGGGAAGATACGATATACCGGAAGAATAGAATCAATATTTATTTGTTGTTCTAGAGATAATTTTTGATCTTCTGTTTGGTTGAAATAATATAAGGCAACCTTCATCGAAGTAGTCGTTTGAAATAAGGCATCCTCCGTTTTAACTTCAGGTTCAGATTGAAGTTTTTGAGTTATAGAATCAAGTTGAGTTTGGATGGTAGTAAGCTGATCAGTTAGACCAGAAGTATCACTTCCCGTCAAACATACTTGCTGAGGCACTTTACCAAATCGTGAGCCTATATACAAACCAAGTGGTTTATTAAATACTCTCATATATGATCGAAATAGAAAAATTATAAGAAACCAGAAGATACTAGTCCAAAAGATTTTTTTCATGTATAAAAGTTTAAGGATAAAAGATTACCCTAAATATTTATTTAGTAGATCAAGTTGTTGTTTCAACTACAGGAATAATTTCTGAAACAGTTGTAGTTGTAGTTGTTGTACCTACGAGTGTATCAAGTTTAGTTTGTATATCAGTAAGTGTAGTTTGAATAGCAGTAATTTCAGTCATAACATCTCCAGTACCAGTAGTAGCAATAACTTCTCCACTAGTAGTGATAGTTGTTGCACCAAGCCAAGTACTTATACTTGCTGCCATATTTGAATCAAACATTTTGATATAGAAAGCAAATCCAAAAAACACAATAATCCAAAAAATAGTAGTCCAAAAAATCTTTTTCATAATAGTAATTATAATAAATAAAAGTAAAAAGAACTTTAGTCTTTTAGTTTTGAAAATCAAATTATTTTATCGAAACAGTAAAAAATCTTGCATTTACAGAGAAAAAAAATACACATAATTATGTGGAAACACATATTTTTTTTATGGCGGCTGTAGCTCAGTTGGTTAGAGCGCTTGCCTGTGACGCAGGATGTCGCGAGTTCGAATCTCGTCAGCCGCCCCATTAACAAACTTACTCTGGAAATCACACTCTGTGATTTTTTTTAAAAATGATATAATATGGCTTATTCATTCTTCTAAAATATATATAAAATATGATTATTATAAACCTAAGGTTTTAAATCTGACTTCTCAATAAGGATTTCAAAGATAGAGACATAGACAACCATCTATATTGAGGTATAAATATTTACCTCTTCTTGCAAATAGACAGGCGATAAGTACACTAATAAAAACATTTTTACTTTTTCGTTATGATCAAGATTATTATGGAAATAAAAATAGATAAAACAGCTTCAGACCAGAGATTTGATAGATTTTTAAGGAAATGGTTCAAAAAATATCCACAAGTTCGCTTGGCGGACATTTACAGTACAATCAGGAAGTGATTAATAAAAGTCAATGGTAAAAGAGCAAAAGAAGAATATAGGATAAAAGTAGGAGATATTATTCAAATAGACGATAAAGTTAAGATGGGAAGCGAAGATTTATCATTATTGGTAAGTCAAAAAGAGCGCAAACTAGAAAAAGTAGACATCAAAAAAATAAAACAACAAATTATTTATGAAGATAATCATCGAATTGTTTTTGATAAACCCACAGGTATACCCATGCACCCATGAAATAAACATCGAAACGATATTTGTATGAATGATTACTTAGATAAATATGCAGAAGAATATAAAACAGGAACATTTAAGCCATCATTTGGATATAGACTTGATAGAGATACTTCATGAGTATTGATCGCTGCAAAAAGCTATGAAGCATTACAGTATATAAATAGTATTATTAGAGAAAGAGATATTGATAAATATTATTTAGCACTTGTTGCAGGAAAATTTTATGATCACTTGATTATAAAAAAACCACTAACCAAAACATACAACAAAGAGCTTGATAGATCACAAGTTAAAATAGATTTTGATGCATGATTAGAAGCTAAAACAGAGTGTTGGATGGAAAAATTTATCAAGCATCCAGAACTTGGACCAGTTTCATTATTGAAGATAAAAATCCATACAGGAAGAATGCACCAAATTAGAGTACATCTAGCTAGCGAAGGATTCCCAGTACTTGGTGATGTCATTTATGGTAACGCAGCAGCAAATAGAATTCTTTATAAATCATTGGGTATAAATAGACAATTACTTCATTGTCGAAATTATAGTTTCTTAGATCCATTTAAAGAAGAGCAAATAAATTTTGAAGCTCCCATACCTGCAGATTTTGATAAAGTGTTGTCATGAAAAAGTACAAAAAGCAATGCAAAAACAGTTGAAAAGCGTAAATAAATAGATACTCTATTTGAGTTATGTTTTATATTTAACATATATATTTCAATGGCTATCAAAAACAAAACAAAAAAACTACAAGCAAGTAAAGCAGCATTATTTATTCCTGCAGGACTACTTCTAGGGATGGGATGTGGATTTCTATTTAATAATCCAGTGGCTGGTATATTTATAGGATTGGGTACTGGTATGGTAGTATTTGCTATTCTAACATTTATAAAAAAATAGGGTCTCTTTATTTCTTTATATATTCTCCATGCTTAATAAATTTAAGGCCGGATTAGTTTTTGGTTGTTTCATTTCATTTATACATCTTATCTGGGCTGCGACAATCGCTATCATGCCTACAGCAATGCAAAATTTTCTTAACCGAATATTCGGATTACATTTCCTTCAGCCCGTGTATGTTCTCACACCAGCAACTCGAGGAAAAGGGATTTTACTCATCATCGTTACCTTTGTTATAGGATATATTATGGGAATAATCTTTTCATATCTACGAAACAAATTTCTTGGACAAAAAAAAGTTAAAATCGTAATTTCAAAACCAGTAGTTAGAGCAAAAGCTAAAGCTAAAAGAAGAAGGTAGTAAAAATAAATTTGGCATAATAGAAGAAAATGGGTGGCTAAAATAGAGGAAAAAATTAGTAGAGAAATTATCTACTAATTTTTTTTATGTTAGATATAATATAACTATATTACAACGCCAGATGCACGATCCGACACTCCCCATATTCGAAGCAATCAGTTCGAACGAACCGAAATGGGTCCCCGCAGTACTGCGGGGTTGAAGGTGAGACAGTAAGCCATTTTATTCGAAGCGACAGTTCGTTCGGTTTGCATCTGGCTAGCATTTTTTTTGCATTCTTTTTTTGTTGCAATGACAAAAAAAGAATGTCTCCGAAGGAAAAATAGATGAATTTCTTGGAAAATAACCACCCCAAAAGTTCTATTATCCCATAAATTTATAAAAAAAACCGTTCAATTAAGAGCGGTTTTTTTGTATTAAAAATATTTTAGTCTTCAGAATTAGTAGATTCTATCAAATCTCATAGACCAGTTGATTTACATGTTTTGATAGTAGTCTTATATGTAGATTGAGCCCTCTTTTGTGAAGTTTTCAAAGTTTTTTTGAGTGCTTTGATAGTAGTATCATATGTTTTTGAAACTGTAGACAATGCAGATTTGATTTCTTTTTTAGTAGGTTTGTCCCAAGCTATAAGTATTGCGGTTTTTCTTGCAATCAATGCTGTGATATATCAATTTTGATATGCTGTAGCAGCAGAAATCAAAACAGTATCTTTTTTATCTATAGTATCTTTAATACATGCTATAACAGTAGAAGAATATTGTTGTCCAGTAGGAAGTAAATCGTCAGCTTTTATTTGGGTAGCAATAGCAATCATACCAAGAACCAATCAAATAACAGGAAGTGCAAGCAATTTTTTCATAAACTAAATTATGGCAAATAATAAAAAATAGTATGTAAAGAATAGTATATCAAAATAGATATTTATTTCAATACTAAGGACGTTTCTATATTTTAACTGAATATAATGTTTCATTTGGTCTCAAATTCTTCTAATTCATCATCATCACTAACATTTTCCAAACGTTTAGTACAAACATCACAACGTTTGACAAAAGGTTCATTGAGTAAAAGTGCCTGAACAACCATATCTTCGATATTGATAACTTCTATTTTTGCATTAATATAAAAAAGTACTTCTTCTGATTCAGGAGCTTCTTTCTTTTTGAGATCGTCTTCAAAAATAAATCTTCCTATATATGAAGGAACATATACCTTCCTCATAAACGAAGCACCACAACTATCACATGTCTCATGAAAAGATCACGCTACATCAGTCAGCGTTCCAAGTAAAGACGTTTTATCCAAAGATTGAATAGCAAAGTTTCATGCAATACCTTCATCATCTAGATTTGGTAATTGATCAGAAAATTTATGTTCAAATGTAATTTCGTCTTGCCTCCCTGTTTCATTTAACAAATCAGCAATTTTGATTTTAAATACCTTGTCTTTGATTCAAGATGACGGATTTTTTTTTGTTCAAGATAAATCTTTGATGATTGTTTTATCTTTCATTTGACCTTAAAAAAAATATAAGTAAAAAGTTATTAATATAAAGTATACTGTTTTACCAAAATTTTTCAAATCAGATATTTATGAAAAAAACATCAAAAAAACCAGGTACTATATGATGAATTACAAAAACATCAAGTATGTTTGCACAACAGCAAATATATTTTGATATACTCAAAAACAAGGTGCAGTCTACTGAAAAGGTTATGATAGCAGTAAGTGGGGGTACAGATAGCATATTAACAGCATCTTTAGTATACAATTTTTTTTTAAAGAACAAATATAATTTACAAAATCTATTTTTTATACATTGTAACCACAATACTAGAGCAGGAAATAGTACAGATGAGCAATTTATCAAGAAATTTTTTGAAGGAACTCAATTAATTATTGTAAAAAGAAAAAGTAGTAAGAAAGCTAATGAAGCAGAATTGAGAAATCGAAGATATAATGAATTTAAAATACAGACAAAAAAATATTATATCAATCAATTACTATTTGGACATAATCTGACAGACCGTATTGAAAGTACGTTTCTTAACCTCCTTCGTGGAGCGAATATGAATGGATTTCTTGCTATGCAAACACAAGAAGAACATCATTTGATTCCTGGAGTGAAAATTTTAAGACCGATTTTGTGACTCACGAAGGACGAAATTACGAATATCTGCAAACAAAATAAAATATCATTCATAACCGATCCGACGAATGCAGATACGACGACAAGTCTCAGAAACAAACTTAGAAACAAGGTATTACCTGAACTTTACAAACTTGCGAATAAACAAACATCGACGACAAATTCATTTATTGAAAGCATGAAAAATATCTACGATACATTAGAAAAATCACACGGGGAAAAAATTCTGAATTCTGAATTCTGAACTCTGAATTCTATTAAAAAATCACCTCATCGAAACGCAAAATTTGCCTATCAACGAATAATTGATCCCAAAAGTGTAACAAATGAATGAGTGATGCAAGCGATGAAAACACTAGATAGCTCCAACAATATTACGACTCCTCTCTTAAAAGAACGAACGAAATTTTTGCAAGACAATGAAAGTGGATATAAATATTTCAACAAAACATATCTTTTCAAATCACACGGAAAAATTTATTTTATTTCTGGACAGAAATTGTTTCGAGAAAAAACAATTGATACATCACAAAAAATAACTAAGTTATGAAACATCAATCGAGAAGGACAAAAATATGATATAGATAAAAAAGAATATCTCTGAGCAGAAATAAGATTTCCAAAAAAATGAGATACTTACAAAAAGAAAACACGAAATGAATGGTGTATCAATCAAAAAATTCCAATCTTCCAAAGAAATTTAATCCCAATCGTGGTGAAAAAAAATCAGATTCTAAAAGTCTTCAAATAGTCATTGCGAGGAACGAAGCAATCCAGTATTCATTCTAGATTGCTTCACTACGCTCGCAATGACAAAATAAAATATTATTTTATTGTTTATTTATATACTCATGGAAAACATAGTCGCTCAGCTAAATAGCTTTCGAGTAAAAATTGTGCATATTATGGCAAATGTAAGTGGACGAGCAGAACCGGAAGCAGAGATATTATTATTGGTGATCTTATGATACATCGTATTCATATTATTATTGATGTTTATCCATCGTAAACTTTTGAGAAAACAAAAAAATATTCATGAAAATCTCGTCTTATTATATGATACCATATGGTATCAAGTAGCAAGAGCTCAATACGGAAATCCAATAATCCAAGACAATAAATGAATCAAGGTAGTCATCGAAGCAGATCATGAAAATTATCTCACACAAGCAAAAGCAATCAGAGAAGAAATACTCTCATTAGAACAAAAGTTCGGACAACAAATCATCACAACAGATCAACGAAATATAATTGTCAAAGAAACAAAGAAAAAGAATAATGTAACGATATTTGTACAACTCATAGGCCGATTAACTACACTTCTTACCGTATGAATCTATAAATTATTCTGGTAGAAATTTCTCCCCTAATTTACCTGCCTCAGGCAGGCCCCTCCAAACCCCGCAACTTGTGCGGGGCAGGCGCCGGGGATTTTTTTTATTTTTTTTATAAATCCCCCATCCGCATCGGCGGATTCCTCCCCCGGCACCTGTCCCGCATAAAACTGCGGGATCAAGGGGGTCATTAGTTAACTAAAGTTCTCCTTGATAAAGGAGATACCCCGCTGTCGCTGTACAGCGGGGAGAGGATTTAAAAAAACCCACATCACTGCGGGCCTTATATAATAAGATAATTTATCTTAGTGTTTAGCTTTAGATTTAACTCTTCTATATATTAGATACAAAACAAATGCAATCGCAAGAGCGACCAATACATTTTCTTTTGGTCATGTCGCAGGAATTTTTCCAATAGTAGGCGTTGTTCATGCAGTACCAGCTGTTGCAGTTATTCCATTGGCTACAAAGCTATAACGAAATTCAGTCCCTCAATTATTTGGTATAAAGTTTACAATATATTCACCATTTCTTGTAAGTGTAAACATATAAGCTTCATCAGTCATATTTATACTAGAAAGTCTTTCAAACATTTCATTCATTGGATTCCAAAGGAAGATATCAACCTTATCTGAACCATCAACTGCAGTCCATCTCAATGTTACTTTGTTGTTGGTAATAGTATGTGTTATATATGCTAAACTCATATTTGCTCATGGCGCAGTATGAGTCTCTGGTATTGGTTCAACAGGATTACCTTCTCCAGATGTTTGTGTAGAAAGTTTAAACCATATTTCATTTGATATTTCTCAAAGAATATTATTCTGATCTTTTGGGATTACTGAGAGATAATATACAACGTTTGGATTGAGAGCATCTCATGTTACGGTAAGTTCCATAGTTATATCAGTACCTACTGTAGTAAATTCAAATGTTTTTTCTTTGGATTGATCAAGCAACAATGTATTTTCCAAAATTTGAGACAATGGATATTGAGAGAACATAACCGTATATTTTTTGATTTTATTTCCAAGTTCATCTTGGATGACAGGAGATTTGATTATAATTTTATCTCAGGCGATTTGATCTACAGTAATTTTTTGACTGATGGTATATCCAAAAGGAATTTCCCCATTAAGGTTATCCATCCAATCTCGTAGATCTCCCGTAGCAGCACTTGTAATGCCGAATAACAATAATCCAAGAGCGAATATACTTAATAACTTTTTCATCAGTTTTTTATTTAATAATTTAAAATTAAATATTGAAAATTACGTAGTTACCGTATGTATGGTTATTTCCTGTGCAAAAACAAAAAAAAATAAGGAAATCAAAGGCACATTATGTGAATAAGAAAAGAAAGTTATTGACTTATTATAAATTGTTAAAAAAAATAAACAAAAGATATATGGTTAACAAATATTTGCATAATTTATGAAAACCTATATACTTAAGATAACGAAACAAAAAAACTTTTACCCTTATTACACAAAAACAAAAATGGCAGAAACAAAAAAAGAAGTAAAAACTGAAACAAAAGCGGTTAAGCCTGTAGCAGCAAAAGCTACTCCAGTGAAAGCTACTCCAGTTAAAGCTGCAGCAGCAAAAAAGGTGAACAAAGATGAAATGGTACAAAAACATCAACAAATGGTGCAGTTCGTACAAAATCTTTTGGGAAGCATGGAAAATGATATGAAAAGAATCAAACTTGCACTCAATCAATTAGCAAAATTTGATCCTGAAGATCCTGAAAGCGTAGAACACAAAGATGCCGAACAAACAATGTGAGCTGAAGAACTCAAGAGTTATTCAGAAGAAAATGCAGAAGTAGTTGAAGGAAAATTTGATGGATACTTTATGGTCGGAGCTGATCAAAAGAAATATCCTGTGCCTATGAACTATTCAAGTAAGACAAAATTAGTACCTTGAGATTTTCTCAAGTTGAAAATATTAGAAGATGGAAAATTCATTTACAAATTGATTCAACCCGTAGAAAGAAAACATATCAGAGCAGTACTTTCAAAGACTGACGACAACAAGTTTGTAGCGATTACTGACGACGGAAAAAATTACTTCCTCAATCAGGCTGCCGTAACATTCTTTAAAGGAAAATCAGGAGATGAATTATATATATTGATCAACGACAAAGAAGAAATGAGTTTCGCAGCTATTGAAGCGATTATTAAGAAATAACTAAAATGCTATTATCAATCAAAAAATAATAGAACCGTCCAATACTCTAGACTAGTACTATGGATGTAAAGAAGAGGCTATTCGCCTCTTTTTTTAATTCACACCTATCAATATCAAATAAACAAAACAACCGATTCAAATAAAATTTATCAAAACAAAAAACCATTGTCAATAATATTTTAATATAAAATATCAAAAAAACGACTTTATCATATATATATAAATAAAGAGTATATAAAATTAACCTTAAACCATTGATTTTATTATCAATATAATATATACAAAGATGACGCGTGATACTTGGTTTAAAAAACTTTAACTATAACATAACTCATGAATAAAATTTATGCAGTTATACTATCATATTTTATTATCACTTTTTTAGTCGCTCGATATTTTTCTAGGAAAGAATCATTACAAGAATATTTTCTCAACAACAAGTCATCCAGCCTTTGGTTGCTTGTTTTTTCCAATATAGCAACGATGATAGGAGCCTGAGCGGTTATAACGACCATCGCAGCCACATATGATTCTGGGATATCTTTTGGAATCACCAGTCTTATTTCTTTTCTTTTTGGTGCGGTCATTTTATGAATATTAGCAAAGAAAGTTTTTGAATTCGGAAATAAACACGGAATCTACAGCATAGTAGATTTTTTTGCAAAAAGATTCGATAAAAAAAACCAGATTCTGGTTTTTATTTTGCAATTATTGCTATTAATCATTTGGACGGCCGTTCAGATAATAGGGATAACCTATCTCATCAACGTCCTCACAGGAATAAATTATTATCTGGCGTTATGAATATCAGCATGAATTACGATCTTGTATACGTCCATGGGATGACTGAAAATAGATATTATCACCGACTTCATACAATTTTGGATCATCCTCATCGTGTTCATAATCATGACCATCGTAGGATATCAGTACGTTTGATGATTACATCACCTGATAGAGATTTTACCAGCATGACATCTCAATCCTTTCGGTTTCTGAGGAGTAGGATTCTTGATCTGAACGATAGTATTTTGAGGACTGATCTACATCCCTAACACATCTCATCGACAAAGGATGTTGTCCGCCAAGACACAAAATATCGCTAAAAAATCTTTTTTTCGATCCATCCCATTCCTGGCGGTATTGATGATTATGGTGATATTTCTCTGATTGGTTTCGTCTGCAGTTTTGACGTGAATAGATCCAAACACAGCCGTCTTCGCACTGATGAATAAGATACTAGTGAATAAGCGATTGATCTGATTATGATTTGCATGCATACTCGCCGTGATCATGTCCTCATTGGATAGTTTTTTGGTAGCATGATCCACGATCATCTATAAATGTTTCACAGCAACGAAAACGATAACAGAGAAAAAATGACTTCTATATGCGAGAGCATTGACTGCAGGTTTTTGAATCATCTGTATGGTCATAGCCCTCTTGGTCCCTGACATAGTGACACTGACGCTATTATGTTCTTATCTCGCTTTAGTATTTGTGCCAGCGGTTATAGCTGGGTTTTGCTCAAAGAGAATCTCGGCAAATGCAAGTTTTTATTCAATATTAGTCTCCACTATTGTCTTATTAGGCTGTTATTTTGTCATAGGGAAAAACACGTTTATCATTTCCACTTCGATAGCCATCATCATAATAGTATTCTATGATAAGATATTCAAACCGAAATAGCATGTCTATATTTTTATTTTTTTAACATAAACAAAAATGACAACAGAAAAAGAATTGGATAAGGAGCTTCCCATCAGCGTAGAGGAATTGCAGAAAAAAAGAAAATGACTTGAAGCGCTTAATGTAGAGATTTGAACGATAATAGAGATAACTCCAGAAATATGGGATATCATCTGAACGCTCTACAAAGATGATCAGATTCTAGCAAGAAAAGTAGAAGTTTTAGGAGAGAATGTATTCAAGATAGAGTTTGTTTTTCCAGAATATAATCTCTGAAAGGTCATACCAGATCACGTTTCTATTGTACAGATGCAATTTGCATTAGTACAAGGATTATTTACAGCAATCGGTTTTGCTATCAAACAAAATGGTATTGATTCGCCGATAAGCTATGAAACATATATTTTAAACAGACCAAACACCCTCTATCGTCGCGATGAAAGAACCATGAGAAGAAAAATAAAATTTGATGAAAGAAGTTATCTGATATTCAAGGTTAATCCCATCATAAAAAAAGGGACAATAATATACAGCATCATGATAGATATCGTAAAAGATAAAGATACCTTTCTAGATGGGAGAGTTGAATGTGTTCTGCAAGATCAATATCTTTTCGATGAAAGAGAGAAAAATAAATTCAAAGATATGAAAGAGAACGAAGAACTACTTCCAAATACCATGGCGGGTAATGTGCTTACAAGATTTGAAGCGAACAACAATATAAGAGAGACCATAACCATGACAGATTTTGCAGACAAGAAAGATGACACAACAAGCACAAAAGAAGAAGAAAACAAATAATGATTCTTTTTATATGTTTATTTGCCGCTATGGAAAGAACAAGCATGAAATCATCTAACCTTCAGAAAAAATTTGCCAAAGAATATGAGAGATTTTTTCTCCATAACAATCTTGTCGTAAGCGTTCCGCAGATCATTCATCGATGAAATATTTTCGACAAAAAGAATGTCTTTCCGCAGATAAAGCAAAAGACATCAAGCAAAATGTTTTTATGAATCAATACAGACTCAAATCTGACCGACATTACATTCAACGATATAACATATTTTTCATCATTGCAAAAACAATTCATCACCGTGCCGCTTAAGACGATATTTGCAGACATTGATGATGCGTATTTCAAAGGATGTATCGCTTCAAAACTAGCAGAACTGTGTTATAAGAAAGGGATGGAGATAAACATTTTATCAGAAAATGAGAGATGATCATGAATAGAATTCTGCGGAATAATCCCCGTTCTATTGTCTGCAGCCATCCATGCATTGGCTGAAACCGCAACCATAGATCAACTGAACGGCATAAACAGATTGGAGAATGCGCAGATCTTTGAAAACATCTCTACGACGGCATTACAGCTTTTTCCAAGGGCTGAACTCGATAATTATGGGGCCATAACCTATACTGCCATGACTAATCATCGATTGCCGACATTGAGTCAGAAGATGGCGAATAAGACGGGAGTGAAAAATATAAATGTACAGGAAGCTTTCCATATAAAAAGAAAAGACAATCAGCCGATGATAGATTACGGTATCTTGAGTTTCGGATCATCGTACGATGAACACTATATCAATCATCTCTCCAAAACACAGGAATCAATAAAAGAGATCGGATGCCATCTCAATGAGGCACTTGCAAAAGCACGGGAGAATATACTGAAATCCGAATATGACGAACAGAAGATAGATAGTTTCATCAAGGCTGTCCAACAACAAGGGCTGTTTGGAATCTGCATAGAGAATCATCACGCAGTATTTACCGACATCGCCTTTCTTTTCAATCAAAGCAAACAATTCCAAGATGAAAAGATAGGCGTCATGCCGTTGACCAGCGCTAAATACGGAGGATCATTCCTTTTTGTGACGAAATACAAGAAAAGCAGGGAAACCATAGAAAGGCTTCTTGAAAAATTACAGGAAATCTGACACAAAACAGCGTTTTATCAATATTTATCACGGAACGATTGACTTATCAACGACGGTGTGAAGATCGAACAGTATATAGACAAAGATCTCTTTTCGCTGCACATCAAAGACAATAATGCGATATTGGAATGTTACACCTGACAAAAGACGATAGGAAATCATAGGAAATTGCTTGATCAGATAGATAATAGCATCGTGTTTGACGCTATCGATGGAAAGATATATATCAATAACGAACCGACCAATCATCATGAGATAATCACCCAATCGGGGACTATTGAAATCATTAGAAAACTCATCGAAAATCCATGAGAATATATCAATAATTCCAGATTCCCACCATCCAGTTACAGCAAAAACAAAAATGAAATGGTAGGGAAAGTCATCTGACCTTTGCAAGAATTAGTCCAGAAGACATTCCATGAAAAGCTTGAATTGAAGTGTTCGGGAAACATCGTGGATTTCGATCTCTGTCTCAATCCGAATAATATAAACATCCATCTTCTCAAAAAAATCCATTAGATTTATCTTTCAAAATATAATGGCTATATACCATAGTTTGAAAAAATTCAGTCACATCGCACAAAAACATATTCACAAAGCCAGTCAGCATATAACAAAACATCACAGGAAATATCTTGTGTGATTGATGGGATATCTGACAGCTCATCTTTTTTTCGTGAAGATATTTGTTTTCAAAGTAGCTATCATAAAAGTTGTAGTAATTATTCTCGCTATAGCGGGTATCTATAGTCGGCATAGCAGCTTTGCTAGCATTCAACCTATATGCGTCAATAATATCGGGTTCATTCCGCTTTCCAAGTGTGAAGTGAATTTCACGAATATAAAAGACGCTATCATCTATATAGAAGATAAGATAAAATTATCTGATTCTACTATCTACGATTCGACCGACTATCAGACGCTCAATCAGACCCTTCACAATTATTGTCCGGAAAATCAGGATAAAGAGACAGATCAGATAATAAAAAGAACTATAGATGAATTATTAACATCGCTTCCGCAGGATAAAGGCAAAAAGATAGCCGGACTCTTTACCATGTTTACTGCTTACAAAAAGCATATCATACAAGCGAATGAAGATACGGATACAAATGATTTCTGTCAGGAAAAATATATCGATTATATGGTAATCAATGAAATAAAGAAAGATTTCTTCGCATTGCTAAACGCAGCTAAATTAAATACTACACAAAATTCAGTCTACGATAGTATTGATAAAAAAGATGATACTATTCTTTGACCACTTCTCGACGAACAGATTGTTGCGAAAAAATTAGAAGATGACAACTGACAGAAAATAACAGCAACAAATGATTTGCTCTACAATCAATATTTCAAAGATGGAAGTTATAGTAAGAAAATAAGTGAAAAAATAGTCAATTTAGGTACGATGATACTCAATATGAGTATGCAAAAATTAGTGAATGATAAAGTATTCAATAGTTCGGACATCAAAGCATTAGACAAGAAAATCACGATGAAATATATCCCCGATTGCAGGAAAGTTCAGTGATTTACAACTGTAGCAGAGACAATGGACAGAACAAAAAGGATAAGAGCGGAGATACAGAACATTACGCTTAATATAAATATCTGTTTCAATTATCAGTATATCCAGGGTCTAAGTACATATATAGAACAAATCATGGTACATGAATTGGGTCATTATATCTTTTATATAAAAGATAATCAGTCACAATCATTTGAAAAAATATGTCGAAAAAATGGGAAAATATCTTGTCCCAAAGACGAATTTGTATCAAAGTATTCACAGACATGACCTGAAGAAGATTATGCAGAATCATTCTTACACCGATACCTTGGGGATATCGCTAGCAAAAAAATATATACATGAAAGTATTATTCTGGAAACTATTTCTCCGGTTGATATATTCTTCAAACAAAACAATTTCTTAATTCTAAACTCAACTACTTCGCAACATTATTTAAGTAAAAGATAATCTAACTTCTCAGCTAGATTATCTTTCATAACTAAGACACAATGAAAGTCCGATATTTTTTTGAGGATTTTCACGATGTCGAAGTTATAACGGCGATTTCGATACATAAAGTACGAATGGTAATAAAGTAATTCATGACTTCAAAATCAGTCGGTATCATATGATAGAGTGTGTAGTTCTACCCAATTTTAGGTATTATTGATTTGTAGCCCTCATCAGCATTAACATAACATATCCTCTGATTTCTTTGTTTGTAGCTACGGTATTTGTAATGATATTGGCTTGTCTTAAAGCATTCAAATGATTTGTATAATACGGGAATCATCAGTTATATATATCTCCGTATAACAATCTGGAAAGTGCCGTACCAAATTCAGCTCTGGTCACAACACCGCTTGGATTGAAATTTTGGGCTGGAGTTCAGTTTGATTCTAATCACATGATACCAAGCTGACATACTAATTTAGCGTAAAATTTCATTTCAGAGCTTTGATTTGATATATCATTGAATTCACAAACCGCTCAGGTATTAGGACTTTTACCAAGTATCCTTATGGCATAATTCGTCATGATCTTTGCCATATGTGATCTAATAAGTTCTCCTTCCATATCTGCTTTCTGAATAGTATTCATAGTAGTAATACCGTTTTCAAATGCAAAAAGATAAGCATCATTAAGTTCGTTAGAATACGGTGAATCTGTAATGTCTCATGATGTAGTATCAATTCATGTTACCTCACCAGACAATGTTTTGATTGTTACTACTATTTCATTACCGGTAGAAATGCTTCCTCATCCTCAACCACCTCATCCTCCACCATTGGAAACACATTGATTTGAGCTTAAAGTATAACTAGAATTACAAGTAATCACACACGTTGTAGCATTGACAGAACCATTGCTGACACTAGAAGGACTGCAAGGCAAGGCGACTTCGAGACCATTAGTAGAGATACTATCTGAAGAGTCGATGCTTCCGTTATATTCCGAAGCGTTCGCAATGGACAGAATCAACATACAAAATAGTCAGATTGTTACTATTGTAATTACTTTTTTCATTGTGATAGGAATAAAGAAATAAAATAAATATTTTCTAATGTTCAAATTATTGTGCTAATATTCAATATGTAGTACTATAAACTCCAGCCGCACCAGTCGGTATCTTATAGAACAAATCTATATAAAACTGTCTTCCTCAAAGATTTGAATCTGAATCAATATCGCTTATATCTGTATCCAAAGAAATATATGTATCAGCAATCGCTAATGTAGTTCATGTAGTATAATCACTTGTTCCATTTTCGGTTACTCTCAATAATGCGTTGCTAGCCGTAGCCATAGTTGTAGCTCCATTTGTTCGGTTAGCGAGTTTAAATTGAAGTTCGATTTCTGTGAGATCGTTTGCTGTTGCATAAAATCTATAATGATATCCATTGGCATATGTTCCGCCGACAGTAGGACCAGAAGTGGAAATTCTGTCTATAGAATGCACTTCGATTCCGCTTGATGTTTTAGCAGTCTTGAATTCTAATGTATCAGTGACTGTATTTGCTCCCTTAATAAATCTGACTTGTACTACATATGTTTTGTTGGCAGTAAGCCCTGTGATTGATTGAGCAGCAGACAAAGTAATCCATGATCCATATGTTCCATCTTTTAATTTTATTCTGTACTGATTAGTATCAGCAGTCACGTCAGTTGTCCAACCTAAAGTCACAGAAGTATCAACTAAACCAGAAGCATACAAACTTGTAATATCGGGAGCGCCCTCTGTTTGCGTAGTAAATGCAGTACCATGATATTCACTTGCAAAAGGATTATTTGAAGCATCTTGGACAGATGTAGTAACTACTACATAATATTGAGTTGTATACGCTAAAGAAGAAGTAGGGGTTATGATAACTGTTTTAGTACCTGTATCATAAGATACCGTACCAGTTATTGTACTACCATCAGATACTTTTTTCAAAAATACATTTGAACTAGTGATAGTCGATTCATTCATAGCTTCATTAAAGGTTACTGTCGGAGTAGTAGATATAGAAACGCTTGTAGATCATGCTATAGGAGTAACAGAAGTTACTGTCGGTGCGGTTGTGTCTCATGCATCATCTGCTACAACATCATACGTGAACGCTTGTTCCAATGAATTGTTGTTAGAACTGTCCGTTACATAGATATTATAACTATGTGCACCAAGTCATGTTCATAAAGTAACTGTTGCAGCTACTCATGATGTTATCGCTCACTGACTTGTTCCATTGATATACAAGGTTCCATCTTCATTTGCTGTTACCGTCAAACTTGCTGAAGATATTGCTGTCTGTGTATATTGCGAAAGTAAACTTGTTGGATTGAATAGTAATGTCGGTGCTGTCGTATCTCATGCATCAGCTATCACATCATACGTGAACGCTTGTTCCAATGAAATATTACCGGCAGCATCAATTACTTTTACATTATAACTATACGATCATACTCATGTTCACAAAGTAACTGTTGCAGCTACTCATGATGTTATTGCTCATTGGCTTGTTCCATTGACATACAACGTTCCATCTTCGTTTGATGTTACCATCAAACTTGCTGAAGATATATCAGTTTGAGTATATTGCGAAAGTAAACTTGTTGGATTGAATAGTAATGTAGGTGTGGTTGTATCTCATGCATCAGCTATCACATCGTAAGTGAATGAATGTTCTAACGAATCATTATTTAATGCGTCCACTACTTTTATCAAATAACTATACGATCATACTCATGTTCACAAAGTAATCGTTGCAGCTACTCATGATGTTATTGCTCACTGACTTGTTCCATTGATATACAAGGTTCCATCTTCATTTGCTGTTACCGTCAAACTTGCTGAAGAGACGGCAGTTTCAGTATATTGTGCATTTAGACCCGTTGGATTGAATGTTAATGTCGGTCATGCTGTATCAGGCGCAGTTATTTTTGTGAAACTTTGTGAAATATAATTTCATCGATTTCCTGCCAGATTCTTAGCATGGATATACATAATATGATCCCCATTAGATAAAGCAGAGATATCTATAGATCAACTAAAATTTCTTACAAGAGTGCCTGCATCCAATGACAAATCTGTACCAGCATCATCAGATCAAGTAGTATCAATAAAATATTCTACTTGTGTTATATTTGTAGCAGAGCTAGTAGCTAAACCTACAACACTCAAAGAAGAGCTGGCTTGATCAGGGATATTGATATTTGAAACTGAAGGTAATGCAGTATCTCGTACCAATGTCATATCATTAGTTGCGCTATTTCATGCATTATCTACTACAGTCAATCTGATTACATACGTTCCATCTGTATCTGCAGATATTGTTGTCACTACGGCAGTTGATGATCAAAATGTTATTGCTCATGGTCATGAAACCTTACTCCATGTATAACTTGCTACTCATGCTACTGATCAATCTACTACTCATGTTTGAGTAAATACAGCATTTTTAGTTTGATCTGTTCATGCATCTACTATAGGAGCAGTTTGATCTATAGTAAATGTCGCTCATGTAGAATTTCATGCCAAATCAGTAACTATGAATACATAAGTATCATCAGCAGAAATAACATCGCCGCTAGAATATGCAGCTCCGTTTAAT
>JBAYUS010000007.1:0-37988 GCA_041675025.1 Candidatus Absconditabacterales bacterium
CCTTCCCGATGTATCGGGACGCCTAACCAGCTGAGCTACATGCCCTTATCTTGCATTATCTATTAACTGGACTTCCGACCTTCCCGATGTATCGGGACGCCTAACCAGCTGAGCTACATGCCCGTAATATAACGCATTTTCAAAAATACAAAAAAAATAATCTGGTTGACTGTATAACAATCTTATATGTAAATTCAAGCAGAAAAATAGAAAATTTACTTGTTTCAAAAAAAGAAATAGGTAATACAAGTGAGTATATTAATTTTTCTATTACATATGAAACATTTTTGAATCACACAAACAACTAAAAAAACTTGGAAAAGTTATCTCAAATATATAAATGGGACATTTGTTATCCTCATTATAATATGTTTCATATTTTTCACGTTTGTTGCCAAGATCAATAGTATGTTATTTAAAAACAAAATAGATCTCTTCAAAGAAGATCTTGGACAAATAGCTTTTTATACTCGGACATTTGATAAAGAACTTTCACACTTTTTAGTAACACTAGATAATATTGTACAAAGCTACGTAAAAGGAGATAATGTTTTTATTACCAAAGAAAAAGAAATAATTTTTTGTCGAGAATATATAGAAGAAAATAAAGAGTATTTAAAAAAGGTTGGATTTTCAAACTACGATAAACTTATAAATCTTTTTTCAGATCTCAAAGTATATCAAAAAGAATTTTTCGAACTCTTGGGGAAAAAACAGTCATTCAATTATCTCGTGATCTTGCAAAATACTAATGAAAAGAGGCCAAATGGTTGATTTTTTGGATCATTTGCATTTATCAAAGTAGACCAATGACACATTAAAACATTGGAAATTATAGATTCATATTATCCAGATTTTATCGCATATAGAACGCGTATCATGGCACCAGAATGGACTGCACCATTCTTACCAGATCGCAAGATAGGATTTATCGCAGGAAACAAATTTGGATTTTCCGATATCGATGGAAAAAACCTGAAAGACCTCTACGAACTCATGCTCAACAAAACATATGATATGGCAAAGGTTAAGCAGACAATGCAGCCCGATCTCTATGAAAAAGTATTACATCAAGACATCAAATGAGTGATATTTATCAGAGCAGATTTGTTAGAAAACTTTTTTACAACGTTTAAGTACAAAGAACAAGAATGGCAATTTTTAAATGCATCCATTGACTTGATCAGAAAGGAAATTCGTGGAAATAAAAAAGAAATGTACATCAAAGAAATCAAACAATATTTTGATAATCAGAAATGAAATATTATAAAAAATGTCGTCAATAGATTCGATGAAATAGCCAACAAGCAATTTGTGACGATATATCTATCAAACGTCTCTACAGGATTTAATGCCACACTTACTAAGCACAATCTGACGAATATATTTGATCCAAATTATATATATTTCTGGGACACCAACACGAGTTATAATAAAATCGACGGATTCATCACCAAACACATTCAGATCAACGATGAACAAGGAATGATTCAAAAAGATAGTAAGAGCGATATCGTAGATATCCGTGACTTGAAGAACGGAAAATACACGATAAATATTTATTATAAATTCTGAATTCCTGAATATTATCCAGCACTTATCAAATCATTTGAGAAGAAATATGAAATTCAGATCACCGACAGAGAGATGGCAATCTTAGGACTAAAATCAGGAATGTACGAAGAACCAGGACAAGGAAAAGTAAGAAAACGACGAGAAACAAAAGCAACCGTCTACTTCCCACAATATATCAAAGTAACAAACGTCACAGGAGACATCTACTATCAAGCACCATTCACTCCGCCATTCGCTAATGGATTATTTTATCAGATGGGTAGTATAGAAAATAATAGTACAAGAGTCGTTAAGATAAACATAGAAGTAAATAAGTAATCATGTCCGTTTACCTACTATAACTCGTCACTTATCAGACATATGTCTGATAGCGACGAATTTACGCCTGCCCGCCTCTGGAGAGACATCCGACAACACTCCGATTTTAGTACATTTAACGACACTCCATGTCGCAAAACATACCATCTCGGACTTCTATACGACACTCTATGTCGCACAGAAGCTAGTTATGTAACATACTCGTGCAGGATATAAAAAATTTCGGGGGTGTTTGCCCTTATGGGGCAATCTTCCTTTGAAAAAGGAAGCGAAACCGATATATTCTCAAAAAGATTTATCTTTTAATTTAAAAATATGAAAAAAACATTAATAGTCATATTTATTTCATTTAGTATAATATTAACTTGATGTTCTAAAAACAATGAGCCAACAAAAACCGAATTATTTAATTTAAATCAAGAATGCTCTGCCTATAATAGCTGATTAAATGAAAATTTTTCATGAAAAACGTTCACATATAACGAAAAGGATCCAAAACCAAATGAATGATTAACAAAAAATGAAATAGATAATTGATGGTTAGTTTATCTTTCTACAATGTGGGGAACCGAAGACTCTAATATAACACATTGAAATGTTTTTTATAGCACAAAAAGTAACTCATGTTTATTAGACATATATAGAACAGCAACTGTGTGAAGAGTTGCACCGACTCAAACAGAGGTTTTTGAACTACGAGATTATATTTGAAAAAATATAGTTTATAGAAAAGTATGTAAAAAAACGAACTACAAAGACATTTATAGCAAAGTATTAGATAAGAATACTAGAATATTTATAGAAGATTCAGAATTTATTAATTGTAAAAAAGAATTTTATAATGAATTAGAAGTATATAAATGAAATAGTTCAAATAATATATCAAAAAAAATTATTAATATTTTATTTGGTCGACTATAATACATTTTACTGAGAGATAGAAGATTTAATTAATACTTTTTCCTATGAGTCTAATTCCAAACAAAAGAAAGAAAGAAGAAGAAATAGGCATATTTTTTACAAATCGGTATAATAAAAAGTATAATACTGCCTATGATTTATGTATAGATGAAGAAGACAGGGATATTGATTGTCTTATGAGATCAAAAATAGACGATAAACACGTTTGATTACAAATAACAACATACGACTCTGTTGCATTAGAAACACTAGCAAAACATCAAAAAAAACCAAATAAAGTAATATGCTTCAATCCAGAACGTGTAAAATGTGTCAAAAAAGCAATTGTCAAAAAAAACAACTGAATAATAAACAATAATTTTTTATTAATTTGGAGTGATGGATTAACTTGATTTAATTATGATTACATAAAAGAAGAAACATTAAATGAATGTTGATTATCAAACTACAAAAAGATTTATTTAGTGAAAATGCCAAACAATGGAATTCCTAAAAATGAATCAAATGAATGAGAAATAATAGAATTAAAATAAAACACCCCCTTTCCTAGTTAAAATAGAAATTTAAGTATTTACTACACTCGTACGATTACATAACAGAGCCTACACGACATCCGTTTCAACGGAAATCGTACAGGCTCAGACGTTATGCAACATGAATATCAGTCCAATCTTTAATTAAAGAAAGAATAATCATGAATAAATCAGATTTTTTTATAGATATAGCACTTCAAGACAATGGCTGTGGTGTAATAAGTCCATGACACAGATACACCACAGATGAATTTGATATAGCTAAAGACAGAATTGCTCGAAATTTGGAAAATTTAGCAAAACTTGAAAACACAATTTCCGAGCGTATGAAAGTACTATACCAGAAAAATATTTCAGAAATCTTGGAAAAGGAAGTGCCAATTATGTACCTTGACTGTGATAAAAAAGGAAATGATGATATTATGTTCTTCTTATTCAAAGAATGTATGAAAAATGCCACAATGGAAAACAAAGAACAAGTGGCATCCAAAATAATTGGAAGAAGAACAATAGTGACACCTGATTCTGATACTCGAAATAAATATATGAAAGAGAATCAATTAGATCTAGAATGAATGTTCAATTATTACAACGAACAGCTTAAAACTCATCTAAGTACGAATGATTCTGAATACATTAATAGTTTGCTCAATTATGAAGGAAATATGGCTTTTGATTGACTAGGAAAACTCATGGAACATCAAAAGACTAGATATTTATATCTTTATTTAGACAAGGTTGAAAAACTTAGTATAGATGAGCAAACTAGAATAAATAGATTCCTTTACTCAAGATGAGCAATCAATAATGATAAATGGGTTCGTTTGAAAATAAATAATTGAAGCAAATGATGGAAAAGTCGAACATCAGATTCATGACACAGAGTCGAGGCAACACATGATTATTCTGAAAGACATATCTATGAAGAAGATTTATAAGTATGGACTGAAATTCACGTCCGCTCTCTTCGTTTGCGCGTACAACAGCTTTCATCTATATACACTGCCTGAAATATAATTTTCTAAGGAACGGCGACGCATCAGCAGAGCAAGAAACGTTGTCGGACATCTATACTTTTTATTTACTCGGAACCTTTTTGATTTTTTCAGAGTAGAGATTTTAAGCACAAAGTCGGGATTGACTTTTCATATGAAATATGTAATATAATAGAGGAATTATAAACATAAATTTTAAATAAAATGAAAAATGTAATTTTGATTATTGTGTTACTGATAAGTATCAGTATGCAAAGTAAATCACAGGAACTATCGAAAAAAGCAATAGCTTTTTGGAAAGGCGATAGTTGTAAATGTTTTGGAGATCATGGCAAAATTATGGAAAATTTGATCCAAAAAAAAGTTTTGAAACATGTAGAGCATACGAAAGAAAACTGCAATACAGAAGAAATCTGGATGCAAACACTTGTAAGATCAAAACTTCTTTTGACAGAAACCAACTTCGAAGAAAAGGATTATTTTGAAAAACTAACAGGAGATATTAACGGATACATCATTTCAACTTTCGTTAATAAACTTGCTAATGAAAATAACTTTTTTGTTACCTTTTCAATTCAGAAGAACAAAACAATATGTTATTTCTTCGATAAAAAATTTAATCAAGTAGAATTTTTGGATGGTTTTAATGAAAAAAACATTACATATTTAAACGACATCAAAAAATTCTACGACACTTTAAAATGAAATTTAAGCTCGTTTTTAACGGGCTTTTTTTATACTTTGAAATTTCCTCCATTATTCATATATTTCCTCTAGTAAGAATTTCCACTCAACAAACAAAATAATCAAAAAGACATAAACAACAAAAAAATAATCACTCTACGTGCTTGCGGGGTGGTTATTTTAAATAAAAAATTTGCACATAATCCTCCAAAAATATACTTCATAGTTTTGGTTGAATTATGGGTAAATTTTCCCTTCGAAAATTTGCTTTTTTATTAGATTCTGGATATAATAAAGTAAGTCTTTTATCCAGGCGACGAGTAATGCAAAATCAGCTTACTACAGAAAAAATAACAAAAAGACTCGGAGAGTTGGAGATTTTGGAAAAACATGAAAAAGATACACTAGAAAAATTACTAAAAAAATTGGAACTTTCAAATATTTTGGAAAATAAAGAAAAAGAAAAATTAGAAATTTTACAACAACAACAAAGAGAAAAAAGAAAAAACAAATTAGAAAAAAAACCACAAAAAAAAATTACAACAGCACAAAAAGTGGTGCAGTTATGACTCTTATCAACAATGTTGTTGACTGGCTTAAAAACTTGAGAATCAGAAATAAAAAAAATGGAAAAACCAGAAATAAAAAAAGAATTGTTCTGAGAAACAAAGGAAATTTTTGTCTCAGATCAATCAAAAAATAAAAAAATAATAATTGAAAAAGAAAATAAAAAACCAGAAATAAAAATAGAAATACCAAAAAAGAAAGAAGTAATAAAGACACCAAATATAATAAAAAAAGAAGTACCAGTACAAACAAACAATGATATTGTAAAAAATATACCTAGCGCAGACGCGCCAGAAGAAATACATTCAGGACATATAACACTAGAAGTACAAAGAATACAATGAAACATATCAGAATATAGCGTATATCCAAGCGGATATAGCATCAAACGAAAAGACGAAAACTATGATGAAAATGAGTTGGGATATAACAGAATACAAACAATAAATTTTATAGTCAACGAAAATGGAATAAATATCGGAACGATACAATTTGATAGAATGGGAAATTTAATAAACAAAGAAATAACATATAATGGGAAAGCATATTCTCTATCACAAAATGGAACACAAATACAGATAATGGAGCAGTTTATAACAAGCAAATAAGAGGAAAAACATATTATATATAAATATATACAAAAGAGAAGCAAATATACAGAGAAAGCCAGGGTTTTTTAGCTTTTTTTCTATTTACGGATAAAATTAGATACTATACATGTTGATGAACAAAAAAGTAATAAAAAAGAATACCAACATTATTCATTATTCATTTTTAATTATTCATTAAATCATAGATGGCTACAAAAACCAACAAAGACTACCTCTTGACTATGCTCAAAACACTGGAAGGGAAACGACCAGCTGCGGCAGGACTCAAGACATTGGTAGAGAAAAATTTAGTAAATGAAGATCAAATTATGCAACTCTTGCATACGTTTTTGGACGTCATTTATGAAACACAAACCAAATCAGATCTTATTAGTTTGAAAAAATTAATGAAAAAATAAGTAATTTTATTATTTGTAATCCATTCACATGGCTAATATCGATATGCAAAAACATTTTGAGGCAGAAAAAACAGAGAGTAACAAAGAGCTGTTTTCTGATGTCGACCTCAAAGAGTTCAATGACCTTGTAAAAGACAAGGCTGATTTTGATCTCTTAGTAAAAGGATTTGAAGATGAAAAAACCATCAAAGAGATACAAGAAGTCAAAGGCATGAAAGATATGATAGAATCTTTTGTAAAAACAAAAGCAGGATTGGCAGATATTTTCAAAAATGAATATGATTCATTGGCAAAAGATCAGGATCTTTATGAAGTATGCGTACTTGGAGCTATACTTACCAAAGGCAAAGTAGATAAAGCTAATTATAAATCATTAGCAAAAGAATATTATTTATCTCTCAATCCAGTAGCAAAAGTTGAAGTAAAAGAAAATAAACCAAACATCATAGGAGAATATGCTACAGCATCTTCTGAAATTAATAATGTTACAAAAACAACCATAGAAACAAAAACAAAACTAGAAGCTGGTAAAAAAATCACTAAAGCTTCAGTAAGTATTTCTGCAGGTGCAGATATGAGACAAATGAATGAAATAATCGCAAAAGAAGGATACGATAATAAAATAAAAGAACTAGAAAATTTAGGAAAAAATTTCAAAGATAAAACAAATATAGATCAAATAACAAACATCATTGCAGAATTAAAATCCAGCAAAATAGATAACATTAGCAAAACACAAGCAGAACAAAAAGGAAACCATTATCTTATCGGAGCAAGAGTTACTGAATGATTTGTAGAAGTATTAAATAAATTAGCAAAAGACCCAGAACCAAAATTGACATTAAGTATCGACTGGGCAAATTGCGTAATAGGAAATGTAAATAGCGATAAACCAGAAGACAAAAAACTTAATATAAACCTTCAAGTAACCAAAGTAGAAAAAAATGAAAAAGAAAAAGAACAAAAAGAAAAAACATTGACAGTTACTACTCCAGTAACGAAAAAAGAAGAAGGAATAAAAGTAAAAACCGTTGTTGAAGGTAAAACTAAAGGACCAAGTACACCAAAAGATAAGGTAATAGAAACCACAGTAAATACATGAGATCAGGTAAATTTTTATAAAAGCAATAGAGAATGAAATAACGGAACTGCTAGCTGAAAAATTATTAAAACAAATACAGAAACAAATGAAGTAACAATAAAAGAAGATAAAACAGGAAAAGAATATGTAGTAAAAAGCAATGCTATCAATGAAAAAATAAATACACAAAAGGAAGTTTCCAATAACAATGAATCAAAAGAAACTAAAAACTTAGGAGAATTTCCTGATATTTTTATCGCAGAAAGAGTAAGAATAGCACTCAGCAAGGATTTCAAACGAAATGATAAAGCGATCGACAAAGATAAGGATATTCAAAATATCAAAACAACAGACAAAGAAAATGTATTTTCTGTAATTATAAAAGACAAAGAACT
The DNA here is from genome assembly GCA_041675025.1 of Candidatus Absconditabacterales bacterium. Lineage (GTDB taxonomy): Bacteria > Patescibacteriota > Gracilibacteria > Absconditabacterales > Absconditicoccaceae > CAJBLF01. The sequence goes on from JBAYUS010000007.1 coordinate 8,079, forward strand.
TCTATTCTCATGCGCAAAAATCGACAAGGATTGGAATTTTGATAAAGATGAAAATAACAAAATAAAAGTAGAAGAAAAAGATAAAAAATATTATGAAGCTAAACTAGAAACAGCAGAATTAAAGGATAAATTTAAAGTATATGATGTTACTCAAACTGATAAAAATATAAACATCAAACTCAATGAAACAAAAACAAAAGAAGCATTTAAGACATATTATACACTTAAAAATCCAGAATATGTTTTAGATATAAACAATATTATTGTCACTCAAGATGCCAATAATGATTTAGCAAACATCAAAACAAATATTAAATTCAAACTTCCTGCAACAATATTGGCAAATCAAAAAGAAAAAAACATTACAGAAGATATTTTAGAAGGAATTATTTTTGATAAAGACGGAGAAATTAACTCAACAAAAGGAAGTGTTTATAAAAAATTTATAGGAAAAAATACATTAAATCTATTAACTAAAGACAAAGACGAAGATGATAATTATAAAAAAGAAAACAAAAATTTAAATTATAATGTTAAACTCTCAGGAAAAGATATTGTCATCATCAATGATGAAATATGAATAGATCCTACCACAAGATTAGCAGATTTTAGTGACAATAAAATGGCTTCTGAAGTAGAAAATGCTGAAATGACACAAAAAACATTTGAAACATATACGGCAGATCTCAATGCAAACTTTAAAAAACGACAAATCAATGCAAAATGAGGAAATGAATATCAACTTTTGGTTATCCCACAAATACCAGGAGTCGACGAAAGCGAATATGTAAGTGTTAATTTTACATATAAACAAAAGGTAAATACACAAACACAATATTTTACATTTAAACCAACAGATTTAGTAATACCAGAAAAATATACTGATGCAAAAAATAATAAATATTTTGTCATAGATAATTTTTATTACAGAGTAGAAATACCAACAGGAGAACAAACATCCATCAATCCTAGAATACTTTTAGATCAACATAAGACAAAAGAAGTAGCTTTAGAAAAAACAAATAAAAAAGGTGAAAATACAATAAAAGAACCAAAGATAGAAAAGATAGATAATAACGCATGAGGAATACAAGATAGAAATATAGCACTATTAAATAATATTAGATATGATAATGAAAGATATTCAGATTTTTCTATGAATGAAGAAGAAAGAACAATAGATTATACAAGAGATGTTTCTTTGGATGAAATACTATGATATGATAAGGATAATAAAAATAAACTTATCCTAGGAACCGTAAAATTTGATGGAAACGGAGAAATAATAGAAACAACAGATCGTAATATTGCTATCAACAAAAAAAATCAAACACTTGAAATTAAAGACATATTTGGACGAAACAAAACACTTACTATTCCATTTGAAAAAAAAGAAGGTAAATTTATTATCGGAACAAATTCCAATGAAAAAGCTAAATATATCGTAGATGAATTTATTAAACAAAAAGAATATCTCAAAAACAGAATTTACGATGAAAAAGCAAGCATCACCACAAAACTTAATGAAAAAATAAAAGAGGTCTGAACACAACGTGCAAGCGAATTTCCATGATTAGCATTGGCAGTTCCAAAAATTAATAGCAAACGAAAAGAAAAAAATATACCGACGATAGACGCAGTAAAATATCTTAACTGACCTACAAGCGCAGGACTCTACTATTTAGAATTAGGGAATCAATATAAACAAGGAAACGATTCAAGAGAAGAAGAGGTTTTATATTTCAAGGTAAATGGAAAAGATGTGGCTCTTACCGATATGAATGGTAATAATATAAAAGAGACATATATCCAATCAAATAAAGAATATAAACCAGGGAAAGGATTAATATTGGTAACAAGTGATTTAATCATTAACTCAGTAAAAGACATAGAACAACAAGAAAAAGGATATCCAAAATTTACTAATGAACCAGAAACAATAAAAAGACATCTCGCTATAACAAGAACAGATAAAGCGGATAATAAAAATTATGAAAGAGAAGTAGATGGATGATACCTTAGAATATTTGGAAATTCTAAACTTGGAAATATTACATCTCTACCTATAAAGGCTGATGAAAATAATAAAGATAAATATCTTTATTCTCAAGAAGGACTTAAACCAACAACAGCAGAAGATATGGCTAAAGATCTTCGAGATTATGATAATTTTAAAACCCTCAAAAATACAGGACTCAAAGAATCAGAACTTAAGGTTATTTTTATGACTAAATTTAAAGCAAGTGGAAAAATAGATAAAGCTACAAATGGAGATAATATCAGAATCAAAAACAATAAAGGAAAATATGAATATTGGAAAATATCATCAAAAGATAATGGAGAAACAATCAAATTTGAAGAAAATACAATTTCAAAAGAAATTCAAGAAAAAATAGTAGATGATATGAAAAAAGATCTCATTATTTTATGATCAATAGAAAATATTAAATTTAAATCCAGAAGAAATGATGAAAGCAAAAAAACAATCGTTGATTGGAATAAAGCAGGAAACTGGACTATAAAAGATTTAGATAAAAAAACAATTGAAGGATTTATTAATCAAGAAACAGTTGAAAATAAAAAACTTACTCTACAACTTCTTGGACCTGCAGAAGAAAGTATTACACTCGACATCAATGATAAAATATATCAAAAATTAGAATCAAAAGATCTTAAAAATGGATTCTATGAAGACTTATTTGAAAGTAAACTAGCAGATGATAGCGACAAAGAAGCGACTGTACAAAGTGAAAATTATAAGGTATATCTAAAATCTAACAAAGAAAAGAAAGAACAACGAATAATATTTGAATCTCAAGTAGAATCAGCAGGAGAATAATAAACAATAATACAAAAGCCCTATCAAAAGATGGGGCTTTTTATTTTAAATACAATTATACTCCCAAAATCATAGAAAATCCAAAAAAGACACTTTAACAAAAATTGACTTGACTTCTTCTATTATTTAAGTATATTTTAACTCAATAAAAGAAAAACAAAATAATAACTAAAAATAAAAATTAAGTAATATGAAAAAACTAATCTTTACACTAATCGTATTTGCATTATGCTTTTCTGTAAAGAATAGCTCTGCACAAGACGAAAAAACAAAGAGTGTGACTAAGTCCACTTTGGTGAATGCACAAGAAGAAACCTTCAAAATGGTTTTCGATAGCTTATATAAAATCAACGACAAAATTAACGTTGATAAAGTCTATTTGAATGCCATCTCTAGAAAAACTAGAGAATGTTTGGAGGCGGATCTAAAACTATGGGGAGATGCTGTAATAGCCAATGCTCAAGTTGGAAAGTTTAAAAAGTATCGGTTATCTTTTGAAAAACCGGAAAACAACAACTTTAAGGTGCCAGGGAAAGCCAAAAGAAAATACACAAGGGCTTTCAAAAGGGTTAAAAAAACTTTCGTTATCAGTAGAAAATCCAAAACATTAGAGGAAACATTTGCAGATAAAAATCTTAAAAAGTATTTAAGAAAGACTAATAAATCTTTTGAAAGACAAAAAAACAAATGTCTTAAAAGGATTAGAAAGTAAAAGAAAGTTAAAGGTAAAAAAGTTAAAGGCGACCATTATATGGTTGCCTTTTTTTTATAAAACCGTATACATCTGTAAGACGTCATTCTCGCGAAAGCGGGAATCCATACTCATATGCTATATGCACCGTCTTTATCGTTTTCGTCGTTCAATATGAAAGTAAAAATCCCAATCAAGGGCAATGCATTGTGTGTAGATGCTTCCTGTACAGGTAATCCATGAGCAATGGAATATAGAGCCGTCAATCTCAAAACACGGAAAGAAGTTTTTCGTTCTCCTATTTATTCGATGGGGACAAATAATATCTGAGAGTTTTTGGCAATTTACGATGGTATTAGATACATAGAGACTCTAGAAAAAAAGAAAAGTAAAACAAAATATGAATGTATTTTTTCAGACTCAGAGACTGCAATTGCATGGATGAGATCAAAAAAAATTAAAACAACCCTAAAATATACAGATGAAACAAAAGAATTGTTAACAAAGCTCCAAGATGCAATCACACGAGTTAAAACCCATGATTTCACCATACCTATTCGTAAACGAGAAACAGAAATACGAGGAGAAATCCCAGCAGACTTTGATAGGAAATAAATGCTTCGCAATATGCTCAGCAAATGAAAAACGAAAAACTAATAGTGAAAAACGATGGATTTGTATACTCATGAACTATCGTAAAACACAATAGTCCACAATATGACAATTCCTACATTTTTCACTTTTCACTATTCATTATTCATTAATTTACCATTCAACTTAAACACTATGAAACTAAATAGCAATTTCAGATATATCTGATTAGATTTTGAAACGACAGGACTCGATATCACAAAGGATGAGCCTATTCAGATAGGAATCATAGAATTTGATGCAGCAGGAAAGATAATCGGTGAATATCAATCACTCATCAAGCCAAACAAAAAGACTGATGAACTAAAGCACATTGTAGGGTTCATTACAGGACTCTCAATAAGCGAATTGGAAACTGCTCCCATAAGAGAGACAGTAGAACAAGAAATACAGAAATTTTTCTGAGAAAATTCAATAATCATCTGACATAATGTAAAATTTGATCTGGATTTTTTAAATAAATTTTTTCCTACACTCACCTATCATACACAGATTGATACAATGCCTCTTGCACAGACGATAGTGCATTATACACCAAGCTATGCATTGGAAGTATTGATAGAAAATCTAAAAACAGAAAAACTTTTCAACACTATTTTTGGTGACGAAGATCATGGAGAAGAAAAATCACATGACGCATTTTTCGATACAAAAAATAGTAATAAATTATTTATCTATTTCGTAAAATATCTCTATGAGCTACTCAACAACTACCCAAATCTCATACAAATCATAAATAAGACAGAAGGAATTTGGAAAGAAATATTGGAATTGGATACATACAAAGACGTACCTCAGATCAAAATAAATTTCCCAGCATTACAAAAAATAATGCCAAGTAATACAAACATGAGCAAGAGAGCCGAATGAATCGATACAAACAATCTAGAAAATCAGAAAAAATATTTCATCGGAAATATATCAATCAAAACACTTTTAACTGATTTGGCTGCAAATAAAAATACCATCTTAGCATTTCAAAATATCCAAAAACTCGATATAGCCAAGGCAGTTCTCAACGATATGGGAGTCAAAAATATTGGCTTCACAAGAGAAGAACAAATGATCAATCAAGAAATGTTTCAAAAGTTTTTGAATAAATGAATATTTACTCAAGAAGAATGTTTTTTTGTTATCAAATATCTTTCTCATCTCAAAAGGGGTCTTGGTATCTTACAGTTAAACAATCAGTCTGATTATAGAATCTATTATTATATCAAGGATACAAGAAACCAAGTAAAATACCCAATCGTACTCACAACACATCATGGATTATTCGCAGCGATGCAAGACAACGAAGAGATGTATAAGGATTATGATATCTGTTTTTTTGATACAGAACAACGATATAAAACCTACAACTTTTTTCTTTCTAGTCCCTGCAATTTATATTATACATTAAATATATTAGAATCATTTGTATATCAACAAAATGTAGACAATCAAATCCAGTGAATTACAAATCAATCCAGTGAATTAGAGGATTTTATGAATATGTTTCAGATATATATTTGAGTTTTATCAAATGAAAGTACGAAATTGTTTATCAAAACATCAAGTACTATGGTTCAACACGATCCTATTCGAGACCATGGAGATTTTTATCAGAGTAATCTTTTACGAAAACAATTGATTGAAAAAAGAGAATGAGTGAAAGCAATTCTTTCACAGGAAAATAATGTAATCTTAGACAAACACATCGCACATATTACCAAAGTATTTGATGGTATAGTAAATGTATTTAAGAAAATGTATGGTAATGGAGAGTTTTATTTCACCTATGGTGAAGCTCAAAAATTCACTGATCGAAAAGAATTTACGGATGTATTCAAAAATAAAGTAGTTTTTTTCTCAAACACCAATTTACAAGCGACCCCCTTGATAAAGGGAGAAACGAAGGGGGATTTGAAACAAGCCATAAAAATCATGCCACCTATCGTAGACAAGTTGGTAGAATACATAGTTGATGAGGTCAAAAAATCACCAGAAGATATTTCATATTTCATATTTTCTCCAAAAAAAGACGAATCTAAAAAAATATTTGAAGATTTGTGTGAAAACGGTATAAACAAACAAGCGACATTACTCGTGGAAAATATCACAGGAGGTGTGGGTAAAAATATATTCAAAGCAAAACAAACAAAAAACAAAATAATAATATGATGATATAACTTTATTTTATTCCTTTATGCCAATAAGGTTCCGCTCAAAGAGATTATTCTTTTCAATGCAAGATGACCAAGCGAACAGAACATTGTAGATGACATCAAACGGTATAATATTTCAAACTAAAACACCATATAGACGTCATTCCGGCGTCTTCCACTTCATTACGTCATTCCCGCGAAAGCGGAAATCCAGTTTGCTAAGTGTAGATTCCCGATCAGGTCGGGAATGACACTAAAACAGCCGGAATCCACACTCAATAATCCATTTATCTTTCAATCACCATGAAAGTTAGAATCATCACACTCATCAAGTTTATTATTTTCGTCGCAATATTTTATGCGCTCTTAGCATTCAATGTTTTTAATATAGGAGAAAGATTGCTACCGACACCAACAGATTATATAGAAATAGATACACCAGAAGATATGCAGGATCTAGAACGAATATCTATAGAAGAAGACAATAATTTACAAATAGAAACAGGACATTGAGTAGCAGGAAATGGAAAGATGTTTGAAAATTTATGTAATAGAATCACTATCTGTGAAAAAATATATTTTAATGGAAGTTTTATTGATACAGAAAAGTATAATTATACAAGAATTGTTGATAGAATCGTACAATTTATCAATGATAATGGCAATGAAGACAAAAAAATGGAAGAGGTGATAAGCAAGATAGATATCAACAAAGGAAATGGCGAAAGAAGATGATCCGTACAAGGACGAGATAGTATTGTTTTCAATCTTTGATTCGTACAATCCAAAAAAGAGTTTTTAGAACTCTCAACCCATGAAATAGGACACATCGTTGATCTATGATATATCCAATGATTCTCATTCAAAAAAGATAAAAATTTCACTGAATTTGGTAAGGTAGTATTTGCTATAGATGATCCCTCATTATCATTTTATAAATTTTCACGAGATAAAGAAAAAATAAGAAAAGCCGTAGCAAAGAAAAAAGACTTTTGTAGCGGATACGGAATGAGTGATCCATTTGAAGACTTAGCAGAATGTTTCAATCTCTATACCAATCACAATAGTTTCTTCAGACAAGTAGCGAAGTCAAACACCGTAATGAAAAAGAAATATAACTTCATCGCAGGCATATTCGACGGAAAATACATCACCTCAAACAGCCAAGATCTTACGTTGATAAAAACAAATTCCACACGAAGACCTCGAGATACTACGAAACTATCAAATTAAAGATTAATAATTAATGATGAATGATGTATGAATCATCTAATGACGAACTATTGTAATATACAATAGTCTACATCAAGACAAAATCCAGCATTATTCATTTTTCATTTTTAATTATTCATTGTGTTTTTATGCCCATTATCATAGTGTGAATTATCTTAACTTTATTTGGAATTCTTTCCATATTCAGCGTAAGTATTCACGAATCATTTACATTGACACTATCACTGATAGCAAACGGAAATCGGCATTCAGATCCGTCCAACTATTATTATTTTTATAAACAACTAAGAAATATCGGTATGGCACTTGTCATGGCAGGAATCACATACTCCATTCCTATAAGATTTTTCCAAAAAAATAAGAATATCACGATAATAGCAATTTTACTTATGATGTTGCAAATATCGGTATTTGTGCCATGAATTGGAGCTGTTTATCATGGAGCGAGATGATGGATAAGTATCCCATTTCTTCCAAATATTCAGCCGGCAGAATTCTTTAAATTATGATATGTACTCTTTTTATGATGACGATTGATAAGAAAACGTGATAGAATAAACACCAAAGAATTTTTCATATCATTCATCATATTGAACGCATTCATCTATGCAGTCTTCCTATTGATTCCGGATCTTGGAACAGTAATGATCCTAGGTATCGTATGACTTATCATGTGTCGATACGCAGGAGCAAAGATAAAATATATCTTGTGGATTTTATTTTGATGATTGGCGCTAGGACTTGTTGCGGGAAGTGTTGCAGGAATGGTAAGTGATAGATTTGCATATATTCAAAAAAGATTTATGTATTTCATAAGTTCAAGTGTAGATCCCCAAGGAAAAGAAATCTGATGGCAAAACCAACAAGCATTGATGGCAATAGGGGGATGAGGATTATTTTGAAAATGATATGGAAAATGATTGCAAAAGTTTTGATTTATTCCAGAAGCACAAAGTGATTTCGTTTTTGCCGCATTTTCAGAAGAGATAGGATTTGTAGGAAATATGATATTATTATCAATGTATCTTTATATAGCATATTATTTTCTTACACGTCTCCGTGATATCAAAGATGATCATAGAAAAATGATAGGAATAGGAATTCTTTCATTGATTCTTATCCAAGCATTCGTAAACATTTGAGTAAATATAAAGATACTTCCAAATACATGACTCACGCTTCCATTTATCAGTTATGGAGGAACGGCACTGATGGTAAACTTCATAGAAATCATTCTTCTCTACAAGATACTTAAGAGGAAATAAGCCAAAGAAAATGGACAAAAGATAGCCATACATTAAGCAACATTTTGTCACATAGTATTTGGCAATTATTTGTCGCGAATGAAATGAGCTTTTATCAACGTAGTTATCATATGAATATTCAAAAAGACAACAACAATCTTCTGACCATCTTCAACGAAAATATCCCACAAACCAAGGAATATACCTACCATGTGAGTGGATACACATTTTCTGATTTTGATAAATGAATGATTATATTACATAAAAAAGAATGGAAAATTATTAGTTTGAAAAATTTATGAGATAATATGAATGTAGTATATATGAAAAATACAGAATTTAGTGTCCAAAATCCAAATTTTAATTGAATCAAAATAAATGATGCAACGAGATTGTTTCAATGATTTGATGAAAATACTGGAAAAAAATATTATTTTATTCCAGGACTTGGAGAGACACAACAGCAAGAAAAAAATAATATATTTAAAAAATTATGAACAACATATAGTATTGAAAAAACAAACAAAGGAATGGTAATAGAAGGATCTGAAGAATTAAACAAGACAGAAAGCATTGAAAATACACTATGATATATTTTTGGGTTACTACTCATTTATGGAAAATGGGAAGCTAAAAGCAAAGATCTTAATTCCATAAAAATTCAAATACCACTTGCTGGACAACATCTAGCACATGAAGAGACATTAGATACTATGGTAAAAAAACTTCAACAAGAATGAATATTTTTAAAAACAGATAAATTATCAAACAAAAACGGAATCGTTTATCAAATAAGTTCTAATGATTATGAATTATTAGAAATATACGCACAATGGTATGAAGCTGTTGAAAAGTTTGAGAAAATAACTAAACGTGAGTTCACACAAGAAATGAAAGCAACATTGATAGAGTTTATCAAAACCAACACAGAAATTCCACAGGACGGAAAAGCTGAAGTACAAAAACAATTAAAAGAATGAACAATTAAGCTATTGATGAAATAGCTGAAATGGGGCGTTGGTGTAGTGGTTAACATAGCGGTCTTCGGAACCGTTGTCAGGGGTTCGATCCCCTTACGCCCTGAACTAAATAAATTAGCATAATTGCTAATTTTTTTATTTTTGAGGAAATCAAAAAAATATTGCATTAATAATAAGATTTACTATCATTATGCAGTTATACTCTTTTACTTTATAACAATTTTCAATGAAAGTACTTTACTGGATTATGTTAATTCTTTTGGTAGTAGGAGGTGTAAACCGAGGGTTATATGCTTGGTTAGATCTTAATCTTGTTGCTAAACTTTTCCCTGATGTAATAACTACTAGCGTAGATGCTGAAGGAGTAGAAACTACTATGACAGCTATGAGTATGATTGCAAAAATCATTTATTCTGCAGTAACTGTAGGAGCTCTTCGAACTCTTATAGCAAACTTCGGATGTAAATGTTGTAAAAACTAATTTTCATCTGAATCTAAAAAACAAAAGATTCCTTCTAACGAGGGAGTCTTTTTTATATTACATATATTATGAGATTGACTTTTCTTTAGATATATTTATAAAAACTCCACTTTTATAATAAAACTACCAGATGTATTGAAATTGAAAGGAAATTAATGGAATCAATGAAGAATGAAACACTACACAAAAAATAACAGACGTCATAAAAAAACTAGGAAATGACGAAATAGAACAGATGTTTCTTCCAGTTAAACATATAAATTGATGACAACAGAATTTTTTTGATTTTTTAAAAAAAATGATAAGTCATATTCATATATTAGTGAAGAAAGAAAGAATGGAAAACGATTATATCGACAAGAATCTAGGAAAATTATCAGCTAGAGAAATATTATCCAACGGAAAGGTATTTTATATGAATCCATGTTTAGATTTTGTATTAGTAACCATAGAATGACTCAAAAAAACTGAAATAGAAAAAATTGATTTCATTGTAGATGAGTTGATATGTCCATGAAATGTATGCAAACTTCATTTCGGTATAGAAATATTGTACCAATGAACAATCCATTATATAGACCATAGATCCAAAAATGATGTATTTATAGGAAAATGAAATTTTCAAAGTACATATTCTGATAAATGAGAATCAGTAGATAATACAATCAAAATAAATGCCAATGAAGTTTTCACAGATGATAATGTTTATAGTCTTATAAATAAATGACTATTACCATTCAAATTATTTGATCCAGAAATTTTAAAAATGCTCACAGAAAAATTAAAACATGATAACACAGTAGAAAATTTTGAACAATTTAATATACAAAACAAAGAAAGAGTAAAAATCCATGTAGAAAATAAAAAATAATTTAATTCTTAAGTATATTCGCCTTCCAGTCCTCTACAATCTTGTGGAGATACATAATATTATGCAACGAAAGAAGGATGCCTCACAGCATCTCTTTTTCTTTTATTAAATGATGGAGATATGCTTTAGTAAAATTTTTACAGGTATAACATCCACAGTCATCAGTGAGTGGAGTAAAATCTTTGGTATATTTTGTATTGTTTATCTTAACGTTTCCACCCGTAGCAAATGCCTGGCCATGTCTACCCAATCTTGTCGGTAATACACAATCAAACATATCGAATCCTTCTTCGATAGCATGCGTAATATCTTCAGGAGTTCCTACTCCCATCAAATATCTTGGTACGTTGGTAGGTAATTTGGCAGCAGTAAATGCTACGACTTCACGGATTAAATCTTTACTTTCTCATACACTTACTCATCATACAGCAATTCAGTCTCGCGCATAGTCCGAAAGAAAATCTACTGACTGTTGTCTAAGATCTAAATGTGTTCATCATTGCACAATAGGAAATAATACTCAACGAACATCATCATATTTTGGCTTCAAATGATTAAATGCTCTCTTTGCTCGACGATGTGTCATCTGCATATGTTTTTCGATAGTCTTTTTGTCTGCACCAGATGGTGAACATACATCAAGTACCATCATAATATCTGATCATAAATTACACTGAATATCTACAACTCATTCTGGAGTAAACATATGTTTTGAGCCATCATACGGTGAACGGAATTTTACTCCATCTTCCATAAGTTTCATTTTCACATCATGACTTCATCATCAGTCTTGAATAATAGATCATGCATCATTTTTTCCGAGTCATAAAGAAAAAACTTGAAATCCTCCACTATCAGTCAAAATAAGTTTGTCCCGATTTTCAAATGTATGCAATCCTCAGGCCTCTTTTATCAGCTCATCACCGGGGCGTAAATACAAATGAAAGGTATTTGCCAGGATAAGTTTGATCTCAGGCAAATCTCAGATATATTTAGGATCTTTGAGCATATCCAAAACAATTCACTTAATTGTAGCTTTAGTTCACACCGGCATAAAAACAGGGGTTGTCAACGTAACACCATTGAGTGTTATTTCTCAAACTCTGGCGTTTCATTTCTGTTTAAGTATTTTGAAAGCAAGTTTAGACATCAAAAAAAGAGAAATAAAATATTCTCTTTCTATATGATTATACTAATAAAATTCAACCTTTCGAGTCTTAGAAATTTCTTATATATCTATAACAATTTGTTCTTTTTGTTCAATTTATATCTCGAGTAAAACAAGAATTTAATCATCTTTTATACATACCAACATATTCAAAAGAGCCTCTATCTTGAACTTTTGACAAAGTGAATACTTGTTCTGTACTTCAACTTAATCCATCAAAATTAAACACAGTTATAATAGGATATTCACGGATATTTTTTACTTTAAGATCAAACATAGGAGAATATAATGTTGCATCAAGTCAGGGATCTTTAATCATTGTACCATTTATTTCTGCTTCATATAAATTTCTATAATACGTAGAATGTGCTTTATATTCAACCAAAGCAAATCAAAGATTAGTAAGTGTTCATTGATAGAAAGCGGTTGCTACACCACAAAGTCCACCACCATATATCATTCTCGCACCTGCACCAAATGTTGCAAATCCAGCAACATATGCCTCATTTCCATCTTCAAAATTTGGATTATAATGAAGTTCACGAGCAAGACTAAATGTTTCACCAGGCATAATTAATCTTACATTTCAAATATTATTGAAAGCTGTATAAATATTATGTATTCTATAATCAGGATCAGTATTAATTCTAGATTTTCGAGAAATTAATTCATATCAAAGATCTCTCAGATCCTGTTCATTCTTGAAGAGGAAAACAGGTCATAGATTTTGATATTCTTGAGTATTAATAGTAATAGGAGAAAATTCTAAATGTTTATTGAGCTTTTTAATCTGAATAAAATCACGCTGAAACAAAGATGATTTATTGGTCAATAAAGTATCAAGCATATCTTTTGTTGTAATATCTTTTAAGACTTTAAAGTCTCATGACTGCTGTATTATTTTACCATTCCCATTTTCTTGGTAGGGTTGATTAAGGAAATTAGAATATTGATCATCTATCAAAAATTTTATAAGAGAAATTCTTAGTTTGTGAGAAAATTCTTCAAAACTATTACTTTCATCTAGAAAACGCACAATGGTCTCACGAGGGATATTAATTAAAACATCTTCATTGGCAGCACCATGTTGAGAAGAAGAAATCTGAAGAAGAGGTCTGATATATTGAAGCATAGAAAATATATATTGAAGTGGATCACTTATCCTATAAATATTCTCGATAGGATCTGGTTGAGTAATACTCTCATATTGCGCTTGAGTAACACCAAAAAATCATCCTCAGAGAAACAATAATGATATTATGATGATTAATAGCGAGTTTCACATGCTATGAGCATATAAAAAGAGTAAAAATATGTATTATAATTATATATGAAAATCAGAATTTGTCAAATATCAAACAATTTAATAGAAAAAATAAAAAACACTCCATAAAAGAAGTGTCTTTTTATAAAAATCTAGAAAACAATTATCGTCAGGATACTAAATTATAACAACTTTTAAACTGTTCGCCATTAGCTTCTCGACTATAACAATTATCCTTATTTCAAAGAAAATTTAATGTTCCACGATCTTCTATATGACTAAGAACAAATAACTCTTCTGTTCAATTGGGCGTACCATCATAGTTCATAACTAAAACAACAGGATATTCACGGATATTTTTGAAAACAAAATCTTTTTGTGCTCATCACATTCTATAAACAGCAACATCTAAACCTGGAAGTCGATATTCTTTTCCATTAATAATATTTTGATACAAATATTTCCACGTCTTAGTATGATTATATCTCGTAATAATATCAAAAGCTTTATTGGTAATAATAGCTGCATTTATACCTCGAGAAGCACCACAAATACCTCAACCTTTTACGCTCGTTACTCCTCATACAATTGCAAGACCAGATACTGTATCACGCTTCCAATTGTTGATAGCGGGATCATAATGGATTTCATCCATAAAAGAAAATTGTTGCTGACTATTGAGAATTCTAACGTTACCAATATTTCGATATGAAATTGAAATATTATCTCTTCTCCAAGCAACATCAGTATTTATTCTTGTTCTATATGAACTTACAACATATCATAAATTTTCTAAATCTTTTTGATTTTTAAAAAGATAAACATTTTTTAATTGTTGAATATCTTCATCTGTTATTATTGGAATATCAATAGGCTTATTAAGTATTTTAGCATATAATGAACGTTCGTTATATAATTCTTGAATTTTTTTCTCTAATAAAATATCCAGATCATCTTCAAGATTAATTCCGGTATTTAACATATATCCAGGATATTCTGGATAATTCATAGATCACGTCAAATGAACAAAATCATTTCCAGGACCAAATGGTATGGTAATAAAGCGATTGAATTTTTTGTCTATCAATTGCTGTATTGTTTGTATTCTTATATTTTGTATCAACTGATTTTGACTTGATCATTTTTCTTCTTGGAGGTATCCATAAGCAAATGCAAGTGTAGAAACAAGAGTTAAAATAGACACTACAAGTAAAATAATTATCTTCTTTCCCGATTTATTCATAAATTTTTTGGCAAAATAAAAAATAGATTAATCTATATTTTTGTTTGGTGTTGTAATAAAGTTATAAATATATGGAGAAGAAAGTCAATACTTTAAGGATATATAAGAAAGATGTCAATTGTAGGATATTTGCCTACGGTATGCTAAAAAAATCAATACTACGTGTCATAGTTTTTACAGGCATAACACACTGGGTTGTCAACAGAATATCATTGAATGAATCCGTCAAACTCTTGCATTTCACTTGTGTTTGGATATTCTCAAATCAAGCTAATTACTTATTCAATGAGAAAAAAACATGCTCGAACAAATCAAAACAGAACTCGCCAAACATTGCAAACCAGAAGAAAAAAAATGACTATTCTTCTCACTTTTCGACGTAAATGAAAAACTTCTCGCTTCCAATGGAAGTATAGAAACTGATAAAAAAATAAATGAATTAACTGATCTTATCTACAACGGACTCCTCGCTAAATACGAACATACTACGAAGACTATCGTAATAGATATCATCCAATCATATATTCAAGAAACAGATATAAATAAACTCCTCGCTTTACCGACAAAAGACTACGGAATATTTCTCGTAAACAATGAAACCAAAAAATCTTGAACTATTCTTCCAAACACCAAAGGAGTAGGTGATGTAAAAACAGCATTAGGACTCATCAAACAGAAATACGGAATTAGTGGTAATGTAAGTATGTATAGTTTCAGGACAGAAAGAATTACGATAGGATTGTAATTTTATTCTATAAATATGCTCCATGCCATTTGTTTCAAATACTCAACGCAAACGAATGTTTAAGAATGAACCAAAAATGGCCGAAGAACGAGCAAGTAAGACACCCAAAGGAAAAAAATTACCAGAACATGTAAACGATACAATAAAAACCTGAAAGAAAGTTGTAGTCAAAAGTAAAAAGAAATAGTGGCGGTGAATAACCGTCTTTTTTTAAATAATAAAGCTTTACTCCTCAAACAGAAAGGGTATGCTTACAGATAAGCTTTAAACTCTAATTAAACACATGAAAAAACTATTAGTTCTTTCTTTACTAGTATCAGTATTTATTGTAGCGGGATGTACTATAAAAACGACAACCACGACATCCACATGAACGGTTATAGAACCAGACACATGAACAACAACATCTACCATCAATCAACCATCATGAGATTTTGTTTGTGAAGATTTATACAAGGAAATTGATAACGACATTATTAATGCTAATTATTGCAAAGTTGATGCTGATTGTAGTATATTGATATTGGGTGCTCAGTATGTAGATTTTGGTTGTTATCACTTCATCAATAAAGAAGTCGACAAAAATCAATTCTATAAAAAAATGGATGTATATAACAAAAAATGTAGTCAAAGTATTGATAGATGTTCTCCATCTCCCAAAGCTACATGTGTTTCTAATACATGTGCTTATGTAGAAAAATAGAGTCTTAATGAATTTATTTGTTTGGTAGACAAGGGCGATGAATAATCGCCTTTTTTTTACTCCCTAAACCTGCCTACCGCAGGCAGGTCCCTCTGAAACAGAGGGACTTCTCGACAAAGCTAGAATTTTTTTTCGCCCCTTTTGTTTCAGAGGGGGTGGGGGGAGTAAAAGGCAAAAAGCTGCCAGAACATGTAAACGAAAATAAAACGTGAAAAAAAGCTGTAAACAAAAAGAAAAAGAAATAAATGATAAGTTAAATATATTTAATAATCTTGAAGACAACGAACAGAGCGACCATCAGATCATCGTCAATCGACACAAGATGATTCCATTCTATCTCCATAGAAATAAGTACCGTCTTCACACCACATAGAAAATTCTCGATCAATATCATTAAACATATCATCATCTGCATTACGCCAACCAGAAAATTTTTTGGTTGCATTTCTATTTTGCGTTAAATATCATTCTCATATCAAAAATGCTAGGTAATCTCACCCATATCATCAATGTATTTTTTTTCATCTTATAAGTTTTTTGTATTTATTTGCTGATGTAGGCAATTTTTTGCCTGCTTTTTTTGTTTCTCTTATTGCTGATCATTCTTTTATTAATTTTCAATTTTTATATTCAGGGCCTGTAAATAATTGTTCTCATTTAGAATTTCACTCTAAATATTCCCAAACATCTCATTCTGGATTTACCAATACCTTAACTCCAGCTAAATCTTGAATTTCTTTCCAATTTGTACTATCTATTTTAAAATTTTCTTTTTCTAATTTTAGTAAAATCTCTCTTGATAATGATACCTTAACTTTGTTTTTCACAAAATTTTCTATAAGCTCATCTTGTTTTTTTTCTAATATTTTTTTGTAAATTCATTTCGGATCTTTTAATACTTCATGTATAGTTGCAGCAAGTTCGTAGTATTCATCATGTATCGCATTTTTCAATATATTTTTTAATTCATCTTCATAAAAATTTTCTGCAAATGCTTTTCTAAATACTGATATATTTTGAATTGATTGATTATTGATCTTATTTATTAATTCTTTTTTAGAATATTGTATATTATCTATAGTCATTAATTCTTTTTCTGTCATTTTCAGGAAAAATAAAATTAAATAAACACTTAATTATAGCTGAAATAGTATATTTTGCAAATTTTAGAAAAATTATTTTTTCTTTATAATTATAATCTAATTTTATCAATATCTGGTAAACTTATCCACGCACATGCATTACCATATCACGTCTTATCTATTGCGAAGGGCATGATTTTTTTTGGATGTTTAAGAAATATAAGAATACAATATTTTTTTAGTTTAGTCCACTGATAGACCTGATCCAAAGGATCATGAAAAGAAATGACATCAGCATAATTATTTAAAATATCATGAAGTTCTTCGTCAGTATAATTATCAAATTGCAAAACTTTAGCGACAGTTGCCAAAGCGGTTATTTCTTTTCCTGCGTCTTTAAAATAAACGGTATCACCAGCCTGTATTTTATTTCGCGGAGCAATCTTCATCATATATCGTCTAGACTCTATTGTCTTTTCTCAAGAAAGAATCTTAGGAATTAATTTCCATTTGGGATTCATGATAGCGAGATGGTCCATGAAATAATTCAGAAATAAAGTTTTTTTAGTCTTGAGTCATTGCGAGGAGTGAAACGACAAAACAATCCAGTACTGGATCGCCACGTTCGTCTAAGCGAACTCGCGATGACGTCTATACTTTCTTATACAAAAATATACTTGGTTTACCCTTTTTGTCTTTAATTATTTTGTAAGGTTTGTGAATAACGAATTGAAATGAGTTGGAAATTATTATTGAATTTGGATTCATATTTTTAAAAATTCGTGGTTCGATAGCAGCCATCTGGATAGGAAGAAGATATATATAAATATAATCATAACGTTTGAGGTTGGTCTGAGAAAAATCTTGTTTATATATTTTGAGTTTAGTATATCATAAGACATAATTAATCAGCTTCCCATAGAGATACGGAAAGCGCTGGAGCTCATAACCATCGCAATGCAATCAAAACGTCTTAGTAAAAAATCTCATCGCTTTCCCGTCACCACATCACAAATCCACTAGCCTTTTTCAGCGAACTAACTTCAAATTATTTTTCATAAGTTTGATATGTCTATCGAATGATGGCACATACATAGCAAATTTATCTTTTTTAAACATAAAAACGAGTAACCCGAAGATTACTCGTCATGAAAAAGATATAATGAACAACAAAAGCAGAAAAAGTATTATCTGTTTAATAATCATATGTAGATTATAATAGTCAAAAACTTTTGTTGTTGGGACTAGATAAAAGATACGAGGTGAAAGGAAAGTTTCCTTGTCCCTTGGTCCATGTTCCTCGTCCCTATTTTGGGTTAATTATTATTCCTTTTCCTCTACTTGTTCGTTCTCCTCGTTTTGCTTTGAGTAACGCTTTATATTGTCGTGAATATTGCGCTACACTGAAAATTGTTGTAGTAACGATATAGAGACCTACACCAGTTTGCATGCTATATACAAACGAACCGATCATGATAACCAAGAAGTAATTCATAAATCACATCATCTTTCCCATATCAGGAGTTTTTTGTCCTGGAATTGTTGGTGTCGCAGGTTTAGCAAGTGTAGTAAGTTTAGTTTGTAGAAACGTAAACACTCAAGCTATGATAGCGAGTACGATATTTTTGGTTCATAAAAGATCAATACCGAAAAAATTTGTATTAATAACTCCACTAGTAAGTGCATCAGATTCAACGAAACGAGCACCAAAACTATTGAAGAAGCTATATAATCGTTCTTGTGGAATAGTTGCAGCCGCCATATGTCTGATTACATAATACAATCCGATAAACACAGGGATCTGAATAAGCATTTGAAGGCATCATGTCAATGCTCCTTTACCATCAGTTTTGAAAACTTTCATAGTTTCTTCTGATAATTTTTTTGGATCATCTTTATATTTTTCTTGAATCTCATTCAATTTTGGTTGGAGTGCTCCCATACCTTTTTGCATATCATTTCCTGCAGTAGATTGTTTGATCATAAGCAATCTAATGGTAATCGTCAATAATATAATAGCGACACCCAAGTTACCACCGAAAATAGCCAAAAATATAGCCAATATATTGAAAATCGGACGATATAAAATCTCTGTAAACAACATTCCTAACATAATGTAATTTTATATAATAAAATTATTGGTCACAAGTTTCAAGTTACAGGTTTCAAGAACTTGCTCCTTGTATCCTGCTCCCCATTTTTTTTAGTTACATACTCATTACTTCATCAGCTTTATTTTTGATAAGTTCATCGATTTTATCGTTCATTGATTTTACCAATACATCAATTTCTTTTTCATTTCTTCTATGTTCATCTTCACCAATTTCTTTGGCATCAAAAATAGTTTTAGTATCTTTCATGGCATCTTGTCTAGCCATTCTAATACGTCATTTTACTTCTTCTCACATACCCTTTACTTGTTTAGCTATTTCAGCTCTTCTTTCTTGGGTTAGTGCTGGGATTCTTACGATAACATAACTTCCTTCATTTTGTGGGGATAATCATGCATTAGCATCGTAAATAGCCTTTTCCACATGTTTAATTTCATTTTTATCTCGTGGTTCTATTTTAATTGTTTGTGCATCCATGATAGTTACATGAGCAATTTGAGGAATTTTCATAGGTCCGTATGATGCTTCTACAGTAATATTTTCTACCAATCCAGTTGAAGCTCTTCCTACTTGTAAAGCTTTAAGTTCTCCTGTCAAAAATTGAATAGCTTTGTCCATTTGTTGACGATGTCCAGTCAAATCCATAAGTTTTTTGAAGTTACAAAGTAAATCAAAGATGATAATAATAAATCAGTTCGGATTTGCAACAATAATCAAACCAAAGTCTCCATTGTAATTTCAAAGGATTTTCTTAATATCTAAGGCAGTTATTTCAAACTATAGCGCAAAGAACGAAAGCGTTCTCACTCTTACTTAGTCCTCCGTGTGCAATAAGGACAATAAAGGGTGCACCGGACTATTATTATGCCTCTACAAGAGGAATAAATGGACATGTAAGAAATAATGAGAGCACTTTTTTATTATTTGCAAAAAAACAAATGACAACATTTCAAGATTTATGAATCTGAGAAAAAACACTGGCAGCATTAACGAAAAAATGATTCGTAACCCCATCTCCGATTCAAGAAAAAGTTATTCCCCTCCTTCTTCAAGGAGAAAAAAACGTTATAGGACAAGCAGCAACCGGTACCGGAAAAACTGCAGCTTTTGGTATTCCTTTAATCGAAAAACTTACCCCAGGTGGTAAAGTACAAGCACTTATTCTCGCACCAACGAGAGAACTCGCGACACAGATCGCAGAAGAAATAAATTCACTTCAAGGAAACAAATGACTCAAAGTGATGGCAATCTATGGAAAACAATCATATGAAATCCAACACAGAGCTCTCAAAAGAGGAATTGATATCTTGGTTTGAACGCCAGGAAGAATTATGGATCATTTAAAAAGAAAAACATTAGATCTGAAAGATATTTCTTATTTCATTCTCGACGAAGCAGATGAAATGATGGATATGGGATTTATTGATGATATCGAAACAATATTCAAAGGAACAAATCCAGAAAAAAAAGTATTATTATTTTCTGCGACTATGTCAAAAGACATTTTAAAAATCGCTAAAAAATATATCGGTAATTATGAATTAGTTGAAGTAGAAAATACAAGTACAACAGGAGAAAATACTGATCAAGCATATTTTGAAGTAAATGAAAGAGATAAATTTGAATTACTTCGCAGAATCATGGATACGGAAGCAGGATTTTACGGTATCATTTTTTGTCATACAAAAGCTGATGTAGATGGATTAGTTTCAAGATTGAATGACGAATGATATAGTGCAGAAGGACTTCACGGTGATCTCGCACAAAAACAAAGAGAACATTTTCTTCAACGTTTCAAAGACAAAAAAGTAAATATTTTGGTTGCTACAGATATCGCAGCAAGAGGAATCGATGTAAATGATGTAACTCATGTTATCAATTATGCAATCCCACAAAACGCTGAAAGATATACACACAGAATAGGAAGAACAGGAAGAGCTGGAAAAGAATGAACAGCAATTACTTTCATCACACCAAGAGAATATAGCAAGATGTCTTATATCAAAAAAGTAAATAAAGTTGATATCAAAAAAGGAATAATCCCAGATATCAAATGAGTTATCGAAAAGAAAAAAGATAAATTAAAAGAAAGTATTCAAGGAGTTTTGAAAAAAGATAGTCACAAAAACTATGTAGAAATAGCCAACAAACTGATAGAAAATAGCGATCCTCGTGACGTAGTTGCAGCGCTTTTGAAGATGCATTACGAAAGCGATTTCGATCAAAGTAAATATCGTGACATCACAGAACAAACAAGAGAAAACAGATTTGCAAGCAAATGAGGAACATGAGGACAGACAAGATTATTTGTAGCATTAGGAAGAGCAGAATGATATACAGGACGTTCACTTCTAGAAATGATTACAAAAGAATCTGGAGTAGAAGGAAAAGAAATCGATGATTTAAAAATGATGGATGACTTTTCATTTATCAGCGTATCTCCAAGTAACGCAACAAAAATAACTAATGCATTTGAAAATAAAACTATCAACGGAAAAAAATCAATCATCAATAGAGCAAAAGAAAGTGATTGAGGAGGAGGTAGATGAGGAAGAAGGCCATATCCTTCAAGATGAGGAGAGAGATGACCAAGAAGAGATTCGTCTGCTTCTAGCAGACCAGCCTATCCAAGAAGAGAAAATTCTTCTACTGGTTCAAGTTATCCAAAGAGAGAATTTTCACCAAGAAAAGATTTTGGTGATAAGAAAGATTTTTGAGACAAAAAATCATACGGACCGAAAAGAGAGTTTTGACCGAAAAAAGAATTTTGAGCTAAAAGAGATTTCGGAGCAAAGAAATCATTTGGCGAGAAGAAAGATTCTTGAGCAAAAAAAAGTTTCGGAGATTATCCACCAAGAAAATCATTTAAAATATAATTAAAATATAATTAAAAATTCTGCAAGAAATTGTGGAATTTTTTTTATTTTCTTACTTTATAACAGACGCCAGATACACGACCCGACACTCCCCAAATTTGAAGCAATCAATATAATCGAGCTGAGGTGAGTCACACGAATGTGTGCGAACAAAGTGAGATAGATAATCCTTTCATGATGAAACGACAGGTTGTTGAATTTGCATCTGGCTAGAGTTTTTTGCTTCCTTTTTGAGGCAATGTCAAAAAGGAAGTCTAGCGAAGCGTTTGTAAAGTCCAGCAGGCGAAGAAAAAGTTTTAAAAAATAATTAAAACACAATAAAAAAAACTCTGTCCAAACTACAGAGTTTTTTTAGATAAAAACAAAAGACCACTAAACTAGTGGTCTTAAAAACACAACAAACATTACTACAAAACAGAAATAGGAAGATCTTTAATTAAGATATGTCTATTTTCTGATTGATCAAGTTCTGCAAACAATCCAACACAAGCAAGAAGTTTATTTACCTGAGGTAATGCTTCTATACAAATATCTGCTGAACGAAAACGAAGGATCTCATCATAATCAAAATAATCAATCCTATCAGCATCAGTAACTTTCAACCAAGTTCTCATTAAGATATAAAGCTTAGATTCTAATGTTTTATATCCCTCTTTATCCAAAACTTGAATTTCTGCTTCAGGTAATGGATAAGCTTTTTTTAATTCTTCAAAAAGTTTTTCAATGTTGTTTTTTTGTTGAGTTTTTGTTCTTGTGATTTTATCCGTATCTGAACGTATACGAAGCACATGTAATTTAGGATCAAATTCGCTCATAATTTATTTTGTTTTGATTCAAAACAAAACTATAACTATTTATATCACAAAGTCAATGCTAGTTGTCTAGGGTTTGTCATTGAAAAAATAAAATAAATAAGTAGACTCCAAACACTAAATAGGAGCAGGTAGAAAGTTCCAAGGAGCAAGTGAAAAAACCTGTGACCTACAACCTGTAACTTGTAACCATTTTAATCATTAGTTGATCAGCATGTCATTAGCGAATAAGTATCGTCCACAGACCTTTGATACTATAATTGGACAAAATCATATTACAGAAATTCTTAAAGCACAAATGAGCACACATAAACAGATGCATCATAATTATTTGTTATTTGGACCAAGAGGAACAGGAAAAACCACTGCTGCTAGAATCTTAGCAAAAGCAATAAATTGTCTAGATCCTCAAGATGGAAATCCATGCAATAAATGTTTCAATTGTACAACTATCACAGAAGGAAAAACTTTGGATTATATAGAAATAGATGCAGCTTCACATACGGGTGTAGACAACATAAGAGAAGAAATTTTAGATAAAGCAGCATATCCACCAGCAAATTTAAAGAAAAAAATATATGTAATAGATGAAGTACACATGCTAAGTAAAGGTGCATTTAATGCACTTTTGAAAACCATCGAAGAGCCAAGAGATAATGTATGCTTTATACTTGCAACCACAGACATACAAAAAGTACCTGAAACTATTGTTTCTCGTTGCCAAGTTTTCAACTTCAAAAAAGTAAATAAAAAAGAAATGAGCAAACATCTCAAAAATATAATCCAACAAGAAACATTGACCGCAACAGATGAAGCAATCGATTTGATTTCGAAAATTTCAGAATGATGCGTTCGTGATGCTGTGAAATATGTAGATCAAGTAAGTGTTTTGTGAAATATTAATGAGGCACAGATTACGAAGTTTTTGGGTGTTGCATCAGAGGTATTGATAAAAGATTTTTTAAGTTTGATTCAAGCCGGTGATCCAAAAACAATTTTTGAAAAAGTTGATGATATTCACAATCAAGGTATAGATCTTCATAATTTTGCAAAACAAACATTGATGTATATTGATCAAATATTTCTTGAAGATATAAATTTTTCTACCAAAATATCTGAAACATTCACAGATATCATTGGAAACATCAGATATTATCCATATCCTGCGATCATATACAAAGTCGCGATACATAAACACATTCAAAGAGAAGTAAAATAAATTTATCTATTTTCTTATAAAAATATGGAAGAAAATGAAAAAACGTTTGAAAATATTCTTATTCAATTGATAGAAAAAATAGATAAACCATCTATCAAAAATAGTCTAAAAGATAGTTTAATAATAAATAAAATAACAAGCGATGAAGTATATATTATCACAATAAGTAAAGTAGCTCAACTCATTTTCAATAACAAAGATCATATGAGATATATTGAAGAAAAACTAAGTGAAATTATGGAAAGAAAAACAGCAATTCATGTAACTTTTGAAAATAAAGAAAACTATTTTGCAAGAAAACTAGGTTTAGAATAATATTAAAAAAAGACACATCCTTGTGTCTTTTAATATTCCTCTAAGATAATTTCTTTATTGGCATCAAAAATAATTTCTTTTAATCTCTCATAGGGATTATCATATTTTTTAACATAAGGATTTTTGGTGTCTTTTGATAATATAGCTCGAAAAAGATGAGCATTTATTTTTTTTGTATATTTACGTGAGGGTTCCAAAACAATACAAGAATATTTATCAATAATAGGATTATTGATGTCTTTAACCGTAATAATAACATCTTCAACCTGTTCAAATATCTTAAAAAAATCTTGAATATATTGAGCACTATAATTTTTCGCAAGATATTTAATACGAATAAATCAAAAATCATTTGTATAAAAATCTAAATGATATGGTTCATTTATATCGTCTATAGAAATGATTTCCTTTGAAGTATTATTAGTAATATTATTGATTTTATTGCTTGGACTATTTTTTGCTGAATCAGAACGACTAGCAGGTAAAAGATTTCCACTTAAATATGTTTTCATTATACTTATTCTAAATTTTCCTTTATTACTTCATCACATATCAAGATAATCATCAAATAAACAAAAATAATATATCTATATATCACATAAAGTCAATATAATTATTTAAGATAAGCTTTGACTATTCTGATGTTAAAATGAAAAGTTTTTACTTCTTCAAAGATAAAAACATGATCATATAATTGACGTAAAACATCTACTTGCCACGTCATCATCTCTAAGAACATAGTTACAGGTAATAGGTTTCAAGTTCCAGGAACCTGCTCCTTGCTCCTTGCATCCTGCAACTGGAGTATTTGGTCTAGCATAATTCTATAGTAATCAAGCCCATCATCACCACCAACAAAGGCTGGTTTTGGTTCTCGTTTTTTAACATTGTCAGAAACGTTTGCTTCAAAAGTCTCTTCTGGTATATACGGTAAATTAGCAACAAGAACGGTAGTACCATCTGGAAATTCACTAGTTCACTTAACTAGGAAATCAAGCAAATCAGAATGTAAAAATTGTACTTTTCATGCATATGTTTTCACTAATGTTTCATAATTTTTCTTCGCGATTTGTAATGCATTATCAAAATAATCACTGAATATCACTTCAGTGAAATAGTCAGGATTTTGCAACAATACAGAAATTCCAAGTACTCCACACCCTGTTCAAATATCTAACAATAAATTGTTTTGGAATGTGGGACTTGGAACTTGGGACTTGGGAGAATTTTCTTGTTCCTCGTTCCTTGTCCCTTGTCCCTGAATAAATTCGGTTACCGAATTTATCATATATTCAGTTTCTGGTCTTGGGATAAGCGTCGCTTCGTTGACAAAAAATTCTCTCCCAAAAAAATCTACATGACCAAGAATATATTCTAATGGTTTTTTATCTTCTACATATGACTTGTAAGCAACAAGCACTTTTTGTATAATCTCATCAGAAAGTTCTTGATCAGTATTAGTTCGTAACTCTTCTCTCGAATACTGTAAAAATGTACAAAGAAATTTTTGAAGAACAAATTTTTCTGTAAGATCTACACGTCACAATAATTCTCAAAGTTTCATTACTATATTTACAACAATAAAATATTTATATCATGAACATTAAATTTTCAAAAACAAAAGCCATACACCACATTTTGCCTGAATTTCAGAAGCTCCTTTTAGAGATTGAAAAACAGCCACTAATTTTTAGAATAATACCTGGAAGAATCTCCAGACAACAAAAATGATCTTCTGATCTTCGCTTCAAAATATCTTACAATACTAAAAGCGGTATCAAATGTATTATGAGTAAAGGTGCAACAGCACAAGAACTTTTCATTATTTGCAATCAAGACAATACCGATGAGGTTATAAGAGTATTGAATGAAATACTCAGTAAACAATAATTTATCATTAATTATATGTCAGTGAATTTAATCCGACCAATCATCACAAGTATCTTATTAGTATATGTACGAATTCGGATCATAAATACAATTTTTTCACAAAAAAAAATCAAAATCTGAATAACTCTCAAAGTATTTGGACTCGCTATCGTCATCGTAGGATCACTCTTCGCATATACCTATTTACTCTGATTTTTTGGGCAGCAGAACTTGGCTCTCACAAATGTAATAGATACCAAAAGTTTATTATTGTTTGTAGCATATTGTACTTTATTTGTCGTCCTTGTAACAATATTTTTCAAGAATCGATATAAAAGAATCGCACAAATACTTCTTATCTGATCAATTTTTTTCATAGCGCTCGCATACGGAGGATTCCTTGCATGAATAAATACCCTGCTACTCTATTATCTAGTTTCGGCTTATGCAGAGGAGTATATGAAATATTCGGCAGGAAATAATTTGTTTTTCGCGAATAAGGAACCGAATGAAAGTAATCTAATCTTCTTTTGTATCTTAGTCTGATTGTGATTTAGTGCAGTGGAAAATATATTGTATATAATAAATAATGTCCTGAATAATGAAAATATAAATATTATAAATATGTTAATTGGTAGAGGATTAGTCAGCACATTAATCCATATCGTTTCTACAAGTTTGATCGCCTTCATTATGATCAAAACAAAAAAAACTAACAATATGATTGTACCAGTTATCCTAGGTATCATTGGGTGATTTTGACTCCACAGTATTTATAATATAAGTTTACAATACAATCTTAACTACATAACAATTCCGATGGTTATTCTTTCATTTTTCTTGATGACGTATCTTACATTTCAGTCAGATATTATTTATAGTTCATCAACCAAATAAATTAAAATTAAAATTGCCATGTAAATATACATGGTTTTTTTATTACTAATAATTTTCAGTAACAGAAAAAACTACCTGGCTAAGGTAGTTTTTCTTTCATATCAATAAATTGATATAATAGTATTAAAAAGAGATAAAGACATGGTCGGGTATTAGGTATTAAGTGTATTCTAGATTAGAATGGTGGTCTATCCCCACCTTCCGGTAGGGATACCTTGTTACGACTTAACCCCAGTCATCGGTTCTCTCCTTAACCCGCATGGCGAATCTTTAGAGAGCCCCAACTCCCATGGTTTGACGGGCGGTGAGTGCAAGGAACAGGGACATATTCACGGCGACAATGCTGATTCGCCATTACTAGCAATTCCAACTTCATGTAGTCGAATTCCAGACTACAATCCGAACTGAGGGTAGCTTTGAAGATTTGCTCCACCTTACGGTATTGCTTCTCGCTGTAACTACCCATTGTATGATCTATGAAGCCCCAGACGTAAGAGGCATGAGGATCTGACGTCATCCTCTCCTTCCTCCCGCTTACGCGGGCAGTCTCGTTAGACATATTTAACTAACGATGAGGGTTGCGCTCGTTACTAGACTTAACTAGACACCTTGCGGCACGAGCTGACGACGACCATGCACCATCTGTGGAAAGCGCTGTATTGCTACAGCTATACGACTTTCATCGTAGACACAATCCATGTCAAGTCTGGGTAAGATTTTTGGCTTATTATCCAATTAATCTAGATCATCCACTGCTTGTGTGTTCCCCCGCCTATCCCTTTGAGTTTCATTCTTGCGAATATACTACTCAGGCGCCTCGCTTAACGTGTTAACTTACGGCACCTCCATAGCTTTTGATATAACATTGCTATATCAATAGTTATGGAGACACCTAGCGAGGAAAATTTACAGCTTGAACTACCGGGGTATCTAATCCCGTTTGCTACTCAAGCTTTCGTCCATCACCGTCAGAAATATCATAGTTAGCTGCTTTCGCTTTCGGCGTTCTTTCCGATATCAACGCATTTCACCGCTCCACCGGAAATTCCACTAACCTCCAATATTCTCTAGATATACAGTATCTATTCCCTTTCCTCAGTTGAGCTGAGGTATTTGAAAACAGACTTAAATATCAGGCTACGGACACTTTACGCCCAGTAAATCCGGATAACGCTTGGGACCTACGTATTACCGCGGCTGCTGGCACGTAGTTAGCCGTCCCTTATTCTTGGTGTACCGTCATTCGTCTTCCACCAAAAAAGGAGTTTACACACCGTAATGCGTCATCCTCCACGCGGAATCGCTGCATCAGACTTTCGTCCATTGTGCAAGATTCCCCACTGCTGCCTCCCGTAGGAGTATGGACCGTGTCTCAGTTCCATCGCGGCCGGACATCATCTCAGACCGACTACCCGTCATAGGCTTGGTGAGCTATTACCTCACCAACAACCTGATAGGACGCACCCTCCTCCAAAAGCGATAAATCTTTCCTCACATTGGGATTTCACCATCGTGAGCATATTGAGAATTAGCTATATCTCTATAGTTGTTCTCAACTTTTGGGCAGATTAAGTACGCGTTACTCGCTCGTTTGCCACTAATTTTATCCTGTATTGCTACAAAAAAAAACTCGTTCGACTTGCATGTGTTAGGCGTTCCGCTAGCGTTCATCCTGAGCCAGGGTCAAACTCTTCATAAAAACCATGCTTTATCTCTTTTTAATACTATTAATGATCACACGTGTAGTTGAATCGATCGATAAGCTAAATGTTGAAAATAATGAGGGATAGTTATGGGGGTTGAAGAGTTTATTTTAAACTACTCACACATAACAACACATTTGCTTATTACAATTTGACCTATTCATCTACTGTAATGGTGGCGCTAATCTACTTTCCCAGAGCTGACAGCTCAAGTATCATCGACTGGCAAGGACTTAACTTCTGTGTTCGGAATGGGAACAGGTATTTCCCCAAGCCACATCAACACCACCGTTAGAGTAAATGAAAAATGTACTATAATGAAAGGATCATTTAGTGCAATAGTATAATATATTACGTTTAAAAAAACAATAAATCTCGCTCGATCTATTAGTATGTCTCTGCTAAATCCGTTACCGGACGTACACATAACACCTATCAACCTCATAGTCTATAAGGGATCTTACCTCCGAAGAGAGAGCAATCTTATCTTGAAACAAGTTTCCCACTTAGATGCTTTCAGTGGTTACCTTTTCCCAGCGTGGCTATCCAGCTGTGCCACTGATGTGACAACTGGTTAACTAGAGGCTAGTCCATCCCGGTCCTCTCGTACTAGGGACAGCGTTTCTCAAATTGCTTGCGGTTACAGTAGATAGGGACCGAACTGTCTCACGACGTTCTGAACCCAACTCGCGTCCCGCTTTAATGGGCGAACAGCCCAACCCTTGGGACCTTCTACAGCCCCAGGATGCGACGAGTCGACATCGAG